>JBBRZC010000007.1:0-40179 GCA_038237075.1 Actinomycetales bacterium
CGCCACGACCCGCAGCCGCACCGCCACCGCCACCAGCCGCTGCTGAGCCCCGTCATGCAGGTCCCGCTCGATCCGACGCCGCTCCCGGTCCGTCGCCGCCACCAACCGCACCCGCGACTCCTGCAACGCCCGAGCCCGCGAGGACAGGCGCCGGTGGTTCTGCCAGCCGACGTAACAGGCCAGCCCGGTGCACAGCGGGATGAACGCAACGGTCAGCGCCACGAGCACCCAGGTCGGCGCCTTGCTCTCGAGACCCACGCCGGACGACAGCCGACCGGCCAGCGCGACGACCACCGCCACGGCCAGGGTGGCGGCGAGCATCGCCTCCATCTGAACGCGGTCGAGCCACGTCACGGCGAGGAGCACCGGCAGGAGCAGCGCGATGGGGAGGATCGTCAGCGCGAACGGGACGAGCACCGTCACGGCAATGCCGATCCCCCAGTTCGCGATGGCCACGAGCACCACGGCGGCCACCGGTCGGGTCGGTGCGACCACCGCGGCCGAGGCGAGCACCCCGGCGGTGACACCCAGCATGGCGACGACCACCGCGATCCAGTCGCTGTCGACGACGAGGATCCGCAGCGTGACCAGGCCGAGGATGGAGACGACCACCGCCGCGGCATCGACCCGGGCGAAGGTCACCAGCCTCCCGGCGTCCCTGAAGGCCCGGGACGGGTCCCTGGGCCGCGGGTCGACACCTGGCGCGCTCCCGGCCTGCGCTAGGCCCCGTCGAGCGCCCGCCACAACGCCTCCAGAACGTCGGGGCCGAAGTCCTCCTTCGGGCAGAAGACACACCATTGGCACTCGGCCGTCAGGTCTGGCAGCTCGTCCCGCGCGTGCGCCGAGAGCAGCACGATCCGCACGTCCGGGCGCTGCGCGTGGATGGACCTCGCGGCTCCGACCCCGCCGATCCCCGGCATGACGACGTCCATGAGGACGAGGTCGACAGACGTCGACCGCAGCAGCTCCAGGGCCTGCTCGCCACTGTCGGCGAGACCCGCGACCCGGAAGCCGCCGAGGGCGTCGACGACGTCCGCCGTCGCGTGGCGGAACGCGGCGGCGTCATCCACGACGAGGACCGCGACCACGTCCGAGGCTGCCATGGGCCCATGCTCGCACCGGCGCCACCGCCCGTCAGTGGTGCCAGCACCACGGGTCTCCGCACCGACGAGGGGTGTGGATCGCCACACCCGACGGCGGGCGCCACCACTGAGGACGCCCGTCCGCGCTCCGGGCACGCTGGACTCGCTGGACACCCCAGCCCGCGCGGCTGGCGTGGTCCGAAACAACGCGAGAGGACTCCTCATGGAACTGCTCATCGGCATCGTCGTCATGGTCGCGGTGATCCTGGTGTTCAGCAAGCTCGGAGACATCGCCCTGGAGCGCGGGAGCCTCTGGCTCTTCCTCGCCCTGACCATCATCGGCAGCGGGCTCTTCCTTGCCTTACGGGCCGCTGCGATAGCGGCGGCCACGCGACGCTGAGCGCCGGCCCGGTCCCTATCCTTGGCTGATGGCGCTCACCCGCGTCCTCGTCGCCGAGGACCACGTCCTCGTGCGCGCGGGTGTCGAGTCTCTCGTCGCCATGGAACCGGACCTCGAGGTGGTGGCGACCTGCGGCACTCTCCCTGACCTCCTCGCCGCCGTCGAGCGGACCGATCCGGATGTCGTCGTCACGGACATCCGTATGCCGCCGGGCTTCAGTGACGAGGGCATCGTCGCCGCGACGGCGCTGCGGCATACCCGCCCGCGGACCGGCGTCGTCGTGCTGTCCCAGTTCAGCGATCCCGTCTACCTCATGACCCTGATCGCCGAGGGCAGCGCCGGCCGCGGCTACCTCCTCAAGGAGCGGATCGCCTCCTCGGGGGAGCTCGTCGGGGCCATCCGTGCGGTCGCGGCGGGCTCGTCCCGCATCGACCCCGTCGTCGTGGAGGCGATGGTCACGGCCGGCGCGAGGTCAGGGTCGTCCCCCCTGCACCGGCTCACAGCCCGGGAGCGGGAGATCCTCGCCGCGGTCGCGGCGGGGATGTCCAACACCGGCATCGCGGCCGCGCACTTCGTCACGGTCCGCGCGGTCGAGAAGCACATCAACTCGATCTTCGCGAAGCTCGACCTGCTCGAGGACCCGGCGAGCAACCGCCGGGTCAAGGCGGTGCTGCTCTTCCTCGACTCCATGACGGGGTGAGGCAAACCGCTCCGACACGGTGGTGCGGACCGCCCCACCGGACTCGCGCCCCCACCATCGACCCGAACCCCCGGGTCAAGGGACCGTCGTGTCGAGCGCCGGAGCCCCGGCGTCTCCGACGCACACCGGGTCGGGCGGCACACCCGCCCGGCCTCCCACCGAGACAGGAACCGTCCATGGCGCGCGCACTCTACGTCCGAGAGTCCATCGTCCTCACCGAGTCCACCGAGCAGAAGCTGCTCGCCTTCGCCAGGAAGCGGGGGCTGCGGTCCGGCGACACACTGGTCGTCGCGGCGTACCGCCTCTCGGCCGGCCCCGACTACGTGCTCGACCTGCGGGATCCCGCAGACCCAGCCCTGCAGCTCGGCCTCACCGTGCTCGCCGACGTCGTCGACGCGCCGGGGCTCATCGTGGACGTCTCGGGTGACGCGGCGAGCACCTCAGGTGCCACGCCCGGAGCGGGCCGTACCGCGACCGTCTTCGCCCGGTCGCTGACGCACCCCGTCACGGTTCGCGCCTCCGGAGGCGCCGGGGCACGTGGGGCCGACGGCGCCGCAGGCGACGACGAGATCAGGACCGACGACGTCGACGCCCGCGGGAAGCCGGTCGTCACCTTCGACCCTCCCACGCCCGGGGGGCCGGGCAGCGCCGGTGGACCGGGCGGCCCCGGCGGCAGCGCCACGGTCCACTGGGTGGAGGGTGCCACCGCATCGGCGGTCGCCGCGGGGGGCATGGGAGGCGCCGGCGGCACCGGGGGCATGGGAGGTCAGGGGGCGATCGGCAGGGACGGCCGGCGACGCAACGGTGCCGCCGACGGCCTGAGCGGGGGGGCGGGTCCGACCGGGCTGGCCGGCAGCGCGGCCTCCGGCGTGCTCGAGCCGACGGCGTTCTGGGCCGTGGTCCGGTCGACGCTGGGCGCCGACCTCGACGCCGCGGCCGCGCACTGGCTCGGCACCGCGGAGTACCGGTACCGGCAGGTGCGAGGGACGCCGACGCCCGACGAGGCCGGGTCGGTCCTCGGCCAGCTCGACCTCGTGGGGGCAGCGACCGGGGGCGACCCGGCCGCGGAGCGCCTCCGGGCCCAGTTCCGCAACGGTGACACCGTGCTCGGCCTGCCGCGCAACCTCGACGTCCTCCCGGACTTCGACCGAATGCAGGCCGCGCTCGACTCCTACCGCACCTGGGTCGACCCCCTGTTCGAGGATGCCAAGGATCTCGTGCGGTCGGCGTCCGCGGCATCGTTCGGTGAGGCGCGGCTCGCCGTCGAGCTGCGCGCGCTCGAGTCGAGTCGGCGCACGCTTGGGAGCTCGGTGCTCGCGGCCGACGCCGACGTTGCGGCCGCTCAGCGCGAGCTGGACGGCATCCGCGCCCTGTGGTCCGCGGCGGCAGCGGAGGCCGAGCGACGACGCAACGATCTGCAGGCGCCCATCGACTGGGGTGGCATCGTCGTAGTGGGGCTGTTCAAGGTGGTCGGCTTCGTCCTGTCGCTCTACGAGCCGGCCGCGGGCAAGCTGGTCAGCTCGGTTCCCGACTACATGGTGCTCGGCAACACCAGCGTCGGCGTGTCGGGTGCCGAGATCTCCGTGCTCACCGCGGCGGTCGGCTCGGGCGGCAAGGCCGTGACCGGGTTGAAGGGCTTGGTGACCTCGAGCGGCGACGTCTCCTGGGCATCCGTCGCAGACGACGCCGGCCATGCCGTCATCAGCTTCGCCACCTTCGTCAGGGACCTCGACTCGGCCAGCGGCGACGCGACGCTCAAGGCGCTGGTCAAGGAGCTGGCCCAGCGGCTCCAGGAGGTGCTCGTGGCCCGGGAGCGGTTCGCGTCCGCGAGCCGCCAGGCCGCGATCGCCCGGCAGCGTCAGCAGGCCGCGGTGGCGGACGAAGCGCGGTATGCCGTCTTGTACGAGCGTGCCCGCGGCGACACCTCGGTCCAGCGTGAGACGGCACAGAGCCTGCTGCGGATCGTCCGGCGCTTCGGCGACGTCATGCTGCGCGAGAAGCTCGCTGCGGCCCGGGCCGTGGAGATCTACCGGCTGACGGACGAGTCCGCCGCGATGGCCATGGACCGCTGGCACGTGCACCCCGACGTCGAGGCGGACTACGCCGACGGCTTCGTCGACGACGCCGCCTATGCCAGCCGGCTCTCGTTGAGCGAAGCGGACCTCACCCCGACCCAGCTCAAGGCCGACTTCGACGCCGGACGCACGCCGACCGTCCAGGAGGCCACGCACTACGTGACGATCAACGACCCGGGCGTCCTCGCCCAGTTCCGCCAGCAGCTGTCGGCGACGTTCGAGGTCCGTCCCGAGGACCTCGTCGGCGACCGCTTCAGGGCGACCGTGACCAAGGCCGCGCTGGCCCTCGACGGGGTCCACGCGGCGACTCCGTCGTTCTCCGTCGGCCTCACCCACGGTGGCCGGTGCAGCTACCTTCTCGAGGACGGTTCCGCGCTCACCCAGGTGCTGGAGCCACGGCTCGAGCTCGTCGAGGTCGCCACCACCGGCGCCACCGGCACGGCGGTCGGAGCGGCCGCCGTGGATGACGACCGGGTCCAGCACTTCTGGCGCCGGGCCGTGGCCACGCAGTGGCGGGTCAGCATCGAGCCGGCGGTCGTCACCGAGGCCATGGTCGACCTCTCAGGCCTGTCGGCGATCAGGGTCGCGCTTCGTTACGAGGCGGTGGTCAAGCCCTGACGCTCAGCTTTCGGGCACCGTGGGTTGACAAGTCGGCGTCTGCCGACGCGGTCATCCGACGTGGACGCCGGGCGGCTGAGGCGCCGAGTCGACCCGGCCACCGACTGGGATCACCGTGGGCCCGGCCGGGATCGAACCGACGACAGCCGCGGTGTAAACGCGGTGCTCTACCAGCTGAGCTACAGGCCCTGGCCCGCTGGGGTGGTCGCACTGAACGCCCACCCGGAGGCGCGGGACAGAAGTCTGTCAGACCCGGGGGGCGACGCTGCGCAGCTGCGCCAACGCCTCCCGGTAGCCCGAGAAGTCACGGCGCTCACCGGGACCGTTCACCAAGCTCCACCGCACGACGCCGTCTCGGTCGACGAGGAACGTGCCGCGGATCGCGAACCCGTTCTCCTGCGAGAACACCCCGTAGGACCGGGCCACCTCACCGTGCGGCCAGAAGTCGCTGAGCAGCGGGAAGAAGTGCCCCTCCGCGTCGGCCCACGCCCGCAGCGCGTACATCGAGTCGCACGAGATGGCCAGCACCTGGATGTCGTCGCCCTCGAAGTCGTGCAGCCCGTCGCGCACCTCACGCAGCTCGCCGGTGCAGATGCCCGAGAACGCGAAGGGGTAGAAGACGAGGAGGACGTGCTTCGAGCCGGCGTAGTCCGCCAGCGAGATGCGCTGCCCATGCTGGTCAAGGAGGGTGAACCCGGGCGCCGGGGCGCCGACTGCGACGGGTGGGGTGGGCTCGGTCATACGGCCAAGTGTGCCAGCAGGGAACGACGACCCGGTTGCTGCCACGGTTCGGGCCGCAGCGGGATCGCGCACGCGTCGCAGACGGGCCGACTCAGCGCCGTTGGCCCTTGGGAGCCACCAGTCGGGTCGTGGCCCAGTCCTGCGCCACGTTCACGCTCCCGGCCGTGTGCAGGCCCGCCGTGACGGCCGACTCCTCGATGTCGCTCGCCTCCACGTGGTCGTGGCGCCCGGCCTTGGGGGTGCACAGCACGAGGAAACCGCCCTCCCCCAGGTTGGTCAGGCCGTCCACGAGGGTGTCCACCAGGTCGTCGTCCCCGTCGCGGAACCAGATGAGGACGGCGTCCGCGACGTCGCCGTAGTCCTCGTCCTCGAGGTCGGTCATCGTGACGTCCTCGATCGCGAACCTCAGGTCGTCATCCGCATCGGCGTCGTAGCCCAGCTCGAGCACGATCTGCCCCTGGCTGAACCCCAGCTTCGCGAGCGGCGAGGCCGTCGACGCCGCTTGCGCGGTCGTAGCCACTGTCATACCCCTCCAGTTCATGGGTGACCCGCGTCGAGCCCCCGATTGCGCACCAGCACGGTGCCGTGTAGGCCATTGTGGCAAAGACGGCCTGCGATGGCGCACCAGTCCGGACTCTAGGCTCCCCGGCCTCAGTTCGCCAGACGGAGCCCATCCGCCCCCCTCGACCGCGATGTCCCCGACCGCCCTACAGTGAGTCGATGGGACGGGTGACGCTGCGGGCGCCGGCGGTGCGCATCGACGTGAGCGACCCGCGGTCGCCGCAGGTCGTGCGCCTGCCCGACACCGTCACCGTCGAGGAGCCGCTGGAGGTGCGGGTCGCCGGTCGTCCGCTCACCGTGACGATGCGCACGCCGGGCGACGACTTCGACCTCACCCTCGGCTTCCTCATCGCCGAGGGGCTGGTCCACGACGCGGCCGACGTGCAGCGGCTCATGCACTGCCTCGACGCAGACGAGACCGGGTCGCCGACCTACAACGTCGTCGACGTCACCCTCGCGCCCGGGGTCCCCGTCCCCACCGAGGCGGTCCGCAGCTTCGTCACGTCGAGCGCTTGCGGGGTGTGCGGCACGGCGAGCATCGAGGCGCTGAGGCGCACCGGCCGGTATGCCGTGGCCACGGACGCCACGCACGTCGACCCCGCCCTCCTCGCGACCTTCCCGGCACGGCTCAGAGAGAGGCAGCGGGTCTTCGAGCGCACCGGAGGCCTGCACGCTGCTGGGCTGTTCACCCCCACGGGCGACCTCCTCGTCGTGCGCGAGGACGTCGGGCGCCACAACGCGGTGGACAAGGTCGTCGGCTGGGCCGCCCGCGAGGGTCGGCTGCCCCTGACGGGGCACGTGCTCGTCGTCAGCAGCCGGGCCAGCTTCGAGCTGACGCAGAAGGCGTTCGTCGCCGGGATCCCCGTGCTGGCCGCGGTGTCCGCGGCATCGTCGCTGGCGATCCAGCTCGCGCGGGACACCGGGATGACGCTCGTCGGCTTCGTGCGACCGCCACGGATCACCGTCTACTCCGGCTCGGAGCGGCTCCTCGGTCACCCGGCCGGGCATCACGGCATACCCACTTCAAGCGTGCCGGAGGCTGGAGCCGACCACCCCTCGGTGTGACGAACGAGCCATCCGGGGTAGAGGATGGTTCCGACCCGGACCCAACCCGGACCGGTGCGCGAGAAAGGACCTCCCCGTGGCACGACAGGAAGCCGGGCCCATCCTCAACGGCATCCCGAGCCAGCTCCCCGACACCGACCCGGACGAGACCCGGGAGTGGCTCGAGTCGCTCGACGGGGTCGTCGACGGTGTGGGTCGCACCCGGGCGCGTTACATCATGCTCAAGCTCATCGAGCGGGCCCGTGAGCTGCAGGTCGGGGTGCCCTCGCTGACGGCGACCGACTACATCAACACCATCAGCCCCGAGCAGGAGCCGTGGTTCCCCGGCGACGAGGACGTCGAGCGGGAGTACCGGCGCTTCGTGCGCTGGAACGCCGCCGTCCTCGTGCACCGGGCGCAGCGGCCGGGCGTCGGCGTCGGCGGCCACATCTCGACCTACGCCTCCGCAGCGACCCTCTACGAGGTCGGGATGAACCACTTCTTCCGCGGCGCCGACCACCCCGGCGGCGGCGACCAGGTCTTCTTCCAGGGCCACGCCTCCCCCGGCGTGTACGCCCGCGCCTTCCTCGAGGGCCGGCTCGGCGAGGACGACCTCGACGGGTTCCGCCAGGAGAAGAGCCACGTCGTCGACGGCACCGTGCGCGCCCTGCCGTCCTACCCGCACCCCCGCCTCGCGCCCTCCTTCTGGCAGTTCCCGACGGTGTCCATGGGCATCGGGCCGATGAACGCGATCTACCAGGCCCAGTTCAACAAGTACCTCCACAACCGAGGCCTGAAGGACACCTCCGACCAGCGCGTGTGGGCCTACCTCGGTGACGGCGAGATGGACGAGCCCGAGTCGCGCGGCGTCCTGCAGCTGGCCGCCAACGAGGAGCTCGACAACCTCACCTTCGTCATCAACTGCAACCTCCAGCGCCTCGACGGGCCGGTGCGCGGCAACGGCAAGATCATCCAGGAGCTGGAGGCGTTCTTCCGGGGTGCCGGCTGGAACGTCATCAAGGTCATCTGGGGCCGCGGCTGGGACCCGCTCCTCGCCGCCGACCGCGACGGCGCGCTCATCCACGTCATGAACCAGACGAGCGACGGCGACTACCAGACGATGAAGGCCAACGACGGGGCCTGGGTGCGCGAGCACTTCTTCGGCCGCGACCCGCGCACGCGCAAGATGGTCGAGAGCTTCACCGACGCCGACATCTGGAACCTCAAGCGGGGCGGTCACGACTACCGCAAGGTGTATGCCGCATACAAGGCCGCCGTCGAGCACACCGGTCAGCCGACCGTCATCCTCGCGAAGACGATCAAGGGCTACGGCCTCGGCACCCACTTCGCCGGACGCAACGCCACCCACCAGATGAAGAAGTTCACCCTGGAGGACCTCAAGGGGTTCCGCGACAAGCTGCGCATCCCCATCACCGACGAGCAGCTCGAGGCCGACCCCTACCGGCCGCCGTACTTCCACCCCGGACCCGAGGACCCGGCGATCCAGTACATGCTCGAGCGGCGGGCCGTGCTCGGCGGCGACCTCCCGGCCCGTCGGGTCCAGCACGAGTCGCTCAAGCTGCCGTCCGACGACGCCTACGCGCAGATGAAGAAGGGCTCCGGCAAGCAGGAGATCGCCACGACGATGGCGTTCGTCCGGCTGCTCAAGGACCTCATGCGCGACAAGGAGTTCGGCAAGCGCGTCGTGCCGATCATCCCCGACGAGGCCCGCACCTTCGGCATGGACTCGTTCTTCCCGACGATCAAGATCTACAACCCGCACGGGCAGAACTACACCCCCGTCGACCACGACCTCATGCTGGCCTACCGCGAGTCGGTGAGCGGGCAGATCCTCCACCTCGGCATCAACGAGGCGGGCTCGCTCGCGGCGTTCACGGCCGCCGGAACCTCCTACGCCACGCACGGCGAGCCAATGGTGCCGATCTACATCTTCTACTCCATGTTCGGGTTCCAGCGCACCGGGGACTCGATCTGGGCGGCGACCGACCAGATGACCCGCGGCTTCCTCGTCGGCGCCACGGCCGGCCGGACCACGCTCACCGGCGAGGGGCTCCAGCACGCCGACGGCCACTCCCCGCTCCTCGCGGCGACGAACCCCGCCGTGGTGTCCTACGACCCGGCTTACGGCTACGAGATCGCCCACATCGTCAAGGACGGCCTGCGCCGGATGTTCGGCGACGACCCCGAGAACGTCGTCTACTACCTCACCGTCTACAACGAGCCACAGGTTCAGCCTATGGAGCCCGAGGGCGTCGACGTCGAGGGCATCGTCAAGGGCATGTACCTCCTCGCCCCGGCGAAGACCGAGGGCTGGCAGCACGAGCCGGTCCGTGCCCAGCTGCTGGCCTCGGGGGTCGGGGTGCCGTGGGCACTCGAGGCCCAGGGGCTGCTCGCCCAGGACTTCGGGGTCGCGGCCGACGTGTGGTCGGTGACCTCGTGGAGCGAGCTGCGCCGAGACGGGATGGCGTGCGAGGAGCAGGAGTTCCTCCACCCCGACAAGGGGGCGCGCGTCCCGTGGGTGACCCGGCAGCTCGGCGAGCGGCCCGGACCGGTCCTCGCCGTATCCGACTACATGCGGGCGGTCCAGGACCAGATCGCGCCCTACGTGCCCGGCGACTTCATGTCGCTCGGTGCCGACGGCTTCGGCTTCTCGGACACCCGCCAGGCGGCGCGCCGCTTCTTCCACATCGACGGCCCGTCGCTCGCGGTGCGGACGCTCCAGATGCTCGCCAAGCGGGGCGAGGTGCCGACCGAGTATGCCGTGCAGGCGGCGGAGAAGTACCGCCTCCTCGACGTCACCGCGGGTACCTCCGGCAACGCCGGCGGCGAGAGCTGACCTTCGGGCCCCTCGCCCGGGACCGCGTCGGTCTGACCGCACCCACCGGTGCGGTTGGGCCGCCGTTCGCCGAGATCGGGGAGGGTTGACCTCGTTCCAGCGCGGTCAGCCCTCCCCAATCGCTCCCGAGGCAGCCCGGCCGGGGGCACGTCGCTGCGGTCCAGGCGGTCAGGCGCGGTCCAGGGCAGGCAAGAGAGCCCCGGGCGGCGGCCGGACCCTCAGCTCAGGGCGTAGGCGGCCAGCCCGAGTGCGGCGGCGTCCTCGGCGAGCGCGGCCTGCCACGTCCAGCCGTGGCCCGCCGCCACCTCACGGAAGGCAGCGCCGAGCACCGACCCGGCGACGGCTCCGGTCACACCGAGGACGGCTCCGACGAGGGCGCGGGCCGGATGTCCTCCCCGGGCCGCCACAAACGCGCCGCTCACTGCGCCTGCTCCGGCCCGACCCAGCAGCGGACCGCTCTCCAGCCGGCTCGGCGTGCTGGGCAGCTTGTCGCCGACGAGCTCCGCCGCCACCACGGCCGCGCCGGCGAGCCGCACCCGCGGCGCGCGGGCGGTGAGCAGCGGCGCTGCGAGACCCAGTGACGACCGGCCGCCTGCGGCCACACCCACGAGGAGGCTCTTCACCAGAGCCCGGAACGGGCTGGCGGCTGGACCTGCCTCGATCCCGGGGGCAGCGCTGTCGGCCGGAGACGCCGTGGCGCGGGGCTCGGTGCGGTCCAGCGTCCACCGCACCCCGATCCCGTAGACGAGGTGCGGCACGACGTCGCGCGTCCAGTCCGCGGCGCTCCCCCCACGTGGGTCACGCACGCCGAGAGCCGCCATTGGGGCATCTGCGGCCGCCATCGCGAGGGCGCCCACAGCCGCCGCGCCGACCGGTGCCGGCAGCCGCACCCCAGCCCGGCGCGCCACGGCCGCCACCACGCCGACGCCGAGCCCGGCAGCGATCCCGGCCACCGCGCCGTACGCCTCGGGGCGGTTCCTCCCAGGTGGCGGGCTCACGCCGAGCCTTGCCAGCGCCCGGCTCGTGGTCTGCGCGGGCGCGCTGCTGGGTGCTCGGTCGGTCAGCGCCATGTCGAGGTAGGTGGCCGCGTTGAGCAGGGTCGTGCCGACAGCGCCGGCCAGGAGTCCTCGTCCGATCGTGGATGCCATGAGCCCTGCATACCCGGGACCCCACCGGCGCACGCGTCGGTGGGGTCGCGGGTCTGGGGGGCCCGCCGTCACTGGTGCCGTCAGCGCGCCGTGGCGCGGAGCTCCTTGCGCGCCTCGACGCAGATGTCGGGCTGGTCGCAGAAGAGACCGTCGATGCCGGTCCGCATGTAGGTGACGTCCTCGTCGATGGCCCGGCCGAAGTCGGCCGGGATCGTCCCGACCCGCAGGGTGGTCGGCAGGAACGTGTTCTCGGCCCGGAAGGTGTAGGGCGTCACCGTGAGGCCGGCCGCATGCGCGTCCGCCACGAGCGTCGTCGGCGCGCCGAGCGTGCCGTCCGCCCTCCTCGGGATGACCTGGTTCTTGTCGGGACCGATCGAGGTGACCCAGCGGCTGATGAACTTCAGACCCGCGGGCGTGAGCAGCGCGGCATACGTCTGGGTGTCACCGAAGCCCTTGCCCGTCGTCCCCGTGAGGAAGACCTCCTTGGCCCGGAACCCGAACGACTCGCGCAGGGCCACGAGGTTGTTGAGCTCGAAGGACTGGACGACGATCGGGGCCGAGGGCGTGTCGAGGTGGTTCGCCCGCACCGCCTTGACGAGCAGCGGCTCGAGCGGCAGGCCGATGCCGCGGAAGTAGGTGGGGTGCTTGGTCTCCGGGATGATACCGATGGTTCGGCCCAGCTCCCGGGAAAGGCGGGCCCGCAGGGCGAGCACCTCGTCAAAGGTGGCCACCTGGAACCGCCCGTCGTAGAGGGTGTTCTCCTGGCGGACCTGCGGCAGGCGCTCCTTGGCCCGCAGAGTCTTGAGCTCGGCGAGGGTGAAGTCCTCGGTGAACCATCCCATGAGGCTCTCACCGTCGACCGTCTTGGTCGTCCGGCGCGCCGCGAACTCGGGGTGGGCGGCGACGTCGGTCGTCCCCGAGATGTCGTTCTCGTGGCGCACGACGAGGATGTGGTCCTTGGTGGAGACGAGGTCGGGCTCGATGTAGTCCGCGCCCATCCGGGCGGCCAGCTCGTAGGAGGCGAGGGTGTGCTCGGGCCGGTAGCCCGACGCGCCCCGGTGGCCGATGACGAGAGGCGTGTCCATCCGGGACGGCGCGGAATCGTCGCCATGGGAGTCCGGGGATGCTGCGGCGCCGGTCGTGGCGAGGGAGGGAACGGCCAGGCTCGCACCGACGGCCATGGTCAGTGCTGTGGTCAGGAGGCGTCTCATGGCCTCGATGCTGGCCGCCCACCTGGCCCGGCAGGCAACGCCCGGGTGTCCGGTGGCCGAACAGTGTCCCCCAGACCGCGGTGTCCCCCAGACCGCGGTGTCCCCCAGACCGCGGTGTCCCCCAGACCGCGGTGTCCCCCAGACCGCGGTGTCCACCGGGACGCGGCATACCGACCGCCCCCTAGGCTGTCCCGCGTGTCCAAAGTCCTGACCTCCCTACCCGTCGGTGAGCGCGTGGGAATCGCCTTCTCGGGAGGCCTCGACACCTCCGTGGCCGTCGCCTGGATGCGCGACCGGGGTGCGGTGCCGTGCACCTACACCGCCGACCTCGGCCAGTACGACGAGCCCGAGATCGAGACCGTCCCCGCCCGCGCGATGCAGTACGGCGCCGAGATCTCCAGGCTCGTCGACTGTCGCTCGGCGCTCGTCGAGGAGGGCCTGTCCGCGATCGCCTGCGGCGCCTTCCACATCCGCAGCGGCGGCAAGGTCTACTTCAACACCACGCCCCTCGGCCGCGCCGTCACCGGCACCCTCCTCGTGCGCGCCATGCAGGACGACGGCGTGTCGATCTGGGGCGACGGCTCGACCTACAAGGGCAACGACATCGAGCGGTTCTACCGCTACGGCCTTCTCGCCAACCCCACGCTGCGGATCTACAAGCCGTGGCTCGACGCCGACTTCGTCCACGAGCTCGGGGGCCGCAAGGAGATGTCGGAGTGGCTCGTCGCCCACGACCTGCCCTACCGGGACAGCACCGAGAAGGCGTACTCCACCGACGCGAACATGCTCGGCGCGACCCACGAGGCCAAGACGCTCGAGCAGCTCGACACGTCGCTCGAGAGCGTGGAGCCGATCATGGGGGTCCGGTTCTGGGACCCGGCGGTGCCCATCGAGCAGGAGGACGTGACGATCGGCTTCGTCCAGGGCCGCCCGATCTCGCTCAACGGTCGCGAGCCCACGACGCCGGTCGACCTGCTCCACGAGGCCAACGTCGTCGGCGGCCGGCACGGGCTCGGGATGTCGGACCAGATCGAGAACCGGATCATCGAGGCCAAGAGCCGCGGCATCTACGAGGCGCCCGGCATGGCGCTGCTCCACATCGCCTTCGAGCGGCTGCTCAACGCCGTCCACAACGAGGACACCATCGCGAGCTACCACGCCGAGGGCCGCCGCCTGGGACGGCTGCTCTACGAGGGCCGCTGGCTCGACCCCCAGTCGCTGATGCTCCGCGAGTCGCTTCAGCGGTGGGTCGCCTCGGCGGTCACCGGCGAGGTGACGCTGCGGCTGCGGCGCGGCGACGACTACTCCATCGTCGGCACCCGCGGGCCGAACTTCTCCTACGACCCTGACAAGCTCTCGATGGAGCGCACCGAGGACGCGGCGTTCGGTCCCGTCGACCGGATCGGCCAGCTCACCATGCGCAACCTCGACATCGCGGACACCCGCGCCAAGCTCGAGCTGTATGCCGCGCAGGGCCAGCTTCTCGGCGCCCGGACGGCCTACCTCGTCGGCGAGCTCGAGCCCGGCGGCGCCGAGGCGATCACCGCGCGCGTGCACGAGCGGGCCGAGGAGGGCGTCGACGAGGCCCTCGAGCGCTCCTCGTTCGACTCCGGCACCGACTGAGCCCCTTGGCCGCGCTCACCCGGGTTCACGTGCGCTTGCATGACAGAGCATCGGCTCTGCCACGAATGAGGGCGTAGCCCAAGGGATCCCATGGACGAGGCGCTCATCGATGGACTCGCTGAGGCCTCAGTGACCGGTGAGGCCGCTGCGACGGACGGGGGCCGGGCAAGGGCCTTTGTGCGCGGCATACAAATAGAATGATCGAATGACTTCCCACCTCTCGGCGGCGACCCGCCAGCGGGTCGAGGGCAGCGCCGGAGCCCTCTCGACTTCGGCGCTGCGGCGGATGGAGGCGCAGCACGAGTGGTACCGCGCGCTGTCGGCCGAGGACCGGTCGTGGGTCGGTCTCGTCGCCCAAGCCGGCATCGGGACGTTCATCGCCTGGCTGAGCGCGGACGACGAGGGCGACCCGTTCATGGCCGACGTCTTCGGCACCGCCCCGCGCGAGCTGACCCGGTCGATCAGCCTCGGTCAGACCCTCGACCTGGTGCGGTCGGTCGTCGACGTCGTCGAGGACGAGGTCAACGGCCTCGCGTCGCGCGGTGACGAGGGGGCCCTGCGTGAGGCCGTGCTGCGCTACTCGCGCGAGATCGCGTTCGCGGCCGCTCAGGTCTACGCCGAGGCCGCCGAGGCCCGGGGCGCCTGGGACGCCCGGCTCGAGGCGCTCGTCGTCGACGCCGTGCTGCGCGGCGAGGCGGACGACTCGATGCAGTCCCGAGCGACGGCCCTCGGCTGGGGCTCCGTAGCCCCGGTCAGCGTCGTGGCCGGCACGACGCCCGCGGGCAGTCCGGCGGAGGCCGTCGACGCGCTGCGCCGGGCTGTCGCGCGGCACGACGCGCAGGCCCTGGCCGCCGTTCAGCGCCGCCGGCTCGTCGTCGTCCTCGGCGGCACGAGAGACCCGATGGCCGTCGTGGGCCAGGTGGCGGAGCACTTCGGCGACGGCCCGATCGTCGTCGGGCCGACCGTGCCGCACCTCTTCGCCGCGGGTCGCTCGGCCCGGGCCGCCCTCAGTGGGCTCGCCGCGGCCCCGGCCTGGCCACAGGCGCCGCGGCCCGTCCGAGCCGACGAGCTCCTGCCCGAGCGGGTCCTCGCCGGCGACGGGCCGGCCCGACGCGCCCTCGTCGACCGCGTCTACCACCCGCTCGTGGCGAAGCCGGTGCTCCTGCGCACGGCCTCGGTTTTCCTCGATGCGGGCGGCGCGCTCGAGGGCACGGCGCGCCTGCTCTTCGTCCATCCCAACACCGTGCGCTACCGGCTGGGGCGGATCAGCGCGGTCATCGGACTGGACCTCAGCGACCCGCGGGAGGCCCACACGGTGTGGCTCGCGCTTGCCGTCGGGCGGCTCGCGGAGCCGGTGCGGCGGACGTGGCGCGCCGGGGCGCCGACCCGGGCTCGCGGCATACCCGACGAAGTGGTGTAGGCAACATATGGAGGAAACCTCCAAAGTTGGAGGTGATACTTGGGGCGATTCGGAGCCCTCGATGCGGCCCGGTAACAGGGATGGTGGAAGTGTGCTCGTGATCGTGTGCCCCGGACAGGGGTCCCAGACCCCTGGTTTCCTCGCCCCCTGGCTGGAGCTGCCGGGCTTGCGAGCCCGCGCGGAGGGGCTCGGCAAGGCCGCCGATATCGACCTCGTCACCCACGGCACGACCTCCGACGCGGACACCATCCGCGACACCGCCGTGGCCCAGCCCCTGATCGTCGGTGCCGGCCTCCTGGCGCTCGACGCCCTCTATGCCGACCTGCCGCAGACGCTGGCCGACACCGCTGGGGTCGTCGCCGGGCACTCCGTCGGCGAGATCACCGGCGCCGCCGCCACCGGCGTGCTCAGCCGGGAGGACGCCATGGCCCTGGTCAGTGTTCGCGGTCGGGCCATGGCGCAGGCGAGCGCGCTGACGCCCACCGGCATGTCCGCGGTCCTCGGCGGCGACCCGCAGGAGGTCCACGACGCGCTGGGTCGCCATGGGCTGACCGCCGCCAACCAGAACGGCGCCGGCCAGGTCGTCGCCGCCGGAACCCTCGAGCAGCTCGCGGCGCTCGCCGCGGACACGCCGACCAGGGCACGCGTCGTGCCGCTCCAGGTCGCCGGCGCATTCCACACTGCACACATGGGCCCGGCCGTCGACGCGATGCGCGAGCGCGCCGAGGACCTCGCGGTCCACGACCCCCGTCCCGCACTGCTCTCCAACGCCGACGGGGCCCTCCTGGAGTCGGGGCGCGAGGTGCTCGAGCGCCTCGTCTCGCAGGTGAGCAACCCCGTGCGCTGGGACCTCTGCATGGAGACGATGACCCGCCTCGGGGTCACCGGCCTCGTGGAGGTCGCCCCGGCGGGCACGCTCGTCGGGCTCGCGAAGCGCGGCATCAAGGGCGTCGAGCTCGTGGCGCTCAAGACCCCCGACGACCTCGAGGCCGCCCGCGACCTCGTCACGCGGCACACTTCCGCCTCAGCGGCCTCAGCCACCTCAGCCGTCTCCGTCACCTCCGCACCCCCCTCCCAGACTCAGGAACGAGCATGAGCGAGATCACAGCACCCACCACGTCCGCCGTCCGGCAGGCAGCGCCCGCCCCCAAGGGCACCGGCCATCTGGTCCCGGGCGACGGGGCGCGGCACGCCCGCATCTGGGGAGTGGGCGGCTACCGCCCCGAGCGGGTCGTGCCCAACTCCGAGCTCGTCGAGCGGATCAACTCGTCCGACGAGTGGATCCGCGAGCGGTCCGGCATCATCTCGCGCCGGGTCGCCGCCCCCGACGAGTCCGTCGTCGACATGGCGGAGCACGCCGCCCGCGACGCGCTGCGCGCTGCGGGGGTCACCCCCTCGCAGCTCGGCGCGATCATCGTCTCGACGGTCACGCACCCCTACCAGACCCCGGCCGCGGCGCCGATCCTCGCCCATCGGCTCGGAACCCAGTGCGCGGCCTTCGACGTCGGCGCGGCGTGCGCCGGCTACTGCTACGGGGTCTCGCTCGGCAACGACATGGTCCGCGGCGGCAGCGCCGAGTTCGTCCTCGTCATCGGCGTGGAGAAGCTGTCCGACTTCACCGACTACGACGACCGGGGCACCGCCTTCATCTTCGGCGACGGCGCCGGCGCCGCGGTCATCGGCCCGTCGGACACGCCCGGCATCGGCCCCACGATCTGGGGGTCGGACGGCGAGAAGTGGCAGATGATCTCGCAGCGCGAGTCGTGGACCGACCTGCGGGGCACCGACAAGGACTGGCCGGCGATCGGCATGGCCGGGCAGTCGGTCTTCCGGTGGGCGGTCTGGGGCATGGCACCAGTCGCGCAGCAGGCCATCGACAAGGCCGGCATCACCATCGACGACCTCGACGCCTTCATCCCCCACCAGGCCAACATGCGCATCATCGACGCGATGATCAAGCAGCTCAAGCTGCCGCCCGACATCCCCGTCGCCCGCGACATCGCCGAGACGGCCAACACCTCCGCCGCATCGATCCCGCTGGCGACCGAGCGGATGCTGCGCGAGAAGGAGATCCCCAGCGGCGGGCTGGCGCTCCAGATCGGCTTCGGCGCCGGGCTCGTGTATGCCGCGCAGGTCATCGTCATCCCCTGACCCCTCTCACCCACGAGCACCAACGACCCGCACCACCAACGCCCACACCAACCAGAGACCCGCACCACCAACCGAAGGAGAGCAACGCACATGGCGCAGAGCGAGCAGGAGATCCTCGAAGGCCTGGCCGAGATCGTCAACGAGGAGACCGGCATCGAGACCGACTCCGTCGAGCTCGACAAGTCGTTCACGGACGACCTCGACATCGACTCGCTGTCGATGATGACCATCGTCGTCAACGCGGAGGAGAAGTTCGGCGTGCGCATCCCCGACGACGAGGTCAAGAACCTCAAGACGGTGCGCGACGCGGTGACGTTCATCGGCAGCGCCCAGGGGTGACTCGCCGGTGGCGGCCGGGTGGGGTAGAAACGAGGCGACCAACCCCGTCTCGCCCCGCCCGGGCTCGCTGGCAGGACGGGACCCACGACGGGGCCTGAGCCCACCCGGCATACGCTGCTGTCAGCACGACACCACGCCCCGGCCCCTCTCGGGCCGGGCTGCCCAAGGAGCCTCGAACCATGACGTCCACCCGTGACCAGCGCATCGTCGTGACCGGCCTCGGTGCCACCACTCCGCTCGGCGGCACCGTGTCCGAGACGTGGGAGGCGGTCCTCGCCGGTCGTTCGGGGGCCCGGCCCATCGAGGCCGACTGGGTGTCCAAGTACGAGCTCCCCGTGACCTTCGCGGCGACGATCCACACCCCGCCGGACCAGGTCCTGGCCAAGGTCGAGACCCGGCGCCTGGACCCCTCGTCCCAGTACGCCCTCATCGCCGCCCGCGAGGCTTGGCAGGACGCCGGCGCCCCCGAGATCGAGCCCGAGCGGCTGGCCGTCGCCATCGGCTCGGGCATCGGCGGCGTGTGGACGCTGCTGACCCAGTGGGACACGCTGCGCGAGAAGGGCCCACGCCGGGTCTACCCGCTGGCCGTTCCCATGCTCATGCCCAACGGTCCCGCCGCGGCGGTGTCCCTCGACCTGAAGGCGCGCGCCGGCGCGCACACCCCCGTCAGCGCCTGCGCCTCGGGCGCGGAGGCGATGGCACTGGCGGCCGAGATGATCCGCAACGGACGCGCCGACATGGTCGTCGCTGGCGGCACCGAGGCGGCCGTGCACGCCCTGCCGATCGCTGGCTTCGCCGCGATGCAGGCCCTCTCGACCCGCAACGACGACCCGACCAAGGCGTCCCGGCCCTACGACACCGACCGCGACGGGTTCGTGCTGGGGGAGGGGGCGGCCGTCATCGTCGTCGAGACGGAGGAGCACGCCAAGGCACGCGGCGCCAAGATCTACGCCGAGTTCGCCTCGGCGGGGATGTCGGCCGACGCCTACCACATCACCGCGCCCGAGCCGGAGGGCGCCGGCGCCTCCCGGGCCATGCTCGAGGCCGTCGAGCGGGCCGGGCTCAGCCTGGGCGACATCGTCCACATCAACGCCCATGCGACGTCCACGCCCGTCGGTGACGTCGCCGAGGCGAACGCGATCGTCCGGGCGTTCGGCGACCTGGCGTCCGGTGTCCCCGTGAGTGGCACCAAGTCGATGACCGGCCACCTTCTCGGCGCGGCCGGAGCCCTGGAGGCGCTGTTCACGATCTTGGCGCTGCGCGACCGCCTCGCCCCCGCGACGACCAACATCGAGAACCTCGACCCGGCCATCCCGCTCGACGTCGTCCGCGGCGAGCACCGCAAGCTGCCCGAGGGTGACATCGCGGCCATGGACAACTCCTTCGGGTTCGGCGGCCACAACGTCGCGCTGGTCTTCAAGAGCGTCTGAGCGCTGACCCGGACCCGCGGCCAGGCGCCCGGTCGTCGCGCCTAGGCTCGCCGGTATGCCGTTTCCCGCCAAGTTCGCGACGACGTGCGCGGTCTGCGGCTCCCCGATCCGCCCCGGCGAGCTCATCACCGACGTCGGGGACAAGGCCGGGACCGACCGCGCAGCGCGATGGGCCCACGTGGGCTGCGGCCAGGCGTCGCTCGACCTCGGAGCGGGCGCAGGGCCGCGGACCGGGCCAGCACGCAGCACCCGGGAAGGCGCCTCGCCCCCGGCGCAGTCGACTCGCCCGGGAGTCCTGCGGGTGTGGACAGACGGCGCCTGCTCCGGCAACCCCGGACCCGGTGGCTGGGCATGGGCGACCGAGGACGGCCGTCAGGGTGTCGGGGCGGAGTCGCCCTCGACGAACCAGCGGATGGAGATCAAGGCCGCACTCGAGGCGGTCCGCGCCCTGCCCAGCGACCTCGTCGTCGTCAGCGACTCGACCTACGTCGTCCACTGCTTCCGCGACCGCTGGTGGCAGGGCTGGCTGGCCCGCGGCTGGCGCACGAGCAAGAAGACGCCGGTGGCCAACCGTGACCTCTGGGAGCCGCTGGTGACCCTCGTCAACGAGCGCGGCGACGTGACGTTCGACTGGGTCAAGGGCCACTCGGGCGACCCGATGAACGACCTCGTCGACGAGCTCGCCGTCGAGGCGTCACTCGCCGTCCGGCGCCCGTAGCCGGCTGGACCAGGCCCGCCTGCACCGTGGCCAAACTCGACCGCTGCCGCGGATGAGGGCGCAGTCCATGGGATCCCTCGGACTGCGCGCGCATCGGTGGAGTCATGATGCTGGAGTGACCGGTGATTCTGCTGAGACGACACAGCCGACCGTACCTGGGTGGACGAGACCTAGCCGCTGCAACCGCGGAGGCGAACCCTTGGCGCGGCCGCGCGCGCGGGGGTGGAATTAGCGCGCGCGGGGGTGGAACCGTCACCCCACCTTGTGGAGCCAGCGCACGGGAGCCCCTTCGCCGGCATACCGGAAGACTTCGAGCTCGCGGTCCCAGGCCGTCCCGAGCACCGCGTCAAGCTCGTTCCGCAGGCTGGCGGCGTCGCCAGCGCTCGCCCGGAGCGCCTCGCGGAGACGGTCCTCGTTGACCATGGCGTCGCCGCTCGCGGAGGTCCACGTGTGGTGGATGCCAAGGCGCGGGGTGTGCGACCAGCGTGAGCCGTCCGTGCCGGGCGACGGCTCCTCGGTCACCTCGTAGCGCAGGTTGTCCCAACCGCGCAGGGTGCTGGCGATGCGGGCGCCGACGCCGGTGTCGCCGGTCCACGACAGCTCGCAGCGGACGAGCCGTGGCCCCGCGGGCTGGCTCGTCCACTCGACGGTGACCCGCTGGCCGAGCACGGACTCGAGAGCCCAGCCGATGTGCGGGCAGAGCGCAGCCGGGGCGGAGTGGATGTAGACCACGCCCCGGGTGGTACGCGGTATCGCGACAGACATCCTGGACCTCCTGTGTGCGAGGGACGTCTTCCCCACGAACCTCGTCACGAAGCTTCCAAGCGGTGTGTCGCGTACTCGAACCATGCTGCCCACCCACGTCGACGGGGGTGGTCGGCACCAATGCAGCCGCCGGAGCGGCTGGTGCCATTGTGCACCATGGTGCTCACCCGCACCATATGTCGCACCGTTGTCGGCTCTGGCGCGAGCGACCAACCCGCGCCGCGCACCCCGGGTGAGGGGTGCGCGGCGGGCGAGCGGTGGCTCTCGGTCAGGCTGTCGCCGACGCCCCTGACGTCGACGGGGCCTGGGCGCCTTGCTGGACGCCCGCGGCACCCGGGCCACCGCCTCGGCCGCCCCCGTGACCACCGGGACCCCCCACCTGCACGGTGGTCACAGCGAAGTCGGCACCCACCTGGACGATGATGGGCGTGCCGTCCGTGCGCACCATGTGCGCCTCGTAGACCCCGTCGGAGTCGGTCTCCACGCGCTGGATCGTGGCCGTCGGCTCCTTGGCCTTGGCCGCGGCCGTCACCTTGGTCAGCGTGTCGCCGGTGAGGAGCTTCTCGTCGGACCGCATCGGCTTGCTCGGGTCGGTGTTGCCGTTGGCGACGCCGCCTCCCGCCCCGCCCTCGCCGGGGGTGGCGGGCGCCGTGGCGCTGGAGGTCGAGGTGGCGGACGGGGTCGTCTGGTCGGCGTTCGCGAGGGCCGAGCCACCGAGCGCGAGCCCGACTGCCGCGGCGACCCCGACCCCGGCCGTGACCATCGTGGACTTCTTCATGGTGCTCTCCTTCGTGGGTGGCGGTGTTGCCATGTCCCCCAAAGTGCAGGCCGGGCCTGTCCGGATCTCCTCCCCCGCCCCTGCAGGTCCTGTGGCTACCCGAGGCCCGGCGGCGAGGGCGGGCGAGCAGGTCGGCGATAGGCTCACCGCGCGGTCGGCGGCCAGCACGACCAACGCGTATGCCGTGCCGCCGCCCCCGGGGCAGTAGCTCAGCTGGTCAGAGCATCGGACTCATAATCCGCCGGTCGTCGGTTCAAGCCCGACCTGCCCCACCCATCCGCCCACGCCGACCCTCGCGCTTGTGAGAGCGTCGGAAGCTTTCACCCAGAGCCGAACTCGCGAGCAACGCCGCACCTCAACGAGACTCGGACGCACCGGTGATGACCGAAGCGATGCCAGCCACGTCGTCCGGCTCACCCGTGGCCACGACGATGACGAAGTCGTACGCCTGGTCGTTGCTCAGCATGAGTCTGCGGCCATTCATGCCCAGGAAAGCGATGAGGCCCGCCAAGGCGAGCCTCTTGTTGCCGTCGACCAAGGCGTGGTTGCGTGCCAAGGAATGCATGAACGCGGCAGCCTTGGCATGAGGACCTGGATAGGCGTCCCGACCGAAGGCGGTCGCCTGAGGGCGGCTCAACGCGGCTTCCAGGAGCCCCGCGTCGCGCACGTCGACATCGCCGATCGCCCGTTCGGCCACGAAGAGCAACTCTGCCAGGGTCAGGTAGATCACTGGGCCAGGCGGTGGAGGGCCTCGGCGTACCGCGGAAGCTCCTCGTCCAGGATCTGGCTCAGCAGGTCCGAACGGCTGTGGTTCTCGACGTACTCGCGGATCGCCTGGCGAGCCACGTCCTGCATAGAACGGTGCTCCAGCGCGGATCGGCGACGCAGAGCGTCAGACTCGTCATCGCGCAGTCGGAGCGTCATGGCCATGCCCGGATGGTATCATCACCGATACCGTCATCGTCGCCCTGCATCACCAGGTCCGTTCCCATCTCCACCCGGGTCTTGCTATAGCGCGCTAGCAGGGCCATGATCCGCCATACGCGCTATAGGATGCTGTGGTGGCACAGGCACGTGAGCCGAACCCGTTTCGACCTGGGTTCAACCAGCAGCCCGCCGTCCTCGTCGGCCGGGATGCGGTGCTGGCTTCCGCCGCCGAGGCGCTCGACATCGCCGCGCTCGACGGGCGCACCCCCCGGCCCCTCGTCCTCGTCGGCCCGCGGGGCGTCGGCAAGACGGTCGCCCTCGTCGAGATCGGCGCCAACGCCGCCGCCACGTACGGATGGCCGACCATCCACGTCGAGCTGCGTCCGAAGATCGCGTTCTCGCGTGGCCTAGTCGAGCACCTTGACCACACGACGACCCTGCTCGACGGGGCAACCGTCGAGCCGGGCGGGCGCGTCCACGTCACTGGCGGCAAGGTCATCGCGACGGTCTTCGGCGTGGGCGGTGAGATCGACCTGTCCCGTGGCGGCAAGCGAGGCCCAGCCGTGCCCCTCGACGCGGCGCTGACCCGATGCCTCGAGGTCGCCTCCGAACGGGGCGCCGGCGTGGTCCTCTCCCTCGACGAGATCCAGCTCGCAGACCGCGGCGAGCTCGCCGACCTGACGGCGGCGCTCCAGTCCCACGTCCCCGACGGCTGGCCCCTCGTCGTCGTCGCGGCGGGCCTGCCGGGACTGCGCGACCCGTCGCGGTCCGTGACCTACCTCGAACGGGCGGAGTGGCACGAGCTCGGCCTGCTGTCCCTCGCCGACAGCATCGCGGCCCTCACCGGGCCGGCGCTCCAGGCCGGCCGGGCCATGGACCCTGAGGCGGCCGAGATGCTGGCACGCGCCGCGGGCGGCTACCCCTATGCGGTGCAGGTCGTGGGGCACCATGCCTGGCGCGCCTCGACCGGGGCCCGCACGATCGGGCGTGCGCACGCCCTGGCAGCCCGGGTCGCCGCGCAGGCAGACCTGTCGGCCGGCCTCTACGCCTCGCGCTGGGACGGCGCGGCCCCCAAGGAGCAGGAGTACCTGCGCGCGCTGGCTGAGCTCGCCGCTCACAGCCCCGAGGTCACCGGCGCCGACGTGGCCACGCACCTGGGCAAGTCGAGCAGCGACGTGTCCTACCTGCGGGACCGGCTGCTCAAGAAGGGGACCCTGTTCACCCGGGGGCGGGCCCTGCAGTTCGTCACCCCGGGGATGGGCGACTGGATTCTGTTGCGAGAGAACGGCGCCTGACCCGCGCCGAGCCTTCGGGCGACAAGCCGTGAGTATGCCGCGGGGCCGGCCCCGCGGCATACCTCGGGGTTGGTCTGCGGCACCGAAGGGCCGCTCCGAGCTAGCGCAGCGCAGGGAGCCGGACGGTGAACGTGGCCCCGGTGCCCGGGCCGGCGCTGCGCGCGGAGATCCCGCCGCCGTGCGCCTCGACGAGGGCACGGCTGATCGTCAGGCCGATCCCGCTTCCGGCGCGGTCGCGGGTGCGGGCCAGGTCGGCCCGGTAGAACCGGTCGAAGACATGGCTGAGGGCCTCGGGCTCGATGCCGTCGCCGGTGTCGGTGACGACGATCTCGACCCACCCGGGATCGGGGCTGGACGTCGCGAGGGTGACGACCCCCCCGGGCGGCGTGTGCCGCAGGGCGTTGTCCAGCAGGTTCGCCAGCACCTGGGCCATCCGCTCGGCATCGGCCGAGACGGAGTGAGTCGGCCAGCCATTGGTCCTGAGGGTGACGCCCTTGGCCTGGTACGCCTCCTCGGCGGCGGCGGCCGCGACGTCGACGAGCACCGACGGAGACACGGCCGACCGGCTCAGCTCGAGCCGGCCCTCCTCGGCCGTTGAGACGGCGGTCATGTCCTGGGCCAGCCGCCCAAGCCGCTGGGTGCTACCGCGCAGCACCGCCATGGTGGGCTCGTCAAGGTCGCGCAGCCCGTCCTCGACCGCCTCCAGATGCGCATCGATGGTGGCCAGCGGGGTGCGCATCTCGTGGGCCAGGTCGGCGAGCATCCGCCGCCGGGTGGTCTCGACCGCCTCGAGGCGCTGGGCCAGGTGGTTGACCGTGGCGGCGAGCTGGTCGAACTCCGCGCCGAGCGCGGGACTCGGCACCCGAGAGCCGTGCCTGCCCTCGGCGATCGCCGCCGCGGACACGGCGACCGCCGCGACCGAACGCTGCACTCGGCGGGTGAAGTACCACGTGACGGCGAGGGCGACGGTGACCGAGACGAGCAGCGCCACCACCAACGCGATGATGAGGGCCGACGCGAAGGCCTCCTCCACGTGGGTCGTCTCCTCGGCGGTGTGGCTGACGCCCGCCTCGACCAGGTGATCGTGGAAGATCCCGGGGGCGACCGCCGAGGCGACCAGCCACGAGGTCAGCGCGCCGGCCACGAGGACCAGCGACTGGGCCGCCAGCAGCCGCGCGGCCAGCCCCGGTGCCGGACGCCCGGGCTGGCCACCCGGGCCCCCGACCCACTGGGTCTCAGCCCGCCGGGTCACTGCCCGGTGCCCATTCGGTAGCCGATCCCCCGCACGGTGCGCACGAACCGGGGGGTCGCCGCGTCGTCGCCGAGCTTGCGGCGCAGGTGGCCGACGTGGACGTCGACGAGGTGCTCGTCGCCCACCCACATCGGTCCCCAGACGGCGTCGATGAGCTGGCGACGGCTGAAGGCCATCCTCGGGTGCTCCGACAGGGCGGCCAGGAGGTCGAACTCGGTGCGGGTCAACGCGATCGGGTCGCCGTCAAGCCACACGTCGCGACCGACCGGGTCGACTCCGAGCGGGCCGAAGGCGCGCAGGGCCGGTTCTGCTTCCCCGCCACCCATGGGGCGTGGCCGGCGCAGCATGGCCCGCACCCGGGCGACGAGCTCGCGCGGACTGAAGGGCTTGGTCATGTAGTCGTCGGCACCGACGGACAGCCCGATGAGCTTGTCGACCTCGTCGCCCCGGGCGGTGAGCATGACGACGTAGGCGTCGGAGAAGGTCCGCAGCCGGCGGCACACCTCGACGCCGTCGAGCCCGGGCAGCCCGAGGTCGAGGACCACCACGTCGGGGTCCACGCCCCGGGCCTGCTCGACGGCCGCCGACCCGTCGTGGCACAGGTGCACCTCGAACCCCTCCTTCGCGAGGTAGCTGCCGAGCACCTCGGCGAGGGCCACCTCGTCCTCCACCACCATGGCCCGCAGTCCGGCCGACGGTATGCCGCCCGGGGCCAGACCCGCCGACGCGGGCACGGCAGCCGTCTGCTCACCTGGGTCACCGCACGATCGCGCCATGGCGCCATCGTCGCAGCATCGTCTGACAGGGGATGCCTGCCACCACGAGGGCCCGCGACTTCTTCAGGAAACCTTCACGAAAGCACCATCGGGACCCTGCTGCGGGGTGGCGAGACTGGAAGGACAAACGAAGGAGATGGACACCATGATGTGGTGGAACGACGGGATGGGTTGGGGCGGAATGGGATCTGGCGGATGGGTGGTGATGACCCTGGTGATGCTGGCGTTCTGGGCCGTGGTCGTGTTCGGGGTGATCGCCCTGTTCCGCAGCGGCCGGTCGGGCACGAGCACACCCGGGACGGCACAGCGCTCCGCTCCGGAACAGCTGCTGGACGAGCGGTTCGCCCGCGGTGAGATCGACGCCGACGAGTACCAGGCCCGGCGCGACCTGCTCCGCGCAGCGCGTTGACCACGCTCCGCGCAGACACGACGAACCAGAAACGATGAACCAGGAGCCGGACCGTGGCTGAGATCACCCGCCGTGCAGTACTGCTCGGCACCGCCGGCGCAGCGGGGGCGCTGACCCTGGCCGCGGTCGGCGGCTGCGGTGCGCCCGGCACCAGTGGTGCGCCCGGCACCGCTGTCGCCGTCAGCGGCGAGGCCGTGCGACGGGCCGAGGCCGCCCGTCGCGTCGTCGGCCAGCGCACCGTCTCCGCCCGGCTCAGCCCCCAGGTCGCCACCATCGACCTCGGCGGACCCCGGGTCCAGACGTGGGCCTACGGTCAGAGCTTGCCCGGCCCGCTGCTGCGGGCCACCGCCGGAGACCTGATGCGCGTCACCGTGGACAACACGCTTCCGGCCCCGACCAGCGTCCACTGGCACGGCATCGCACTGCGCAACGACATGGACGGGGTGCCCGGCCTGACCCAGGCCTCGATCGAAACCTCGACCTCGTTCGCCTACGAGTTCACCGTCCCCGACCCGGGCACCTACTTCTACC
Organism: Actinomycetales bacterium; assembly: GCA_038237075.1. Taxonomy (GTDB): domain Bacteria; phylum Actinomycetota; class Actinomycetes; order Actinomycetales; family Dermatophilaceae; genus Lapillicoccus. Next base: position 26,852 of record JBBRZC010000007.1, read on the forward strand.
ACCCCCACTCCGGCCTCCAGCTCGACCGCGGCCTGCACGGCGCCCTCGTCGTCGACGACCCCCACGAGCCCGGCCGGTACGACGCCGAGTGGGTCGTCGTCCTCGACGACTGGATCGACGGCACCGGCACCACCCCCGACGACGTCCTCACCAACCTGACTTCCCACACCGCGCGGAGCCCCGGCGGGCAGAGCCCCGACGCAACTGACGACACGGGCAGCGGCACCGGCGGGATGGGCGGCATGGGCGGGATGGGCGGCGGGATGGGTTCGACGATGCGCTCCCCCCTGCTCGGCGGCGCCGGCGACATCGCCTACCCCCACTACCTGCTCAACGGACGCATCCCCGCCAGCCCGGCCACGCTGACCGGCACAGCAGGACAGCGGGTCCGGATCCGGCTCGTCAACGCGGGCTCCGACACCGCGTTCCGGGTCGCCCTCGGCGGCCACCAGCTGACGGTCACCCACAGCGACGGCTACCCCGTCCAACCCACCGTCACCGACGCCCTGCTCATCGGCATGGGCGAACGGTTCGACGTCCTGGTCACCCTCGCTGACGGCGCCTTCCCCCTCGTCGCCTCCGCCGAAGGCAAGAACGGCCACGCCCTGGCCGTGGTCCGCACCAGCGCGCAAGCAGCGCCACCGACCGCCACCACCACCCCGGCAGAGCTGACCCGACACGTCATCCTCGGCACCGACCTGCGCGCGAGCGACCAGGCCCGCCTGCCCGACAGGGACACCGACACCACCCACACCCTGCGGCTCGGCGGCTCGATGTCCGGGTACCGGTGGACCCTCAACGGCGCCACGTTCCCTCACGTCGCACCACTCGACGTCAGCGAAGGACAACGTGTCCGGATCCGGATCCAGAACGCGACCATGATGTTCCACCCCATGCACATCCACGGGCACACCTTCGCGCTGACCGACGGCGCAGCACGCAAGGACACCGTGATCGTCCGGCCGATGCAGCAGGTCGACATCGCCCTCCAAGCCGACAACCCGGGCCAGTGGGCCACCCACTGCCACAACATCTACCACGCCGAGGCCGGCATGATGGCCACCCTCTCCTACCGTGACTGAGCCAGTCCTCCCATTCCCGGCAGCGCGAACAAACCCCTCCCCGCCAGTTCGCGCTATACCCCTTGGGGGTATAGTTGGGCCTCAGCACACCATGCCGTCGACGACGATCTCGAGGAGCGAGCGATGAGCCAGACCACCGTCCTGGAGGTCGGCGGCTTGCACTGGGCGACGTCGGCCCCGGCGGTTCGCGCCGCACTGGTGCGCCGCCCCGGTGTGGAGGAGGTCGAGGCCAACGCGGTCTCGCAGACGGCGACCGTCACCTACGACCCGGGCGCCACGTCGGTGGCCGAGCTCGCCCAGTGGGTGCGCGACTGCGGCTACCACTGCGCGGGCCGGTCGGTGCCCGCGCACGTCTGCGACCCCATGCCCGAACCGCAGACCGTGACGGGGCACGGCAGTCACAGCGGACACGGCGAGATGTCGATGGCCGACATGGCCCGGGACATGCGCAACAGGTTCCTCGTCGCGGCAGTCCTCACCGTGGCCATCACCCTGTGGTCGCCGATGGGCCGCGACATGCTCGGCTTCTCGGTCGGGGCCCCCTTCGGGCTGCGCGACGACGTCTTCACCCTGCTGCTAAGCCTGCCGGTGGTGTTCTACTCGGCCTGGATCTTCTTCGCCGGGGCCTACCGCGCGCTGCGGGCGCGCACCCTCGACATGATGGTGCTCGTCGCGGTCGCCGTCGGTGCCGGTTGGCTCTACAGCGTCGGCGTCACCCTCACCGGCGGCGGCGACGTGTTCTACGAGGCTGCCGCGATGCTGACGACCTTCGTACTCCTCGGCCACTGGTTCGAGATGCGGGCGCGCGGCGGCGCGAACGACGCGATCCGGGCCCTGCTCGACCTGGCTCCCCCGATGGCGACGGTGATCCGGGACGGCGAACCCGTCGACGTCGCCACCGCCGAGGTCGTCGTCGGTGACCTGGTCCTGGTCCGCCCCGGAGGCAAGGTCCCGGTCGACGGCACCGTGGAGCAGGGCGACTCCGAGGTCGACGAGTCGATGGTCACCGGCGAGAGCCTGCCGGTCGGCAAGGCGCCGGGCTCGACGGTCATCGGGGCGTCGATCAACACGACGGGCACCCTGCGGGTACGCGCCACCAAGGTCGGCTCGGACACCGCTCTCGCCCAGATCGTCGCGCTGGTCCAGCAGGCCCAGAACTCGAAGGCCCCCGGCCAGCGGCTCGCCGACCGCGCCGCGTTCTGGCTGGTCCTCGTCGCCCTCGTCGGCGGCCTGGGCACCTTCGTCGTCTGGCTCGCGGTCGGGGCCAGCGTGCAGGTCGCCCTGCTCTTCGCCATCACCGTGGTGGTCATCACCTGCCCCGACGCCCTCGGCCTGGCCACCCCGACAGCGATCATGGTCGGCACCGGGCTTGGGGCCGAGCGCGGCGTCCTCTTCAAGACGGCTACCGCGCTTGAGTCCGCCGCCCGGATCGACACCGTGGTGATGGACAAGACCGGCACCCTGACCCTGGGTGAGCCGGAGGTCACCGACGTCGTCGCGCAGGGCCTGCCCGAGCCAGAGATGCTCGCGCTGGCGGCCGCGGTCGAGCGCGAGTCCGAGCACCCGCTTGCGGCTGCGGTCGTCCGGTATGCCGCCCAGAACGGGGCCTCCGCCCGCGCCACCTCGAGCTTCCGCAACGTTCCTGGGCAGGGTGCCACTGCCGACGTGGACGGGCACCGGGTCGTCGTGGGCAACCGCACGCTCATGGCCCAGGAAGGTGTCGACCTCAGCGCGCTGACCGCCCGCCGCGACGAGCTCGCCGGCTCCGGGCGGACCGTCGTCATCGTCGCCGTCGACGGGCGCGCGGCCGGCCTCGTCGCACTGGCCGACGCCGTGCGGCAGACCTCGGCGCAGGCCGTGTCGGCGCTGCACGAGCTCGGAGCCGAGGTGGTCATGCTTAGCGGCGACAACGAGGCGACCGCGAGACGCATCGCCGGCCAGCTCGGCATCGACACCGTCATCGCCGAGGTCCTGCCGGGAGACAAGGCCGCCAAGGTCGCCGAGCTGCAGGCCGCCGGGAGGCGCGTCGCCATGGTCGGCGACGGCGTCAACGACGCGCCCGCTCTCGCCCAGGCCGATCTCGGCATCGCCATCGGCGCCGGCACCGACGTCGCCATCGAGACCGCCGACGTCGTCCTCATGCGCTCCGACCCCCTCGACGTGCCCATCGCCCTGCGGGTGGGGAGCGGGACCCTGCGCAAGATGCGGCAGAACCTCGGCTGGGCCGTCGGCTACAACCTCATCGCCCTGCCCATCGCGGCGGGCGTCCTCGAGCCCTCTCTCGGCTTCGTCCTGCGACCCGAGATCGCGGCGCTGTCGATGTCAGGCTCCAGCGTCATCGTCGCGGTCAACGCCCTGCTGCTCAAGCGGCTCCGCCTGCCCTCCCCCGAGCCCGCCGCCGCGACCACCGCCCCCACATCCTCGGACGCGAATCTGACGACAAGACAAGACAACTCCTCCGAAAGGACCCACCCGTGAACCTCCGACTACGCACTCCTCGCTCACGCTGGATCGCCTCAGCCGCCCTCGCCACCGCGACCGCCCTGACCCTGGCCGCCTGCGGCAGCTCCACCGCAACGACGCCCGGGCAGGCGGGCGCATCCTTCAGCCCGAGCGCCGCCACCTCGTCCCAGGGCGGCCCCGCCGCCTCGGCGACACATAACGACGCCGACGTCGCCTTCGCCACGGACATGATCCCGCACCACGGGCAGGCCGTCGACATGGCGGACCTCGCCCTGGGCAGGGCCACCGACCCCACCGTCAAGCAGCTCGCGGCCGCGGTCAAGTCCGCCCAGGACCCCGAGATTGCGACGATGTCCGGCTGGCTGCGACAGTGGGGTCAGCCGGTGCCTTCCGCGACTGGCGAGCACGGCATGTCACACGTGGGCACCTCCGGCCGACAGATGCCGGGGATGATGAGCGACGACGAGCTGAAGCAGCTCGGCAGCGCCAGCGGCGCGGCGTTCGACCGCATGTGGCTGCAGATGATGGTCGCCCATCACCGGGGAGCCGTGGCCACCGCCCAGACCGAGCTGTCCTCCGGGAGCAGCCCCGACGCGAAACGGCTGGCCCAGGCCGTCATCGACACCCAGACGACGGAGATCGCCACAATGACGAGCCGGATGGGCATGATGGGCGGCTGAGCCGGGCACCGCTCCGGCCCCACGGCATACCCCGTCATGGGAGGTATGCCGTGGGGTCGCCCGGTCAGACCGTCGCGGGCTCGGCGGGCGGTTGCACCGCCCACAGGTCGGGCCCGAACACCTCGTAGCGGATGTGGTCCGGGGGGATGCCGCGGCCGAGCAGGGTGGAACGCACGTGCCGCATGAAGGGCAGCGGGCCGCAGGTGAACACCTGCAGGTGGTCGGGGAGCGGGATCTCGCTGAGGTCCATGTAGCCGGTCGCGGACCGGGTGTCGTCGGGCGAGACGCTCTCGTACCAGGCGTAGGTCGTGAAGTCGTCGATCTGCCGGCCGACGTGCGCGACGGTGTCGCGCAGCGCGTGGTCGGCCGCGGTGCGGTCGGCGTGGGCGACGATGACCGGGCGTCGCGGCTGGGTGCGGGCGATGTGCTCGACGATGGGCAGCACCGTGGTGATGCCGGCTCCGGCGCTGGCCAGCAGGAGGGGCTCGTCCGCGTCCGGGACGACGAAGTCGCCGGCGGGCGCGCTGACCTCGAGGACGTCGCCGACCTTCAGACCGTCGTGGAGGTAGGAGGAGACGCGCCCGTCGGGAGCGCCGCCGACGCCGCGGACCCGGTTGACGGTGATCTGGAGCCTGGTCCCGGAGGCGGTCGAGGACACGGTGTACTGGCGCGGCTGCCGGTCGCCGTCCGGTAGGTCGACGAAGACGGAGACGTACTGGCCGGGGTCGATCGCCGGCAGCGGCCGGCCGTCGGCCGGTTCGAGGACCAGGGAGATGATGTCGTGCGCCTCCTCGATACTCCGGACGACCCGATACGGGCGCAACGGCCGGGCGGGGTCGATCCCGGCCTGCTGGTAGAGGCGGGCCTCCTCGGCGCCGAGCTGCATCGCGAAGAGCCAGTACACCTCGCTCCAGGCGTCGGCGACGGCGGGGGTGACCGCCTCGCCGAGGACGTCGGCGACGGCGCCGAGCAGGTGGTGGCCGACGATGGTGTACTGCTCGGGCCGGATGCCGAGGGAGACGTGCTTGTGCGCGATCCGGCGCATCACGTGGGCGAACGAGGGGGCGGAGGGGTCGACGAGCTGGACCGCGTAGGCGACGACCGACGCAGCAAGGGCCCTGCTCTGCTCCCCGGTGGCCTGGTTGCCCTGGTTGAAGACCCGCAGCAGCTCCGGGTGGGCGGCGAACATGCTCGGGTAGAAGCGGCCGGTGATCTCCTCAGCGTGCTCAGCGACGACGCCGGCGGTCGCCAGCACCACGGCCTCGGAGGCCGGGGACAACAGCGACGACGACCCGCCGGGCGCTGGGGCGCCGGCGGAGTCGGCGGGCGCGGCGGAGGTGTTCGCTGAGGTGGTCATGTCGGGTCCTTCCATCGGAGGCGTCGGTGCCTTCGAGTGTCGCGCATCGGCGGCTGGCGCGCCGGGCGAGGACCCCGTGCTCGAACCGCTCTCCGACCCGGCCTCTGCCCTCTCCGACCTGGCGGGGGCTCACTTCTGGGGTAAGACTGTCGATATGAGCACCACTCAGCCGCCTGAGGACTCCGCTGCTCGAACCCCGTCCACGCGGGCGGCCGGCTCGACGGCCGGCTCGACGGGCGCCGCACCAGCCGGCGCTACGGGCGCTGTGCCGTCCGGCGCTTGGCTCATGATGGCCTTGGCCACCGCCGGGTTCGCGTTGAACTTCTGGGCGTGGGCCCTGCTCAGTCCGCTGGGTCCGCGGTTCAAGGACGTGCTGCACCTCAGCGGGTCGCAGCAGGCCCTCGTCGTCGCGGTCCCGGTCATCGTGGGGTCGCTGGGGCGGATCCCCGTCGGGGCGCTCACGGACCGGTATGGCGGGCGCGTGATGTTCCCGCTCGTCTCGCTCGTGACGATCGTGCCGGTCCTGTTCCTGGGCCTCGCCGGCCAGTCGTCGCTGACCTCACTCCTGATCGGCGGGTTCTTCCTCGGCGTCGGCGGCACCGCGTTCGCGGTCGGGGTGCCCTTCGTGAACTCGTGGTTTCCCCCGCAGCGCCGGGGTCTCGCGATCGGAGTCTTCGGTGCGGGTATGGGCGGCACGGCGATCAGCGCCCTAACCACAGTCAAGCTCGTCACGGGTGTCGGCCAGTCCGCGCCCTTCCTCATCACCGCGGCGGTCCTGGCCGCGTATGCCGTTGTCGCGGCGGTGTTCCTGCGCGACGCGCCGGGGCGGGTGGTGCCGACGACGTCGCTGGTCTCCCGGCTGGGGGCAGCCGCGCGGCTGTCCATCGCCTGGCAGGCCTGCCTGCTCTACGCCGTCGCCTTCGGCGGCTACGTCGCCTTCTCCGTCTACCTCCCGGCCTACCTCAAGACGGCCTACGGCCTCGACCAGGCCGACGCCTCGAACCGGATGGCCGGCTTCGTCGTGGTCGCGGTGATCATGCGACCGGTCGGAGGCTGGCTGTCGGACCGGATGGGCCCGATCCCGGTGCTCGCCGGGGTGTTCGGCGTCGTCACCGTCGGTGCCGCGGCGCAGGCCGGCACGCCTGGTCTCGCGCCGCTGGGCACCATCGCCTTCCTCGCCATGGCCGGCGCTCTCGGAGCAGGCAGCGGCGCAACCTTCGCGCTCGTGGCCCAGTCCGCGCCGGCCGCGCAGGTGGGTGCGGTGACCGGGCTCGTCGGTGCGGCCGGCGGCCTCGGCGGTTTCGTCCCGCCGCTGGTCATGGGCGGGGTCTACGGTGCCACCGGCAGCTACGGCCTCGGGCTCGCCCTCCTCGCCCTGGTGGCCGCCGCAAGCCTGCTCCTCACCCTGACCGCGGTCCGGTCCACGGCCCGCGCCCGGGTCGCCGCGGCCACCGCCTGAGCACGACCGCCTGAGCACGACCGACCGGAGGAGATGACATGAACGCTGCAAAGCCGGGACGCGCGGGGAGCACGGGTCTGGACAGCCCCCTGGAGGCGGCGCTGGTCGGGACGCGGCGCTTCTTCACCAGGGCTGAGGTCTCCGAGGACGGCCGCAGCATGTATGCCGTGGGGGGCCGCTCGGGAGACGCCTTCTACCGCGACCGCTGGAGCCACGACAAGGTCGTGCGCTCGACCCACGGCGTCAACTGCACGGGCTCGTGCTCGTGGAAGGTCTATGTCAAGGACGGGATCATCACCTGGGAGTCGCAGCAGACCGACTACCCCTCCACCGGGGCAGACCGGCCCGAGTACGAGCCGCGGGGGTGCCCGCGGGGGGCGGCGTTCTCCTGGTACACCTACTCCCCCACCCGGGTGCGCTACCCCTACGTGCGCGGCGTCCTCCTCGAGATGTACCGGGAGGCCAAGCAGCGCCTCGGCGACCCGGTCCTCGCCTGGGCCGACGTCGTCGGCGACCCGGTGCGGGCCAAGCGCTACAAGTCCGCCCGCGGCAAGGGCGGGCTCGTGCGGGCGTCGTGGGCCGAGGCCGCGGAGATGGTCGCCGCCGCCCACGCCCACACCATCAAGACGTGGGGGCCGGACCGGGTCGCCGGGTTCTCCCCGATCCCGGCGATGTCGATGGTCAGCCACGCCTCGGGCGCCCGGTTCACCTCGCTCATCGGCGGGTCGATGCTCTCCTTCTACGACTGGTACGCCGACCTGCCCGTCGCCTCCCCCCAGATCTGGGGCGACCAGACCGACGTCCCCGAGTCCGGTGACTGGTGGGACGCGGGCTACCTGGTCATGTGGGGCTCCAACGTCCCCGTCACCCGGACCCCGGACGCGCACTGGATAGCCGAGGCCCGCTACCGGGGCCAGAAGGTCGTCGTCGTCTCTCCCGACTACGCCGACAACGTCAAGTTCGCCGACGAGTGGCTCGCCGCCGCGCCCGGCACCGACGGCGCTCTCGCGATGGCCATGGGCCACGTGGTCCTCAAGGAGTTCTTCGTCGACCGCCAGGTCGACTACTTCGAGCACTACACCCGCACCTACACCGACCTGCCCAACCTGCTCGCGCTGGAGCCCTACGCCGCGAAGGACGGCAGCACGGCATACCGGGCCGGCAAGTTCATCACCGCGGCGGACCTCGGCGGGACCCACGCCGAGAGTGAGAACGCGCACTTCAGGACGGTGCTCGTCGACAGCGTCACCGGTGAGATCGTCGTGCCCAACGGCTCCCTCGGCGACCGCTTCGGCGCGGCCGGTGAGGGCCGGTGGAACCTCGACCTCGGCGACGTCGTGCCCGAGCTCAGCCTGCTGCGCTCACGGGACGACGCGGTGCTCGTGGACCTGCCCCGCTTCGACACACCCGGCAGCACCACGCAGGTGCTGCAGCGTGGCGTTCCGGTGCGGCGCGTCGGGGAGCGGCTCGTGACCACGGTGTTCGACCTACTGCTCGCGCAGTACGGCGTCGCCCGTGAGGGGCTGCCCGGCCAGTGGCCGAGGGGGTACGACGACGTCGACGGGCTCTACACCCCGGCGTGGCAGGAGCCGATCACCTCGGTGCCGGCCCAGGCCGTCGCGCGGATCGCCCGCGAGTTCGCCCAGAACGCCGCCGACACCGACGGCCGGTCGATGATCATCGTCGGCGCCGGAGCGAACCACTGGTTCCACGCCGACGCGATCTACCGCGCCATGCTCCTGCTGACGACGATCACCGGCTGTCAGGGGCGCAACGGCGGCGGCTGGGCCCACTACGTCGGGCAGGAGAAGGCCCGTCCCGTCACCGGCTGGGCCCAGATGGCCTTCGCGCTGGACTGGGTCCGCCCGCCGCGTCAGATGATCCAGACCGCGTACTGGTACCTGCACACCGACCAGTACCGGTACGACCACTACACCACCGACCGTCTCGCCGGCGGCACCGGCACCGGCCTCCTCGACGGGATGACCACCGCCGACGCGCTGGCCCTCTCGGCCCGCCTCGGGTGGATGCCGTCGTACCCGACGTTCGACCGCAACCCCCTCGACCTCGCCGACGACGCCGAGGCCTCCGGTCAGCCGGTCGGCGACTACGTCGTCGCGCAGCTCAAGAGCGGCAACCTGCGCTTCGCGTGCGAGGACCCGGACGCGCCCGAGAACTGGCCGCGGGTGCTGACGATGTGGCGAGCCAACCTCTTCGGCTCCTCCGCCAAGGGCAACGAGTACTTCCTGCGGCACCTGCTCGGCACCGACAGCGCCGTCACGGCGAGCGAGGCCACCGGCGAGAACCGGCCGCGCGACCTCGTCTGGCGCGAGGAGGCGCCCGAGGGCAAGCTCGACCTGCTCTGCACCCTCGACTTCCGGATGACCTCCTCGACGATCCTGTCCGACGTCGTCCTCCCGGCTGCGACGTGGTACGAGAAGCACGACATCAACACCACCGACATGCACCCCTTCATCCACTCCTTCAACCCCGCGATCAGCCCGCCGTGGCAGACCAAGACGGACTGGGACATCTTCCAGGTCATCGCGCAGGCGTTCGCACCCATGGGAGCCAAGCACCTCGGGGTCCGCAAGGACGTCGTCGCCGCGCCGCTGCTGCACGACACCGCCGACGCGATGGCCACCCCGCACGGGCGGGTGCGGGACTGGAAGAAGGGCGAGTGCGAGCCGGTGCCGGGCTCGACGATGCCCAAGCTCGTCGTCGTCGAGCGTGACTACGGCGCCGTGTTCGAGCAGATGGGCGCGCTCGGCCCGCTCATGGAGGGGCTCGGCGCCACGACGAAGGGCGTCACCTACGACGTCACCCGCGAGGTCGACTACCTGCGCCACAAGAACGGCGCCATCCGCGGCGGCATCGCCGACGGGCGTCCGTCGCTGAAGAAGGACATCCACGTCGCCGAGACGATCATGGCGCTGAGCGGGACCACCAACGGCCACCTGGCCACCCAGGGGTTCAAGACCCTGGAGAAGCGCACCGGGCAGCTCATGCACGACCTCGCCGCCGAGCACGAGGGCAAGCAGATCACCTTCGCCGACACCCAGGCGGCGCCGGTGCCCGTCATCACCAGCCCCGAGTGGTCCGGCTCGGAGTCGGGCGGGCGTCGCTACAGCCCCTTCACCATCAACGTCGAACGGCTCAAGCCGTGGCACACCCTCACCGGCCGGCAGCACTTCTACCTCGACCACGACTGGATGCAGGAGCTCGGCGAGGGGCTCCCGGTCTACCGGCCGCCGCTCGACATGACCGACATCTTCGGCGAGCCGGCGATCGGGACGGTCAGCGAGCTGGGGGTGAGCGTGCGCTACCTCACGCCGCACAACAAGTGGTCGATCCACAGCGAGTACCAGGACAACCTCTTCATGCTCTCGCTCTCCCGCGGCGGCCAGGGCATCTGGATCTCCGACCGGGACGCCGCGAAGGTCGGGATCAAGGACAACGACTGGGTCGAGGCGGTCAACCGCAACGGGGTGGTCAACGCCCGCGCCATCGTCAGCCACCGGATGCCGGAGGGCACGATCTACATGCACCACGCGCAGGACCGGCTCATCGACGTGCCCCGCACCGAGAAGAACGGCCGCCGCGGCGGCATCCACAACTCCCTCACGAGGATCCTCATGAAGCCGAGCCACCTCATCGGCGGCTACGCGCAGCTGACCTTCGCGTTCAACTACCTCGGCCCGACCGGCAACCAGCGCGATGAGGTCACCACGATCCGCCGCCGCTCGCAGGAGGTGGAGTACTGATGCGCGTCATGGCCCAGATGGCGATGGTCATGAACCTCGACAAGTGCATCGGGTGCCACACCTGCTCGGTGACGTGCAAGCAGGCGTGGACCAACCGCGCCGGCACCGAGTACGTGTGGTTCAACAACGTGGAGACCCGCCCAGGGCTGGGCTACCCTCGCACCTACGAGGACCAGGACGTGTGGAAGGGCGGCTGGAGCCGCACCCCAGGCGGCCGCCTGAAGCTCAAGGCGGGCGGCCGGTTCAAGAAGCTCGCGACGATCTTCTCCAACCCCAAGCTGCCCTCGATCCAGGACTACTACGAGCCGTGGACCTACGACTACGAGACGCTCACCAACGCCCCGGCCCAGGACGTCTTCCCCGTGGCCCGCCCCTACTCCCTCATCACCGGCAAGCCGATGAACGTCACGTGGTCGGCGAACTGGGACGACGACCTCGGCGGCAGCAAGGAGATCGCGGCGCGCGACGTCATGCTCCGCGGCATCACCGACAAGGTCAAGCTCGAGTTCGAGCAGACCTTCATGTTCTACCTGCCCCGCATCTGCGAGCACTGCCTCAACCCCTCATGCGCCGCGTCCTGCCCCAGCGGCGCGATCTACAAGCGCTCCGAGGACGGCATCGTCCTCGTCGACCAGGACGCCTGCCGCGGCTGGCGCATGTGCGTCTCGGGCTGCCCCTACAAGAAGATCTACTTCAACCACAAGACCGGCAAGGCCGAGAAGTGCACGTTCTGCTACCCGCGGGTGGAGGTCGGGATCCCCACCGTCTGCTCGGAGACGTGCGTGGGCCGGCTGCGCTACATCGGCCTCGTCCTCTACGACGCCGACCGCGTCCTGCAGGCCGCCTCCGTCGAGGACGACCACGACCTCTACGAGGCCCAGCGCTCGGTGTTCCTCGACCCCGACGACCCGCTCGTCCAGCGCGAGGCCGAGCGGGCCGGCATACCCGGTGACTGGGTGGAAGCCGCCCGGCGCTCCCCCGTCCACGCCCTCATCAACCGCTACCGGGTCGCCCTGCCGCTGCACCCGGAGTACCGCACCCTGCCGATGGTCTGGTACATCCCGCCCCTGTCACCCGTGGTCGACGTCGTCAAGGACACCGGCTTCGACGCCGAGGACCAGCCCACCCTCTTCGCGGCCATCGACGCCCTGCGCATCCCCGTCGAGTACCTCGCGAACCTGTTCACGGCGGGCGACGTCGCGCCGGTCGACGCCGTCCTCAAGCGGCTCGCGGCCATGCGCTCCTACATGCGCGACATCAACCTCGGCCGCGACCCCGACGAGTCCATCCCCCAGGCGGTCGGCATGGACGGAGAGACCATGTACGAGATGTTCCGCCTCCTCGCCATCGCCAAGTACGACGAGCGCTACGTCATCCCCTCGGCCCACGCCGAGCAGGCCCACGCCCTCGAGGAGCTCGCCACCGAGTGCTCCCTCGACTACGACGGCGGCCCCGGGATGACCGGAGGCTCAGGCCCCTTCGGCGAGGGCTCCGGCGAGCTGACCCCCGTCGCCGTGGAGAACTTCCAGATGCTCAAGCTGCGCCAGACCTCCGAGGAGCTCGTCAGCGGCGGCCGGAAGATGGGCCGGGTCAACCTCCTCAACTGGGACGGCAAGGGCGCCCCCGAGGGCCTCTTCCCCGGCGGGTCCCCCGGCGAATCCCCTGGCGACGCTGCCGATGACCCTCCAGGTCCGTCCGGTCCGCGCGATGGCGGTGAGCGGTGATGCCGCTGCGCCGGCGCCACCCGCGGCCGCGGCTGCCGGAGCGCGACCTCGCCACCGCGTGGCAGGCCGTCTCGCTCCTGCTCGACTACCCGAGCGACGAGCTCGTCGGGCAGGGGCCGGTGATCGAGGCGGCCGTCGCCGGGCTGCCCCTTCCTGTGAAGGAACCGGTATGCCGGTTCCTCACCGTCCTGGCGACGGCCCCCACCGCGCAGCTGCAGCAGCAGTACGTCGAGACCTTCGACATCACCCGCCGGTGCTGCCTCTACCTCACCTACTTCGCCCACGGCGACACCCGCAAACGGGGCCTCGCCCTCGTCCAGTTCATCCAGGCCTACCGCCGCGCCGGCGTCGTGCTCGACGCCGCCGAGCTGCCCGACCACCTCAGCGTCGTCCTCGAGTTCGGCGCGGCGCACGACCTCGAGACCGCGTGGCGGCTTGTCAACGACCACCGAGCCGGCCTCGAGATGCTCCGGATCGCGCTGGCGGACAAGGCATCCCCGTGGCACGACGTCGTCCTGGCGCTGTGCCGGACGCTGCCCGAGCTGCGGGGCGAGGACGAGGAGCTGGTCCTGCGCCTCATCGCCGACGGGCCGCCGGCCGAGGAGGTCGGCCTCGACCTGGAGCCCTACGGCGGGGACCCCCGGCTGCAACCCGAGAACGCCGGCCCCCGCACTGCCAGGCCCGAAGGGCTCGGCGTGACGATCCCGGTAGGAGCCCCCTGATGGACACCGCCCTATGGGTGATCTTCCCCTACATCTGCCTCGCCGTCTTCGTCGTCGGCCACTGGTGGCGCTACCGC
>JBBRZC010000008.1:0-37714 GCA_038237075.1 Actinomycetales bacterium
CAGCCTTCGGCGCGGCAGCCTTCGTTGTCACCTTCCGTGCAGCAGTCGCGGCCCCGGTCTTCGCGGCGGCGGCCTTCGTCCCGGTCCGCGCGGCGGCGGCCGGCGACTTGGACGCCGGCCGCGCCGAGGCCGTGACCCGGCCGGCGTGCTGTTTGGCTCCCGCAGCCGCCGTCCGGCCACCGGAGACGCTGGGGCGGGCGGACGGCATACGGGCCCTGCCCTTCTCGAGGACCGGTCCGAGGAACTGGCCGGTGAACGAGTCGGCGACCTCGGCGACCTCCTCCGGCGTGCCCTCGGCGATGACCTGGCCGCCGCGCTTGCCGCCCTCGGGCCCGAGGTCGACGACCCAGTCGGCGCTCTTGATGACGTCGAGGTTGTGCTCGATGACGATGACCGTGTTGCCCTTGTCGACGAGTCCCTGGAGCACCTCGAGGAGCTTGCGGATGTCCTCGAAGTGCAGCCCGGTGGTCGGCTCGTCGAGGACGTAGATCGTGCGGCCCGTCGACCGCTTCTGCAGCTCGGTGGAGAGCTTGACCCGCTGGGCCTCCCCGCCCGAGAGGGTCGGGGCCGGCTGCCCCAGCCGCACGTAGCCGAGACCGACGTCGTTGAGCGTCGACAGGTGCCGCGAGATCGCCGGGACCGCGGCGAAGAACTCGGCCGCCTCCTCGATCGGCATGTCGAGGACGTCGGCGATGGTCTTGCCCTTGAAGTGGACCTCGAGCGTCTCGCGGTTGTAGCGCGCGCCGTGGCAGACCTCGCAGGGGACATAGACGTCAGGGAGGAAGTTCATCTCGATCTTGATCGTGCCGTCACCGGAGCAGTTGTCGCATCGGCCGCCCTTGACGTTGAACGAGAACCGACCCGGCTGGTAGCCGCGGACCTTGGCCTCGGTGGTCTCCGCGAAGAGCTTGCGCATGTTGTCGAAGACCCCGGTGTAGGTCGCCGGGTTGGACCGCGGCGTGCGGCCGATCGGGCCCTGGTCGACGTGGACGACCTTGTCGAGGTGGTCGAGCCCCGTGACCGTCTTGTGGCGACCCGGCACATGGCGCGCGCCGTTGAGCTTGTTGGCGAGCACGTTGTAGAGGATGTCGTTGACGAGGGTGGACTTGCCCGACCCTGACACGCCGGTGACCGCGACGAGGTTGCCGAGCGGGAAGGACACGTCCACGCCGTCGAGGTTGTTCTCGCGGGCGCCGACGACGGTGACGGTGCGCCCGTCCTGCGGTCGCCGGACCGCGGGCATGGAGATCTCGCGCCGGCCGGAGAGGTACTGCCCGGTGATCGAGTCGGGGTGGTCGAGCAGACCCTGGACGGTGCCGCTGTGGACGACCTCGCCGCCGTGCTCGCCGGCCCCGGGGCCGATGTCGACGACCCAGTCGGCCATGGCGATGGTGTCCTCGTCGTGCTCGACGATGATGAGCGTGTTGCCGAGGTCGCGAAGCCGGGTCAGGGTCTCGATGAGCCGGTGGTTGTCGCGCTGGTGCAGGCCGATGCTCGGCTCGTCGAGGACGTAGAGGACGCCGACGAGGCCGGAGCCGATCTGGGTCGCGAGACGGATCCGCTGGGCCTCGCCGCCGGAGAGGGTGCCGGCGGGCCGGTCGAGCGAGAGGTAGTCGAGCCCGACGTCGAGGAGGAAGCCGAGCCGGGCCTCGATCTCCTTGATGACCCGCTCGGCGATCTGCCGCTCCCGGACGCTGAAGTCGACGTGGGCCAGGAACTCGGCGCACTCGTTGATCGCGAGCGAGCAGATCTCGGAGATGTTCCTGCCGCCGACGTGGACCGCGAGGATCTCGGGCTTGAGCCGGGCGCCGCCGCACTTCGGACACGGCACCTCACGCATGTAGCCCTCGTAGCGCTCCCGGCTCCAGTCGGAGTCGGTCTCGGAGTGCCGGCGCTTGACGAAGGGGACGACCCCCTCGAACCCGGTGGAGTAGGAGCGGTCGCGACCGTAGCGGTTGCGGTACTTGACGTGGACCTGGTGGTTCTCGCCGTGGAGCAGGGCCTCCTTGGCCCGCGCCGGAAGAGACGACCACGGCGCGTCCACCGAGAACTTGAGATCGTCGGCGAGCGCACTGACGACCCGCTGGAAGTACTCGGCCGACCCGGAGCCCTGTGCCCACGGAGCAATGGCGCCGTCGCTGATGGACAGGTCGTCGTCGGGGATGACGAGGTCGGGGTCGACCTCGAGCTCGGTACCGATACCGGTGCACTCGGGGCAGGCACCGAAGGGGGAGTTGAAGGAGAAGGACCGTGGCTCGATCTCGTCGATGGAGATGGGGTGGTCGTTGGGGCACGCCATCCGCTCGGAGAAGCGTCGCTCCTTGACCGCGTCGGGGTCGTCCGGGTCGGCGTCGACGAACTCCACGACCACGACGCCACCCGCAAGGCCTAGCGCCGTCTCCACCGAGTCGGTGAGCCGTCGCTTGGCACCCACGTCGCGGCCCTTGGCGACGAGCCGGTCGACGACGACGTCGATGGTGTGCTTGACCTGCTTCTCGAGCTTCGGCGGGTCGGTCAGGGAGACGACCTCGCCGTCGACGCGCGCCCGGGAGAAGCCCTTGGTCTGCAGCTCGCCGAAGAGGTCGACGTACTCCCCCTTGCGAGCCTTGACGACGGGCGCGAGCACCTGGAAGCGGGTGCGCTCCGGGAGCTCGAGGAGCCGGTCGACGATCTGCTGCGGGGACTGGCGGGTGATCGGCTCCCCGCACACCGGGCAGTGGGGCCGCCCGGCCCGGGCGAAGAGGAGGCGCAGGTAGTCGTAGACCTCGGTGATGGTCCCGACGGTCGAGCGCGGGTTGCGGTTCGTCGACTTCTGGTCGATCGAGACCGCCGGCGAGAGGCCCTCGATGAAGTCGACGTCGGGCTTGTCCATCTGCCCGAGGAACTGGCGGGCGTAGGCGGACAGCGACTCGACGTAGCGGCGCTGCCCCTCGGCGAAGATCGTGTCGAAGGCCAGCGACGACTTGCCCGACCCCGACAGCCCGGTGAAGCAGATGAGGCTGTCCCGGGGCAGCTCGACGGAGATGTCCTTGAGGTTGTGCTCGCGGGCCCCGCGGACGATGAGGGAGTCGTGGCGCGGAGCCGGGGCCCGACCCGCCGAAGGGCCGGGTCCGACAGGGGTCCGGGGAGACGCAGAAGTCACGATCGCAACCATAGGTCCGGGGTCCGACAAGCCCCAATCGCGACGGGGGCCGCCGCGGATCGGCGGCGGATCTCCCCACAGACCCCGCCGAAGGACGCCGCCTACGTCTGCGTCGCACGGGGCCGCTGGGACGGGAGTGACCGGCATACCCTGCTCCCATGGCCGACCCCTTCCCCTCCCCCGCGAGCCCCTCGACCCCCATCGAGGACTACGCCGTCATCGGCGACATGGGGACCTGCGCGCTCGTCAGCCGCCGGGGCTCGGTCGACTGGCTGTGCCTGCCGCGGTTCGACTCGCCGTCGTGCTTCACGGCGATCCTCGGCACCCGCGAGCACGGCCGCTGGCTCCTCGGCCCGAAGGGCGAGGCGCACACGACCCGGCACTACCGCGGCGACAGCTTCGTCCTCGAGACCACCCACGAGACCGACACGGGGGTGGTCCGGGTCGTCGACGTCATGCCCACCGCGGACGACCGGGCCGACATCGTCCGCCGCGTCGAGGGGGTGCGGGGCACGGTGCGCATGGAGCACGAGTGGGTGGTGCGCTTCGGCTACGGCCGCATCACCCCCTGGGTCAGCCGGCAGGACGGCCCGGGCGGCCCTGGCGACCGCCTCATCACCGCCGTCGCGGGACCCGACATGCTCGTCATGCGCGCTGACCGGCTGCCCCGCGGCAAGGACGGGCGGCACTGCGACGAGTTCGACGTCCACGAGGGTGAGCGGCTGACCTTCTCGACGACGTGGGTGCCCTCCCACCTGCCGGTCCCCACGGCGCTGGACGTCGCGGCCGAGATCGACACGTCTCAGGAGGAGTGGCAGGAGTGGGCCGACCGCTCCCCCTATGACGGCCCCTACCGGGCCGCCGTCGCTCGCTCGCTCCTCGTGCTCCGCCTGCTGACCCACTCCACGACCGGGGGGATCGTCGCGGCTCCGACGACGAGCCTGCCCGAGGACTTCGGGGGCGAGCGCAACTGGGACTACCGCTTCTGCTGGCTGCGCGACGCGTCGCTGACCCTCGAGGCGCTGCTCGGGTCGGGGTACGTCGAGGAGACGGCCCTGTGGCGGCGCTGGCTGATCCGGGCCGTTGCCGGCGACCCCGAGGACCTGCAGATCATGTATGCCGTGGACGGTGGCCGCGAGCTGCCGGAACGCACGCTCGGCCACCTCCCCGGATACGCGGGCTCGCGGCCGGTGCGGATCGGCAACGGCGCCGTCGACCAGCGCCAGACGGACGTCCTCGGCGAGGTCATGATGGCCCTCGCCGAGGGCCGCGCCCACGGCCTCGAGGAGTCGGACCGCTCCTGGAAGATCCAGCGGGCGCTGGTCGAGGAGCTGGCCAAGCGCTGGGACGAGCCGGACAACGGGCTGTGGGAGATCCGGGGGCCGCTGCGCCACTTCACCCATTCCCGGGTCATGGTGTGGGCGGCCTTCGACCGGGCCGTCTCGGGCATCGAGGACCACGGCCTGCGAGGCCCGCTCGAACGGTGGCGCGCCCTGCGCGACGAGGTGCGCGAGGAGATCCTCACCCGCGGTTTCGACGCGAAGCGCAACACCTTCACGCAGCACTACGACACCACCGACGTGGACGCGTCGTTGCTCCTCATCCCCATCTGCGGCTTCCTGCCTCCCGACGACCCGCGGGTGCTGGGGACCATCGCCGCAGTGGAGGAGGACCTCATGCACGAGGGCTTCCTGCGGCGCTACCTGACCCAGACCGGGGTCGACGGCCTGTCCGGCGAGGAGCATCCCTTCCTGGCCTGCTCCTTCTGGCTCGTCCAGGCCTACGCCCTCGCCGGCATGGTCGACCGGGCGAGGGACCTCATGGACCGGCTCATTGCGCTGGGCAACGACGTCGGCCTGCTCTCCGAGGAGTACGACCCGGTGCGCGGCCGGATGGTCGGCAACTACCCGCAGGCCTTCTCGCACCTCGCCCTCCTGGGAGCCGCCCACGCGCTCGCCGGGGTCGCTACGGTCAAGGCATGAGCACCCCCAACCGAGACATCGCCGCGGACCGGGCCACGGTCGAGGCCCACACCAGTCGCCTCCTCGAGACCGCCCAGGCCCTCGACCCCGCCAGCGTGAGCGACCCGAGCCTGTGCGTCGGATGGTCACGGGGCCACGTGCTGACCCACGTCGCCCGCAACGCCGACGCCCTTGTCAACCTCGTCACCTCCGCGACGACCGGGAAGACCATTCCCATGTACGCGAGCCAGGACGCCCGCGACGCGGACATCGAGGCGGGCTCGGGCCGGCCCCTCGCCGCTCAGCTGGACGACCTCGAGGCGAGCGCCGGACGCTGGCGCGCCGCGGTCGAGACCCTGCGCGTCGAGCACGCCGACGTCCAGGTCGAGGCCCGGGGCGGGACGATGATCAAGGCGGGCTACCTGCCCTTCATGCGGCTGCGCGAGGTGGTCTTCCACCACGTCGACCTCGGCGCCGGGTTCGGGTTCGCGGACGTCGAGGGCCCGGTCCTGCTGGCCTTCCTCGAGGACTCGGTGCGCCGGCTGCGCAACAACGCCGAGACGCCGTCGATGACGGTCCGCACCGACGCGGGTGACGCGTGGAGCATCGGCGACGGGCAGCCGACGGTCTCGGGCTCCCGGGCGGCGGTCCTCGCCTGGCTGGCGCGCGGCCTCACCGACGGCGTCGAGGGTGACCTCCCGGCGCTTCCGGCAGGGAACTGACGTGCCGGCATACCCGTATGCCGGTGACGTCACCTCCGGCGGCCCGAGCGCGGTCCGCGAGCTGGCCGACCTCACCATCCGCAAGTGCAGCGTCTCGGAGCAGGACAACAACGCCTACCTGCTCACGTGCGCGGGCACCGGGGCGCAGCTCCTCGTCGATGCGGCGGACGACGCACCACGGCTGCTGGCCCTCGTCGCGGAGGGCGGCGGGGGTCTCGACGAGGTCGTCACGACGCACCAGCACTGGGACCACACCCGCGCGCTCGCCGACGTCGTGGCCGCCACGGGCGCCCGGACCGCGGCCGGGGTGGACGACGCCGACGCGCTGCCGGTGCCGGTCGACGTGCGGCTGCGCCACGGCGACTCGGTCCGGTTCGGCGAGGTCACCCTGGACGTCGTCCACCTGCGCGGGCACACGCCGGGGTCGGTGGCGCTGGCCTTCCGCGAGCGAGGCGGGCCCGTGCACCTCTTCACCGGCGACAGCCTCTTCCCCGGGGGTGTCGGCAACACGAAGAACATCGGCCAGAGCTTCGACTCGCTGATCCGCGACGTCACCGAGCGGGTCTTCGACGTCTACGACGACGACACGTGGGTCTACCCCGGCCACGGGGGCGACACGACCCTGGGAGCCGAGCGGCCGCATCTCGGGGAGTGGCGCGCCCGCGGCTGGTGACTGCGGCGGCTACCGGGGCGGCGGCTGCGATCTCGGCGGCCGGCCGGTCCTCGGGTCGGTGGTCGAGACGTCCGCCACGTGCACGTGCATCGCCGTGACGGTGACGGGCGGGGCGACCGGGCCGAGCACCCGCGCGAGGACGGCCTCGGTGAGGTCGCGGATCCGGTCGGCGACCGGGATCACCGGCTGCCCATACTGGACGGTGACCTCGATGACGACACCGACGCACCGGTGCCCGTCGTCGGTGAGGACGTGGATGCCGGACGGCGCGACGTGCTCCACGTCGGCGATCGCCGCCCGGACGTAGGCGACGAGGACCTGCTCGCTGACCTGCACCGGCCCGCCCGGCGCCTGGGCGAGCACCGGCAGCGAGCCCCGGGTGGCCGTGAGCGCCCGGCTGAGGACCCGGTCGGCGACCTCGACCCAGCGGTCGTCGACATGCGCCCGCAGCGACGCCGTCGCCGCCAGCAACGCCGTCTTGTCGCCTGCCGATGAAGGGCCGCCCGGGCTGCCGGCACGTTCAGGTTGCGTCATCGCCACTGCTCCATCCGGACGGCGAGGGTGCTTCGGGCGCGGTGGAGCTGGCCACGAACCACGGTGGGGGTCGTGTGCAGGATCTCGGCGATGTCGGCGTAGCCCAGTCCTTCCAGCTCCCGGAGCAACCATGATGCCCGCTGCCTCCAGGGCAGCTCGGCGAGCGCCCGGTCAAGAGCCTGCCGCAGCTCGGCGTGCTCCGCCACCGCCGCGGGCCCACGGTGCTCCGGGTGCGGAAGCACCTCGAGGAGCCGGTCGTCGGCCGCGACGGGTCGCCGACGCCTGCGGTGCGCGAGCACCCGGTTGGCGGTGAGCCGGAACAGCCAGGTGCGCAGGGCCGCCTCCGCACGGAACTCGGGCAGGTGCACCCACGCGTCGGTGAGGGCTTCCTGGACCGAGTCCTCGGCGGCGTGGGAGTCCCCGTCGAGCATTCGCACGGCATACCGGAACATCCCTGCGCCGTGGCGGCGGACGATGACGGCGAACGCCGTCCGGTCGCCGAGGGCGGCCCGGCGGGCCAGTACCTCGTCGGTGGGCTCCTCCGCGCCCTCACCGGCATCCCCGTCGTGAGGGGAGGGCGTCGCCCAGGACTGCATCGCCACTCCAGCCCCTTCCCGTTCGGCGCGAGCCTACTGCCGAGCAGGTCCGAACAGGTCCGGGCAGCGGCCCGGGTGTGGCGCGTGCCAACGCGGGGTATGCCTTGTGACAGGCGTCACAGCGGGTCTGGCGTGACGATCCCGCCGCTCGCGCATCTAACCCACAGTCCACCTCAGGACCCACCCACCAAGGAGACCCCGTGCCCGACAGCTCCCCCACCAGCGTGACCACCCCACCCAAGCCCTCTGACAACGGCGACAGCGCCCTTGTCACGACCCAGGGCCGCACCACCATCGCCGACACCGTCGTGGCCAAGATCGCCGGGATCGCGGCCGGCGAGGTGTCCGGCGTGCATGCCCTCGGAGGCGGCGCCGCCCGCGCCGTCGGCGCCCTGCGCGAGCGGATCCCCGGCGGACGCACCAACCACAGCCAGGGTGTCTCCGTCGAGGTCGGCGAGCGTCAGGCCGCCGTCGACATCGAGCTGATCGCCGAGTACGGCGTCGCCCTCTCGGACCTCGCGGCCGGCATCCGCCGCAACGTCATCGCCTCGGTGGAGCGCATGACGGGCCTCGAGGTGAGCGAGGTCAACGTGGCGATCCAGGACGTCTACCTCGAGTCCGACGACGCCTCGCAGGAGGACGACGACGACAAGGCGCCGCGGGTCCAGTGAGCGCTCTCCGTCCCGTTCCCGGCCCCGCCGCGGCCGGCCACGCCGACCTCGCCGATGCGGTGGCGGCCGCCGTTCGGGCCGTGCCTGGAGTGGCCGCCCTGCACACGGGCTCCTTCGGGGAGGTGGCCACCTACCTCCCGGGACGGCGGGTGCCCGGCATCCGGCTCCTCGAGGACCGGACCGAGGTGCACGTCGTCCTCGCCTGGGGCGTCCCCGTGCTGGCGACGGCCGACGCCGTCCGCGCGGCCGTCGCGCCCCTGGTCGACGCCTCGGTGGACGTCACGGTCGAGGACGTCGTCGACCCCCTGGCCGGCGAGTCGGCGCCCGGTTCCCGCCCACCGGCAGGGGCCGCCCCAAACGCCCCACACGCGCCACACGCGCCACACGCAGGCAGCGACCCTCATGCACCACAGCGCAAGGAGATCTCGTGACGACCTCAACCATTGGCCTGCTCGTGGGGCTCCTGCTCGGTATCGCGGCAGCCGTCGGCGGTTTCGGGGGCTTCCTCATCGCCCTCGTTCTCGGGACGGCTGGCTACCTCGTCGGCGGTCACTACGACGGCGAGCTCGACCTGGGCACGCTCCTCGGACGCAAGCGTGACTGACACCGCCAGCATCTCTCCGGTTGCCGCCGACGACCCGGGCGAGCGCGGACGCACGACGATCGCCGACAGCGTCCTCGAGCGGATCGCCTGCAAGGCGGCGACCGAGGTCGGCGGGGTCGTGCGTGCCGGGTCAGGGCTCGACAAGGTCGTGGGGCGGCAGTACCCGAAGGCCACCGCCGAGGTCGCGGGCTCCCGCGCGACGGTGGGCCTCGACATCGCCGTCGCGTGGCCTCACTCGCTCGCCTCGGTGAGCGCCACGGTGCGTGACACGGTGCGCGCCCGCCTCGGCGAGCTCTCTGGGCTGGCCATCGACGTCGTCGACGTCAACGTCGCGACCGTGCTGCCGCCCGCCCAGCCCGACACGAGGAGGGTCCAGTGAGCCAGGACGTCACGACGCGCGACGAGGCATCGGAGGGTGCTGGGCACGAGGAGCAGCCCTCGACCGAACCGCTGGCCGCGGGCAAGACGCCCGTCGGCCCGGGCGTCATCACCGTCGTCGCTCTGCTCCTCGCGCTGGCCGTGGTCGGCATAGGAGTCCTCGGGATCCAGACGGCGCTGGTCTCGGCAGGAGCACTCACCGGCACGTCATGGCTGACATGGCTCATCCAGGGGTTCGACGGCCTCACGGCCGGTGCTTGGGC
Source organism: Actinomycetales bacterium (assembly GCA_038237075.1). Classification (GTDB taxonomy): domain Bacteria; phylum Actinomycetota; class Actinomycetes; order Actinomycetales; family Dermatophilaceae; genus Lapillicoccus. The sequence continues at coordinate 9,545 of JBBRZC010000008.1, forward strand.
GCTGTCCGTCGGCGTCGCCCTACTCCTGCTCGGGCTGCTCGTCCTCGTCGCCGCACTGCGCCGTCGGCCGAGGACGGCGGTGGCCCTGCGAGCGAGCACTGGCGTCTTCCTGCGTCCCCACGACGTGGCCCGCCTCGCCGAGAACGCTGCCGACGAGGTCGACGGCGTCAGCACCGCCAGCGCCTCGGCCACCCGCTCCCGCGTTCGGGTCCGGGTGACCACCACCGGGGACGCCGGCGTCGAGGAGGCGGTCCGGGCGGCCGTCAGCGAGCGGCTCGGCGCCCTCGACTCACTGCCCCGAATCACCGTTGCCACGTCAGGAGGCTCCCGATGAGCAGGCTGGTCATCGCCGTCGACCGCGCCATCGCGCTCGTCGTCGGGTTGCTCCTCGTGGCACTCGGCGCCGCCACCGTGGTGTGGTGGAACGGCTCCATCGCGGGCTGGCCTCTGCAGCTCGGCGCCGGCCCGGTGCTCCGGGCCAGCACCCAACCGTGGTGGCCCTGGGCGGCAGGCGCCGTCGGCGTCGTGCTCGTCCTCGTCGGCCTGCGCTGGGCGGCGGGCCACGTGCCGCGCCGTCGGGTCAGCCACGTCAAGCTGCCCGGGTCGAGCGCGCAGGGGCGGCTCACAGCCCAGGTCGGCCCGGTCGGGGGGCTCGCCGCGGACGTGTTCGGCCAGACCCCGGGCGTGCGCTCGGCGCGCGGCTCGATCCGGCACGACCGCGGTCAGGTGCTCGCGACGATCGACGCCACAATCGAGCCAGGCGCCGACCTCGGGCAAGTGGCCGCCGCGGCCGACCGGGTCTCGGCCGATCTGCGCCGGGTGCTCGAGCGGGACGACATGCGCGCCCAGGTGCGGTTGCGCGTGGCGCGCCGGGAGCGGGCACTCCCGCGCGTGCGCTGAGGCCTCCTCAGAGCAGCTGTGCGGCCAGCTCACCGAGCCGGGCGAACGTTGGGAGCACCGCGGTGCCCCGGTCCACTCCGTCGGCGGCCAGGTCGGTGGCCAGCACGGCGACCGCCACCCAGCGCTCGCCCCGCTCGAGGAGGGCCAGGTCGGCGCGCAGCCCCTCGATCTCGCCGGTCTTGGAGGCGACGCCGATGTCGTCGCGGAGGTAGGCCGGCAGCCCCTCCGTGAACTGCTGGGTCCGCATGATGTCGAGGGCGGTCGCCGTGAGCTCGACGGGCAGGAGCCGGCCGGTGCGGAGCGCGACGAGCACGTCGACCAGATCGGCGGCACAGGTCTCGTTCTGCAGGCCTCGCGCCGCCGCGGCGAAGTCCATCATCCGGCGCTGCAACCGGGTATGCCGGGTGGGCACCAGCGCGAGCAGCTCACCGACCGAGGCCGCGCCGACGAGGTCGATGACGGCGTTGGTGGCGTCGTTGTCGCTGAGGGCGATCATCAGGGTGAGCACCTCAGCGAGCGGCAGATGGGTCAGCGACGGCAGGAGGCTCAGCGGTCCGGAACCGCCGACCCGCTCGGGCGGCAGGTGGACCTGCTGGTCGAGGCGGACCCGCCCGACGTCCACCTGCGCGAGCGCGGCCAGGAGGATGGGCACCTTGATCGTGCTCGCAGACGGGACGACCCGCTCGGCGTCGTGCGCCCAGTGCTCGCCGTCGCTCGTGGTCAGGGCCATGCCGAAACGCCCCGGCACCCCGGAGAGGGTCTCCTCGAGGGACGCGAGGAGGTCGGGGTTGTCTGCCAGCTCCATGGCCGCAGTATCGCGCAGGGCTCCGGCCCTCCCCGGCCTCAGTGCCCAGCGTGTGAGGATGTCCTGCGTGGCCCAGATGCGAGTCAACGTCCCCGTCACGACGCTGTGGATCCATCCCGACGCCCCCCGGCCGGTCGACGAGCCGGCTCTCGCTGACGTCCCCGACGCGCGGGCCTGGCTGCTGGCGCTGGACGCACACCCCGACGACGACGAAAGCGGCGACGGCCGCCTCGGCCTGCACGGCAGGGTCCATTCCCAGCTCCTCGCCGGTGAGCCCGTCGTCGTCGTCGACGAGCCAGAGGACCGGCAGTGGGTCGAGGTGGTCTGCCCCTGGCAGCCCAGCTCGCAGGACCCGCGCGGCTACCGGGGGTGGGTCCGGCGCGCCCACCTCATCCACGACGACACGGGCGGCCAGCAGGACCTTCCCGAGGACGAGTCCTGGGCGCTGACCCCGGCCGAGAGGGAGCAGCCGGCGCTCGCGCTGGCCCGCCAGCACCTCGGTCTGGCCTACCTCTGGGGCGGCACCTCGCCCTTGGGGCTCGACTGCTCGGGACTCGTCCACCTCATCCATCGAGAGCTCGGCAGGGTGGTGCCCCGGGACGGCGACGACCAGCAGGACGCGTGTATGCCGGTCCCGCTCGGTGAGGTGCGGCCCGGTGACCTCTACTTCTTCGCCCACCCGGGCCAGCCGGCCCACCACGTCGGCATCGTCACCGTGGCCGGCCACATGATCCACGCACCGGAGACCGGTCAGGGCATCGTGGAGGAGCCGCTCAGCCTGGCGCGCCGCGACACCCTGAGCGGAACGGGCCGGATCACGTCCTAGCCCGCGACGCGCCCCTGCGGGTTTCTCGCCGGACGCGCGGGTGTGGGATGCTGGGCGCTCACTTCGGAGGGGAGTATCCCCGACACGCGGTTGCCTCGTCATCACGGCGCTCCGGCCCAGAGCCGAGTCGCCCGGGGAGCCGGTCCGCCCCAGGGCGGGAGAGACCTCCGGTCGCTGCATCGAGACCGGAAGGCCCAAAACCGTGGACGTCTCCCCGCTGACCTGGTGGCTCACCCTCGGGATCCTCACCGTCTTCCTCATCGTCGACATCGCCGTCCTCGGTCGTCGACCCCACATCCCGAGCACACGGGAGTGCGTCATCGCGCTGGCGGTCTACGTCGGCCTCGCCGTGGTCTTCGGGCTCGGAGTCTGGCGGTCGTCGGGGGCCCAGTACGCCGGCGAGTTCTACGCGGGCTGGCTCACGGAGTACTCGCTCTCCGTCGACAACCTCTTCGTCTTCATCCTCATCATGGCCAAGTTCCGGGTCCCGGAACGTCTCCAGCAGTCGGCGCTGCTCATCGGCATCGTCATCGCCATCATCCTGCGCGGCGTGTTCATCGCCCTCGGTGCCGCGGTCATCAACGAGTACGCGTGGGTCTTCTACCTCTTCGGCGCCTTCCTCATCTACACGGCGGTCAAGCTCGCCACCGAGGGCGAGACCGACGACGACGAGTTCAAGGAGAACCGGGTGCTGCGGTGGGCCGAGCGGCGCCTTCCCGCGACCACGGAGTTCGACGGGGCGCGGCTGACGACGCAGCTGGACGGCAAGCGGCTCATCACCCCGATGTTCATCGTCATCCTCGCGCTCGGCACCACCGACCTGCTCTTCGCGCTCGACTCGATCCCGGCCATCTACGGCCTGACGAAGGAGCCCTACCTCGTCCTCACCGCGAACATCTTCGCGCTCATGGGGCTGCGCCAGCTCTACTTCCTCATCGGGGGCCTGCTCAAGCGCCTCGTCTACCTCAGCATCGGGCTGTCGGTGCTCCTGGCCTTCATCGGTGTCAAGCTCATCCTGCACGCCCTGCACGAGAACAACCTCCCGTTCCTCAACGTGGGCGAGCCGCTGCCGGTGTGGGACATCCCCATCTCGGTCTCCCTCGGGGTGATCGTCCTCATCCTCACGGTGACGACGGTCGCGAGCCTCGTCAAGACGCGCCGCGACAACGCCAGCGCCTGACCCGTCCGGCTCTGTCCGCTGCGGCCGCCCGCCGCAGACCGCGCACGGGTCAGGGTGGGTCGGGCGCCCGCGGCCCGGGGGGACTCGCGCCCCGCTGGGCGCCCATGACCAGGGCGCTGGCGCCCACGACGAGGGCCATGCCGAGCAGCTGCGACCCGGCGAGCCGCTGCCGCAGCACGACGAGGCCGGCCAGCGCGGCGACCGCCGGCTCGAGGCTGAGGAGGATCCCGAAGACGCGGGGGCTGAGCCGCCGCAGGGCGAGCAGCTCGAGCGAGTAGGGCAGCACGGAGGACAGGACCGCGATCCCGAGCCCCTCGAGGAGGACCTCGCCGGTCCACTGTCCCGCCGAGGCGAGCCCGAACGGGGTGACGACCAGGGTCGCCACGACCATGGCCAGCGCCAGGCCGTCGAGCTGCGAGAACGCGGCGCCCGTGCGTTGGGACAGGACGATGTATGCCGCCCAGCACGCCCCGGCGAAGGCCGCCAGCCCCAGCCCGAGGAGGTCGAGGTCGGCCAGCGGCACGCTGAGGACCCGCGAGATGAGGACCACCCCGAGCGCCGCGGCCCCGACCGCGCCGAGGTCGGTCGCCCGGCGGGACAGGGCGACGGTCAGGGCGAGCGGCCCGACGAACTCGATGGTCACCGCGACGCCGATGGGCAGCCGCCCGAGCGACGCGTAGAACGACCAGTTCATGCACCCGAGGGCGACCCCGAAGAGGACGACCGTCGTCCACGCCCGGCGGTCGTGCCCACGCAGGCTCGGCCGGGCGACGGCCAGGAGGATCAGCGTCCCGATGAGCAGCCGCAGCGTCACCGAGCCGGCGGCTCCGATGACGGGGACGAGGGTGGCGGCGAGGGCTCCCCCGAACTGGACCGAGACGACCGCCAGGAGCACGAGGACCGGAGCCGGTACCCGCGACGTGCGGGACGGCATACCGGCTGCCGTCACGAAGTGGCCCGGGTCATCTGCCGGAGCTCCTTCTTGAGGTCGCCGAGCTCGTCGCGCAGCCGCGCCGCCAGCTCGAAGTGCAGCTCGGCCGCCGCCTGGTGCATCTGCGTGGTGAGCTCCTGGATGAGGTTCGCGAGATCGGAGGCGGCCATTCCCTCGAGCCGCGCGCCCCCGGCGACCCCGAGATCGGCGGCGAGTGCCCCCCGCCCGCCACCCCCCTTGGCCGTCTTGCCCCGTGACTGGGCCCGGCCGCTGCCGAGCAACGACTCGGTGTCGGCGTCCTCGCGGTTGAGCATGTCGGTGATGTCGGCGATCCGCTTTCGCAGCGGCTGCGGGTCGACGCCGCGCTCGAGGTTGTAGGCGACCTGCTTCTCGCGACGGCGCGAGGTCTCGTCAAGCGCTTCCTGCATCGACGGCGTGACCTTGTCGGCGTACATGTGGACCTGGCCGCTGACGTTGCGCGCGGCGCGGCCGATGGTCTGGATGAGGCTGCGGGCCGAGCGGAGGAAGCCCTCCTTGTCGGCGTCGAGGATGCTGACGAGGGAGACCTCGGGCAGGTCCAGACCCTCGCGGAGGAGGTTGATGCCAATGAGGACGTCGTACTCCCCCAGCCGCAGCTCACGCAGCAGCTCGACCCGCCGGAGGGTGTCGATGTCGGAGTGGAGGTAGCGCACCCGCACGCCCTTGTCGAGGAGGTAGTCGGTGAGGTCCTCGGCCATCTTCTTGGTCAGCGTCGTGACGAGGACCCGCTCGTTCTTCGCCGCCCGGATGTTGATCTCGTGGAGCAGGTCGTCGATCTGGCCCTTCGTCGGCTTGAGCACGATCTCGGGGTCGATGAGCCCGGTCGGCCGGATGATCTGCTCGACCGGCGATCCCGAGCGGGCCATCTCGTAGGCGCCTGGCGTCGCCGAGAGGTAGAGCGTCTGGTCGATGCGTTCGAGGAACTCCTCCCACATCAGCGGCCGGTTGTCCGTCGCGCTGGGCAGTCGGAACCCGTGGTCGACGAGCATCCGCTTGCGGGACATGTCGCCCTCGTACATCGCGCCGATCTGGGGCACCGTCTGGTGCGACTCGTCGATGACGAGGAGGAAGTCCTCGGGGAAGTAGTCGAGCAGGCAGTTCGGCGCGGAGCCGGGGGCCCGGCCGTCGATGTGCCGGGAGTAGTTCTCGATGCCGCTGCACGAGCCGACCTGCCGCATCATCTCGACGTCGTAGGTCGTGCGCATCCGCAGCCGCTGCGACTCGAGCAGCTTGCCCTGCGACTCGAGCTCGGCGAGCCGGTCGGCGAGCTCGAGCTCGATGCCCCGGATGGCGCGCTCCATCCGCTCGGGGCCCGCGACGTAGTGCGTGGCGGGGAAGATGTACATCTCCTCCTCCTCGTGCACGACCTCGCCGGTCAGCGGGTGGAGGGTGTAGATGCGCTCGACCTCGTCGCCGAAGAACTCGATCCGCAGGGCGAGCTCCTCGTAGACGGGGATGATCTCGACGGTGTCGCCACGCACCCGGAAGGTGCCGCGGGTGAAGGCGAGGTCGTTGCGGGTGTACTGCATCTGGACGAACCGGCGCAACAGGTCGTCGCGGACGATCTCGTCGCCGACCTTGAGCCGGACCATCCGGTCGACGTACTCCTGCGGCGTGCCGAGGCCGTAGATGCACGACACCGAGGCGACGACGACGACGTCGCGGCGGGTGAGCAGCGAGTTCGTCGCGCTGTGGCGCAGCCGCTCCACCTCGTCGTTGATCGAGGAGTCCTTCTCGATGTAGGTGTCCGTCTGCGGGATGTAGGCCTCGGGCTGGTAGTAGTCGTAGTAGGAGACGAAGTACTCGACGGCGTTGTTGGGCAGCAGCTCGCGGAACTCGTTGGCCAGCTGGGCGGCGAGGGTCTTGTTGGGGGCCATGACGAGGGTCGGCCGCTGGACCTGCTCGATGACCCAGGCGGTCGTCGCGGACTTGCCGGTGCCGGTCGCGCCGAGGAGGACGGTGTTCTGCTCGCCGGCCGTGATCCGCCGCGCGATCTCGGCGATCGCGGTCGGCTGGTCGCCGCTCGGGGAGAAGTCCGAGACCACCTCGAAGGGGGCCACGGTGCGCTTGAGGTCGGTGGTCGGACGCATGGGGCAACGGTAAGCCCCGCCACCGACAGCCCTCACCGGTGCCGAGCGCGCACCTCCTCGACTCGGTCTGAGCCGGACCCTGGTCAGTCCAGCGGGTCCCGCGTCGCGAGGGCGACCAGGACGACGGAGACCACGCCGAAGACAGCCCAGAGGGCGAGGGAGCCACCCCAGCGCTGGCCCTCGCGGGTCGGGAAGAGGTCCACCCACCGGGCGAGCGGGTTGACCAGGCTCAGGGCGGCGAACGCCGCGATAATCGCCCCGGCCACGGCATCTCCCGGTTCGGCCACCGACCTGCGCGCCACCGCGGAGGCCCCGCAAGCGATGAGAATGCAGCCAAGGAGCGGCACGACGACCCCCGGGACGACGCCCGACTCGGCCCGTGCCCCGAGGGCGAGCAGCGCGAGCGTCCCGGCGAGCAGCGGGCCGGCTGCCACGGCCAGCCGCATGCTGCTACGGGCGCGGAGGTGCACCGGCGCCGCAGCCGCCGCCTCCGCCGCCCCTTCGTCCAGCAGGTATGCCGTGGCACCGGCGAGCAGTGGCAGGCTCAGCTTGAGCGCCACGGCGGCGAAGGCCGAGGCGGGCCAGAGCGCAGCCGCCACGAGAAGGACGGTGGCGACACCGGTCAGGGCCACGACCGGGCGCCACGGGATCCCCAGGGCCGCGGCCGAGCGGCTGGCTGCGGCGCTCATCGCCTGAGGACGACGCTGTGGCCATCCGGGTAGGTCCTGACGACCTGGCTGTTCCCACCCGCGGCGGCGAGCCCGTACGTCACAGCGGAGACGACGAGCGCGACGGCCCCCAGGCGGACCAGCCGGCCTCTGGCGGCCCCCTCGGATCCCTTCAACAGCGCTGCGATGGCTGCCAGGGCGCACAGCGTGACGAGCCACCCGAGGTACCACGCGGGTGAACCGGTCATGCTGTCGGAGGCCCCGCCTTCGGTGGCGGCGTTGGTGAAGTAGTTGACGGGGGTGAACAGCCTCACCCACCGCTCCCATCCGGCGGGAACCGTCTCGGCGTTGCTGAAGACCCCGATGATTCCGATGGTCCAGGCCACCATGGCGACGACCAGTGCCGCCGAGGCGCCCCGGAAGCGCCACCAGCGTCCGGCGGCGATGCCGACCAGCGTGCCGCCGGCCGCCGCGACCGCTGTGTTGCCGATGAGGATCGCGGCGACGTCCGCGCGGGAGAAGGTGCCGTAGAGGTACTCGGGCACCGTCCACACCCGCGTGTCGGCTGAGTAGTAGAAGATCAGCCAGGTCGACGCCACGACGGCGGGGACCACGGCTGCGACGCAGAGGGCGCCCCCGCGTGTGGTCGCGCCGGTGGGAGCGCTCGCGACGAGCTCCTCGGTTCGGTGGAACGACCGCGCGAGGTGGTGGGCGGCGATCATGGAGAAGACGCCGACGCAGAGGGAGACGACGGGCGCCCCGAGGATGTCTCCGGTCGGGCCGTGCTTCAGCTCGGAGATGGCCATGGCGGTGAAGAAGGCGCACAGGGCCGTGCCTGCCCAGAGGAGTGGGTGGCGGCCCAGGCGGGAGATCTCAAGTCGGGCTAGAGGCCAGAGTGCGGCCGGCGTGCCGCGACGGGTCGTGGACGCGCGGGGGACGGTGTCGGTGGCTGCCGGGTTGGCGGTCATGACGCCACCTCCGCACCGGTCGCATCGGCGACGGCCTCGGTGGCCCTCCCGCCGCGGAGCAGCAGGTAGGCGTCCTCGAGGGTCGGCTCGACGAGCTCGACGCCGGTCGGGACGTGCTCGCCGACATTGCGGTGGCGTCCCGAGGCCGTGCGCCAGGAGGCCAGCGCGGTCCGTGCCGGAGCGTCGGCCATCCAGACGCGTCCGGACGCGCGCGACACGAGCTCCGGCACGGTCCCGTCGAAGTGGACGCGCCCGCTGTCGAGGACGACGACCCGGCTGCACAGAGCCGCGACGTCCTCGGTCTGGTGGGTCGAGATCACCATCGTCGACGACGTCGCGATGTCGGCAAGGACGCCTCGGAGCGAGGCGCGCTGCTCGGGGTCGAGCCCGGTGGTCGGCTCGTCGAGGACGAGCAGCTCCGGTGTCCCGAGCAGGGCCTGTGCCAGGGCGACCCGGCGACGCTGGCCGCCGGACAGGCGACTGATCCGCTTGGTGGCGACGTCCCCGAGCCCGACGAGGTCCAGAACCCTCCGCACCTCTGTGGCCCGCGAGGAGCGGTCGGTCCACTCCTTGAGGACCGCCATGTAGTTGACGAAGGCGAAGGCGGAGAAGCCGCGCGGGAAGCCGAGCTCCTGCGGCTGGTACCCGAGCCGCCGACGCACTTCGGTGCGTGGCTCCGGGTCCTGCGGGTCGCGCCCGAGCAGCCGGACCGTTCCCGCATCCGGTCGCAGGACCGTGGCCATGATGCGCAGCATCGTCGTCTTGCCGGCGCCGTTCGGCCCGAGCAGTCCGGTGATGCCGGGAACGAGGGCCAGGTCGACGTCGTCGAGGGCCGCAGTCCCGCGGTAGCGCTTCGTCACCCCGGAGAGGGCGACAGAGGTTCGGTTCATCACGAGATCCTTCCGACGGTGCCGAACCGCCTGGCGCGCAGGACGAGGACGACAGGACCGAGCACGAGCATGAGGACGTAGAGGACGAGGTAGCGACCGGCGAGCAGCACCTCGACGTCGTGCCAGCGGAGTGCGGCGGTGCTGGTGCAGGCGACCCAGACCAGGGTGATGGTCAACGCCGGTCGCCACGGGCCGAACCACGTGGAGAGCGCGAGCACGGCTGCGGTGAACCCGGCAGCGGGAAGCAACCAGAGCAACGACACCCGCTCCGGGAGGACGGCCTGGCCGAGCAGCACGACGGGGAGGGCGGTGAGGAGCACGGTGCAGGTCCGGAGCAGGACGAGCCGGACCAGGGGGTAGGGCGCCGCGCTCTCCTGCTCCAGGGCGGGGCTCGCTTCCGGGCCGAAGGCGAGCGCCACACCGAGGACGGGCGCCAGCGGGGCGAAGGTCAGGAAGAGGGTCATCCCTCCCTGCCTGATGGACATCGCGCCGCCGACCGCAAAGAGGAGGGCCAGCGCGACGGCACAGAGCCAGGACCCGCGCAGAGCCGGCGCGGCACTGACGAGGATGGCGTCGGCGGGTGGGAGGCCGAGCCGGGTGAGGACTCCCTCGAGCCATGAGCGCGGTGGGAGCTCGACCTCGTCGCGGACCGCCATCCACACCGCGTCGAGGTCCGGTCCCGCGGCAGGACCGGAGGCGATGAGCGTGGCCACCGAGGCCCGGCATTGCTCGCACCTGACCAGGTGCTGCTCGACGGACATGGCCGCGACCGCCTCCGCGTGGCCCTCCACCCAACCGCGAAGGTCAAGTGGCGCAACGTGGTACGCACTCATGGCGGACCTCCTTCCGCGAGGCTGGCCCGCAGCCGCGCCTTGGCCCGGTGGGCCCGGGTCTTGACGGTGTTCTCGGGGATCTCCAACAGACGCGCCGCTTCGCGTGTGGTCAGTCCGTCGAGGACGGTGGCCTGGATCACCGCGCGCATCTCGGGTGAGAGCGCGGCGATCGCGCGCCCCACGTCGCCGTACTCGACGCGCTGGAGCAGCTCGTCCTCCACGGTCGGGTGGTACTCCTGCGGCTCCGGTATGTCCTGCAGGACGAGCACGTCGCGGCGCGCCCGCAGTCGGCTCACGAGCCGGCGGATCGCGATGCCCCACAGCCAGGCCGCCACGTCCCCGTCGCCCCGGTAGCGGTCCGCGCTGCGCCAGACGGCGACGAAGGTGTCCTGGAGGACGTCCGCGACGACCTCGCGGTCGTTGCAGCGCCGCGCCAGCCGGACCGACAGCCACGGGGCGTGCCGGTCGTAGAGGAGCCTCATCGCGCCGAGATCGCCGCCGGTGAGCGCTTCGAGGAGCGCCTGGTCGTCCGAGGCTGAGTCCGGTCTCACACCTCTACTGTCGACCTCCGCCCACCCGTTGGTTCCGTGATGCGCGAACTTCCGTCGAAGGATCAGGGCACCCCGTCAGACGAGGGCGCCGAGCCGCGCTGCGAGGAGAGCGGTGAGCTCGTCAAGGTCGGGCACGACGTCGGGGTCGGCGACGAGGGTGACCCCGAGCCGACCCGCGTAGGACAGGATGCCGAAGGCGACGCCGACGTTGCCGGGCACGAGGGCGACGGGGACCACCGACGCGATGAGGTGGCCGCCGAGGCGGACGGCTCGCGCCGGCCCGCGCACGTTGCTGACGAAGGTGTTGACGAGCCGTTGGTGGTCGATGAAGACCTGGAACAGACCCACGCCAGCCAGCCCGCGGAAGAGCACGCCCAACGGACCGGCCGACTGGCCGCGCCCTCCCGCGGACGAGCCGTTCCGGTGGGTCCGGGTCAGCGCGCAGACGGCCGCGACCCGCTCCGCGTCGTCGCCCACCGTCGGCACCCGCAGCGGCAGCACTCCCGTCGCGTTGCCCAGCTGACCCGGTTCGGCCGCCGTGCGGGACGAGATCGGCACCGACACGACGAGCTCGGTGACCGGCTCGCCACGGCCGGCCAGCAGCGCCGCGAGGGCGCCGGTCACGGCGACGAGGACGACGTCGTTCACGGTGCAGCCGTGCCGGTGAGCCGCGTCCACGACGTCGGCGAGCGGGACCCGCACCGTCGCGAGGCGCCGCTTCGGCCCGGTCGGCCGGTTGAGCGAGGTCTTGGGCGCCGCGCGCGGCAGCCCCGCGGCGAGCCCGAGCTCGCCGAGCCCGCGGACTGCCCGGCGCACCCCCCGCGTGGCACGGGTGACCGCCCGCAGGCGGCTCGCCCAGGCTTCCCGGAACAGTGCCGACGGCCCGGGCGCGGGCAGAGGGAAGGGCCGGGCCGCACCACGACCGGCGACAGGACCCGGGCCCGGGCCGTCGCTGAGGGCCGCCAGCACGGCCAGCCCGCCGATGCCGTCGGCGAGCACGTGGTGCAGGACGAGCACCAGGGCGGGGCCGCCACCCGCCAGGCCGGTGACCAGCCGCCCGCGCCACAACGGACGGGCCGGGTCGAGCCGCTCGGAGACGGCCTCGGCAGCGACCTCGAGCAGCGCAGACCAGTCGCCGGGGTCGGGGAGTCTCGTCGTGCTGACGTGTCTGGTGATGTCGAAGCCGGGGTCGTCCACCCACACCGGACGGCCGCACCCGAAGGGGGTCTGGACGAGGCGCTGTCGCAGGCGTGGCACGCCGGGGATCCGGGCCGCGAGCAGCGCGGTCAGCGTCTCCAGGTCGAGGTCGCCCTCTCCTTCAGACCCGAGCACGAGAACGGCCGCGATGTTCATCGGGACCGGCCCCCGGTCGCTGGCGAGGGTCATGAGGTCGTTCGGGGCAGCCCGCTCGACGGCCAGCGTGCGCTGAGCTCGCCCCACGGTCGCTCCTCCACTCGAGAAGTCCCAGCCTTGCATGTGGAGATGCCGACGACCAGGGGACGAGGTCCCCCGGCCGTCGGCTCGGCGCTCCACCGCGGGTCGGGTTGGGGGCACCCCGACCCGAGCGGTCAGGGTGGGGACTACCCGACCGTGGCGGTCACGCCGCACCCCGCACGGCCATGAGCCACGCGAGGAGGTACGTCTTGCTGTTCCCGTCATCGATCCACTGCGGGTCCAGCTTCTGGGCCTGCGCCAGCGCCGCGGCGCGGTCCGGCTCGCCGGCCAGCGCGGCATACATGAGCAGGTAGTCGCCGAACTTCTGCCCGTAACCACCGCTGGCGGTCGCCTCCGCGACGTTCGCCCTGACCCGCGCAGGGTCGGTGCCGAGGTATGCCGCGCTGCTGGGGCTGGCGGGCAGCACGAGGATCGCGAGCAGCGCCGCCGGAGCCGGCGAGAACCACGTGGCGTAGTCGCGCTTGCCGCCCCAGCTGAGCGAGATGACCTGATGCCCGAAGCCCGCGTACACCGGGTCCTTGCGGTCGAAGCCCAGCCCGTAGACGAGCGCCGTCGACTGCTCCCCTGAGAGCATCCACGTCGCCTGCGCCTCGAGCGCCTTGTTGGCCGTGGCCCGGGCCCAGAGGGTCAGGCCGGTCCAGGCGGTGACCGCCTCCGACGTCGACTCCTGGTTGTTGCCGTCGCCGAACGGCGACGTGCCGCTGGCCCAGGAGTGCGACGCGTAGGCGTCGAAGACGCGCCGGTCGGGGAAGGTCCCCTTGGCACCGCTGCTCGCGATGTCGGCGGCGAGGAGGTCCATGACCGGCTGGAGCCGCTTGGCAAGCGCCGGGTCCTTCGCCGCGAGCACGCCCGCGGTGTAGAGGAAGTACCCGTAGTGGAAGTGGTGGTCGTTGAACTCGTCGGAGCCGAACGACGGCGTCATCCCCACGATGCCCTTGGTCTTCGGGTCGTAGACGAAGCAGAACGCCTCGCGGGTCGTGCAACCGCCGGGCTCCGTCCACTTCTCGAGCTCGGTCGTCAGGGTCTTGCGCAGCGAAGCCGCCTCCGTGGTGAGTCCGAGCTGCTCGGCAACCTCCATGATCTGGGTGACGCGGTAGAGCGCCTTGCCCCCGAAGTAGGTGTCGGCCGGGAAGGGCTTGGCGTCGGCGACGTCGGCGCGCACCTGGGCGGTGAGGGCCTGCTTCTCGTCGGGCGTGATCTTCGACAGGTCGAGCGACGTCACCACCGGGTGGGTGGGTGCCGTCCACGTCAGGGTCCGGCCGCGGCAGACCGACATGGTGCCGTAGACGCTGGGGAAGGTTCCCAGGTCGCACGTCGCCGAGGGGTCGAGGCCGGACTTCTGGTGAGGCATGGCCGCGAACACCGTCGGAGCGTCGCCCGGGGTGAGGTAGGTCAGGCTCGTCGAGGCCGTCGCGGAGCCGACCGAGTAGGCGAGCTCGCCGCCGGTGACGGGAGCCACGCTGCGGGCCATGACGTCGGCGGAGCCGCCGTCGGGAACCGCGAACCAGGTCACGGACCCGCCCTTCTCGACGGAGATCTTCGTGCCGTCGAGCTTGGCCTTGGAGAGGACCAGGCCGTAGGTGCGTCCGTCGACCTTCGCCACGGGGGTGCTCCCCGTGAACACGACCGGCTGGGTCAGCACGATCGCGTCGGCGGCCGAGAACGTCACGAAGGGTGACCCCTGGGACAGCGTCGTGTGACCGAGCGCCGCTCCCCCGTCGGCACGCTGCTCGAGCGTGACGGTGAGGTCGTCGTAGCCGCTGACCACGGTGGACCTCAGACCCGGAACGGTGACCGGGACGTGCCCGACGTAGCCGCCCATGATGCCCTTCTCCGAGCTCTTGACGTTCGGGACGCCGAAGCCGAAGCCTGTCGCCGTCTCGGAGAAGCTCAGGGGCAGCGGGAAGACCGCCAGCGGCGCCGGGCCCAGTGCGAGGCTGGAGAACCAGCGGTTCGTCGGCGGCACCAGACCCTCGGCGAGGCGTGACGTCTCGACGGCCTTGACACTCTTCTGCGGCAGGGCCGCCACCTGGGTGGTCAGTGCCTTGGCGTCGAGGACCGCGGGCGCGGGCCGGGGGACGCCGGCCCGTCCCGCCGAGTCCCCGCTCCCGCCGCCCTGACAGGCGGTGAGAGCGAGCGTCGCGGTCATCAGCGCCGCGACGAGGGCCAGCGGGCGGCGCCCGGACCGGTTGGCGGACGAGGGACGGAGGATGACACGGCTGGCCGTCGTCACTTGAGGCCGATCTGTAGGAGGAACGCCGTCAGGGCGTCGGTCGGGCCGGCCAGCGGGCCGTCGTCACGCAGGTGCAGCGTGGCCGAGACCGGCGTACCGGGGTGGGTCAGCTCGGCCAGGCCGGGCGCGCGCAGGTCCTTGCTCTGGACGGTGACCTTGGTCAGCGCCTTGCCGGCCTCAGCCTTCACCGAGACCGCGGAGACGGTTCCCAGGACGGACTCGTTGTCCGGGAGGAGGAGGCTCACCGAGCCGCCCTTCTGGATCCGCTCGTAGTCGCGCGGGGAGAGGACGAAGTCCGCCACGGCATACTGCGTGTTCACCGCGGTGATGGTCGCGAGGTCGGCGCCGTTCTGGACGAAGCCGCCCTCCTTGACCGCGACGTCGGCGAGGAGGCCGTCGGCGAGCGCCTTGTAGGTGACCTCCGAGGTCTTCTTGTCGACGTCGAAGGCCTCGGTCGAGGCCGGGTCCAGGCCGTTCGAGACGTCCTGCTGGAGCGTCGTGCTCACCACGGTGAAGAGCTTGTCGCCCTTCTTCACGGTGTCGCCCTGGTGGGCGTCCTGGTGCAGGACGACGCCACCGTAGACGGCGCCCACGGAGTACTGGTCTGCCACGACCTGCCCGTTGACGCTGAGCGCCTGGGCCTGGCGCTGGTTGAAGACGAGCGTGAGGACGGCCACGAGGACAAGCACGACGAACATGCCTCCGAAGAGACGAAGCCGGTTGGTCCAGGTCATGAGAGGACTCCTGATCGGGTTGAAGCTGACGAGTGGGCGGGCTCGAGGTCGAGCGGGCGGGCGACGACGGTGACGGGTTCAGGTGTCTCGACGGTCTCGTCCGTGCTGGTGGGCACGGGCCGCGGACGACGACGCCTGGCCAGCTCGTGGAAGCCGGCGCCGACGAAGACGCCGAGGATGATCGTGTTGAGGACGTTCCACACGGTCGCGAGCGTCAGGGCGCTGTGGCCGATGTCTCGCCACACGGCGACCACCGAGGTCGGCAGGAGGAAGGTGAACGCCAGCACCTGCGGGATCATGAAGTTGAACGGCGAGGCGGCAGTGTGTGTCCCACCGGTCACGTGCCACTTCTGCTCGTGTCCGACGAGGACGTTGAACAGGGCCCTGGCGTAGATCGGGAACGAGACCGTGGAGAGGAGCAGGACCTCCCAGCGGAACGAGCCGAGGGTGAAGAAGGCCAGCACGATCTGCATGACGTAGAAGCCGGCGTAGAACAGCATCCAGGTGCCGAGCCCGAGGCCGAGGTTGACCGGGCGCAGGTCGAAGAAGATCTCCATCGGGGGCACGAGGAGCAGCAGCCCGGGCGCGATGCCGCCGAGGTAGTGCGTCGCCGTAACGAAGTACATGATCCGCTGGTCGATGGTGAGCCGACGTTTCCGGCTGAACGGGTTGTGCGTGAAGAGGATCTCGAAACCGCCTGTGGCCCAACGCTGCTGCTGCTTGGTGAAGCCCTCGATGGTCTCTGGGGCGTCACCGACGGCGAGCACGTCGGGGATGTAGATGCTCCTCCAGCCACGCTCGTGGAGCATGAGCGAGGTCCACACGTCCTCGGACTTGGAGTCGGTGTACATGCCGCCGATGTCGTCGATGGCCCGACGGCGGAAGACGACGTTGGTGCCGACGCAGAACGCGGCGTTGAAGTGGTTGCGGCCGGGCTGGATGAAGCGGTAGAAGACCGTCTGCATGTAGCCGGCGCCGCGGGCGATGAGCGTGTGGAGGTTGCCGTAGCTCTGCGGGGTCTGGACGAAAGCGACGTCCGGGCCGACGAAGAACGGCATCGTCTCGAGGAGGAAGTCGGGCTTCGGCACGAAGTCCGCGTCGAAGATGGCGAAGAAGTCGCCCTTGGCGATCGTCAACGCATGGTTGATGTTGCCGGCCTTGGCGCCGTGGTTGGAGAGACGGCGCACGTAGTTGACCCCAAGGTCGGCGGCGAGGTCGCGGACCTCGTCGGAGTGACCGTCGTCGAGGATCCAGGTGCGGTGCTGGCCCTTCATGGCCATCGCGGCCGAGGCGGTGCGCCGGATCGTCGCGACCTCCTCACCGTAGGTGGTGATGAAGACGTCGACGTTCACCTGCTCACCGTCGAGGCGGACCGGCCACAGCTCCGGGGAGTCGACGGCTCCGTGCCTCATGCCCCAGCTGCGGTCCAGGAGCGTTGAGCGGGCGCTGTAGTAGGCGTAGTCGCGCGGGCTGCCGGCGCCGGAGAGGATGGTCCACATCGCCAGGAGGGCCTGGAAGATGAGGACGCTCTCGGCGACGATCACCATCGTGAAGGGGAGGGCGTCTCCCCGGTTGCCGGGGTCGAGCAGGAACTTCGCGTAGAAAAGCACGCCCAGCGTCGCGATGACGGTGAGCAGGATCATCACCGGCGAGTGCGGGTTGAAGGTCCGGGCTCGGCGGGCAGCGGTGAGCTGGCCGCCTTCGCCCGGTTCGTGGAATGCAGGATCCAGTGGATCGCGAGATGACATGGTGCCCCCAAGGCAGTTAGTCAGTGCGGAAAGTCGGCGGGCTGACTGCCCGGGCCGACGTAACGTTGGCCCCATTGCCGTTCGAGCCGATGGCTCAGATAGTGCGGCGCTCTTGCCGCTCACGCGTGGCTGGTATCCCCACCGCCACAACGTCTCGAGGAAGAATGTATACCATTCCGTGACTCGCCGTATACGACAATACGGACATTTCGTCCAAACAAGGACCAGAGGTCCCGAAATATGTCGCCGATCACATGTGTCGTCACGTGAGATCTACGCAGGCCGACGACCCTCTTGCGCTTCCCATCCCAGCACCCTCGGGTATGCCGCAGCGAACCATTGCCGCTTCGCGACGGCATACCCCGTGGTCGACGTCGTGACCCTCAGCAGGCGTCGCTTCTCGGCGGCGTAGGCTGCGGCCTCGTTGGGGTTGGCGCGGAGCCAGTCGCGGACGAGCAGCGCGAATCGCCAACCGGGAGAACCACTCTCACGGATCTGGACGGTCGCTGCTCGGCCCGGGTCGGCCGAGGCGTGCAGCCGCGCAGCCCAGGCCGCCGGGTCAGCGTCCGGCGGGTGCAGCGCGTCGTCGGTGCCGTCGACGCGGACGAAGCCGCGGCCTTCCAGGCGGGCCACGATCTGCGGGTCGTCGGCGTCCTCGATGCGGCGCACGGCGACCTGGAGGTCGACGACGTCTCGCGCGGGCAGGCCGGGGACGCTCGTCGAGCCGACGTGCTCGACCGCCGCCGCCCTGGCGCCCAGGGCGTCCTGGAGTCGCGCGACGAGCCGGGCCGCCTGGGGCGCCCAGGCCGGGTCGGGGGCAACGAGGGCAGCCTGCTCCGACTGGCGGGCACCGGTGCGGATGCGGAGGTTGTCGTTGTAGGGCACCAGCCGGTGGTGCCAGATGCGGCGCACCTGCTCCTCGGTGTCGGCCGGCTCGCCGCCGTTGTCGACCCAGAGGTCGGCCGCGGCACGCCGTTGGGCGTCGGTGGCCTGGACCGCCATCCGGTGGCGGGCGTCATCCTCGGTGAGGCCGCGTGCGGACACCAGGCGCCGTAGCCGGATGTCCGGCGCGGCGTCCACGACGACGGTGAGGTGCTCGCGCGGCCAGAGGCGCCGCTCGACGAGCAGCGGCATGTCGTAGACGGTGACGCTGCCGGGCGGGACGGCGGCTCGCAGCTGCTCGACGCGCTCGGCGATGGCCGGCCCGGTGATCGCGTCGAGGGCGGCGAGGGCGGTGGGGTCGGGGAAGGCGATCGCGGCCAGCGCGGCCCGGTCGAGCGACCCGTCAGGACGCACGAGCTCTGCCCCGAACCGCTGCGCGAGCGCTGCCAGCGTGGGGGTGCCGGGCTCGACGACCTCACGGGCGACCCGGTCGGCATCGATGACGACGGCACCGAGGCGGTCGAGGGTGGCGGCGACCGTCGACTTGCCGGAGCCGACTCCCCCGGTGAGTCCGACGGTGAGCACGGGGCCAGCGTAGTGGCCGCCTTGGGTCCGGGGCTCTGGCTGCACCCGCGACCGGAACCCGGGACACCACGCGTCCCGGCAGCCGGAGAGGCCCGGCCCCCAGACGGGGGACCGGGCCTCTCGCGGGCCGTGAACCAGGCTGGGTCAGCCTCCGGTGAGCTTCTCCCGCAGGGCGGCGAGGGCCTCGTCCGACGCGAGGGTGCCCTCGGCGGGCGGGGCGCTCGGACGGGTGGCGCCCGTGTCGTCGCCGCCGGTGTCACCCGTCGCGGAGGAGTAGGACGTCCCGACGTCGTTGCCGGACGCGGCGTCGGCGTCGGCCTTGGCCGCCGCCTCCACCTGGGCCCGGTGGGCCTCCCAGCGCTTGTGGGCCTCGGCGTACTGCGCCTCCCACTTCTCCTTCTGCGCCTCGTAGCCGGGCAGCCACTCGTTGGTCTCCGGGTCGAAGCCCTCGGGGTACTTGTAGTTGCCCTCCTCGTCGTACTCGGCGGCCATGCCGTAGAGGGTCGGGTCGAACTCGGAGACCGGGGCGCTCTCGTCGTTGGCCTGCTTGAGCGACAACGAGATCCGGCGGCGCTCGAGGTCGATGTCGATGACCTTGACGAAGATCTCGTCACCGACGTTGACGACCTGCTCGGGCAGCTCCACGTGGCGCTCGGCGAGCTCGGAGATGTGGACCAGGCCCTCGATGCCGTCGTCGACGCGCACGAACGCCCCGAACGGGACGAGCTTGGTGACCTTGCCCGGGACGACCTGGCCGATCGCGTGGGTCCGCGCGAAGTGCTGCCACGGGTCCTCCTGCGTCGCCTTGAGCGAGAGGGAGACGCGCTCGCGGTCCATGTCGACGTCGAGAACCTCGACGGTGACCTCCTGGCCGACCTCGACGACCTCGGACGGGTGGTCGATGTGCTTCCAGGACAGCTCGGACACGTGGACGAGACCGTCGACCCCGCCGAGGTCGACGAACGCGCCGAAGTTGACGATGCTGCTGACGACGCCGGTGCGGACCTGCCCCTTCTGGAGCTCCTTGAGGAAGGTCGTGCGGACCTCGGACTGGGTCTGCTCGAGCCAGGCACGGCGGGACAGGACGACGTTGTTGCGGTTCTTGTCGAGCTCGATGATCTTGGCCTCGATCTCCTTGCCGACGTACGGCTGGAGGTCGCGGACGCGGCGCATCTCCACGAGGGAGGCGGGGAGGAAGCCGCGCAG
Source organism: Actinomycetales bacterium (assembly GCA_038237075.1). Classification (GTDB taxonomy): domain Bacteria; phylum Actinomycetota; class Actinomycetes; order Actinomycetales; family Dermatophilaceae; genus Lapillicoccus. The sequence continues at coordinate 29,069 of JBBRZC010000008.1, forward strand.
GCCGATGTCGAGGATGAGACCGCCCTTGACGACCTCGATGACGGTGCCGGTGACGACGCCGTCCTCCTCCTTGATCTTCTCGATCGTGCCCCAGGCGCGCTCGTACTGAGCCCGCTTCTTGGACAGGATCAGCCGCCCTTCCTTGTCCTCCTTCTGGAGGACCAGGGCCTCGACCTCGTCGCCGACCTTGACGACCTCTGACGGGTCGACGTCGTGCTTGATGGAGAGCTCACGCGAGGGGATGACACCCTCGGTCTTGTAGCCGATGTCGAGCAGGACCTCGTCCCGGTCGACCTTGACGATGACACCCTCGACGATGTCTCCGTCGTTGAAATCCTTGATCGTCGCGTCGATCGCGGCGAGCAGGTCTTCCTCGGATCCGATGTCGTTGATCGCGACCTGAGGGGCGGTCTTTTCGACCGTGCTGGCAGTCATGTAGAAGGAGCTCCGATGGTGGACAGTGGGTAGGCACGAACAGATAGCGCACACACACGTGTGCACGCCCAGACTACCTGTGGCGCCACGAGCCGGTCAAAGCAGCCTCCCCGGTCGGCCAACGGCCAGACTGTATGCCGTGAGCCCGACTCCCGAGCGCGTCCCACCCCCCGCCGACCACCCCGTCGAGGGCACTGCCGAACCCCCTGCTGCCGACCTCACCAGCCCGGCCGACGACGTGTCTGCCGCAGTCCGGCGCGCCGCCGGCCAGGCCGAGACCGTCGCCGCCAACCAGTCCTGGTGGGACGCCGGGGCCGGCGACTACTACGTCGAGCACGGCGGGTTCCTCGGGGACGCCGACTTCGTCTGGGGTCCCGAGGGCCTGCGGGAGGCCGAGGCGGGCCTGCTCGGCGAGGTCAGCGGTGCCCGCATCCTCGAGATCGGGGCCGGCGCCGGGCAGTGCTCACGGTGGCTGGCCCGCCAGGACTGCCGGGTGGTCGCCACCGACCTGTCGCTGGGGATGCTCAGGCAGGGCCTCGACCTCAACTCGAGGGTGACGGACCCCGGACAGCGGGTCCCGCTCATGCAGTGCGACGGGCTCAGCCTTCCCTTCGGTGCGGAGTGCTTCGACGTCGTGTTCACGGCATACGGGGTGGTGCCGTTCGTCGCCGACTCCGCCCAGGTGATGCGCGAGGCCGCGCGGGTGCTGCGGCCGCTCGGCCGGTTCGTCTTCTCGACCACCCACCCGCTGCGCTGGGCCATGCCCGACGACCCGGGTGAGGCGGGGCTGCGCGTCACGTCGTCGTACTTCGACCGGACCCCCTATGTGGAGCAGGACGAGGGCGGCAGGGCCACCTACGTCGAGCACCACCGCACCATCGGCGACCGGGTGCGCGAGCTGGCCGCCGCGGGGCTGCGGCTCGTCGACGTGGTCGAGCCGGAGTGGCCCGCGGGGAACACCGAGACCTGGGGCGGGTGGTCCCCCCTGCGCGGCAGCCTGGTGCCGGGGACGGCGATCTTCGTTGCCGAGAAGTCCTGACCGCTCTCGCCAGCCAGGCCTCTCGGGCCGGTCAGGCCGGTCAGCCGGCGTCACCCCGGCTCGTGTCGGCCACCTCCGCGTCGTCGGCGAGCGAGTCGAGGAACTCCGCCGACGTCACCGGGTGCGAGAACATCGGGTAGTCCTTGGTGATGGCGTTGTCGTGCTCCTCCTGTGACGTGGCGGCGAGGCAGTCGGTGAGGGTGAAGACGTTGAAGCCTCGCTCATATGCCGAGCGCATCGTGGACTCCACGCAGCAGTTCGTGAGGAACCCGCCGAGGGCGATGTTGCGCAGTCCCTTGCTCCGCAGGATGAAGTCAAGGTTGGTGCTCGCGAAGGCGTCCAGCCCGCGCTTGCCCTCGACGACGATGTCGCCCTCCCGCGGCGCGACGTCGTCGATGATCTCGGCGCCCCACGAGCCCTTGACGAAGGCGTTGCTCTCGACCACGCCGGCGAGGATCCCGTAGGGGTGTGCGCTGATCTCGCCATAGCCCTCGGCGAAGCTGATCGGGGCGTGGATGACCGTGGCGCCCGCGGCCCGCGCCTTCTCGATGGCCGCCGCGGTGTTGGCGAGCATGTTGGTCGAGGCCATGACGTCCTCGACGGCGCCGTGCAGCGCACCCCCCTCGGTGGTGAAGTCGTTCTGGAACTCGATGAGGACGAGGGCGGTCTCGGCGGGGTCGAGGCTCATGGGGGTGCCTTTCTGGCGTCGGCTGATGACGCCAACCTAGGGGTCGACCGCCCTCGTGTCCGGCGTTGTCGGCCGGCCGATGTCGCGCCCGGCGCACGGCCCAGCCGGTAGAGCACGTGCCGCCGGACCCGCTCCCCGGGTGGAAGCCGGGGGTGGTCGAAGTCCTCGGCCGGGTCACGGGTCATCCCGAGCCGCTCCATGACCGCCCTGCTGCGCCGGTTGCCCTCGAACGTGAACGACACCACCTCGTCCTCCCCGAGGACGTCGAACGCGACCGCGAGCGCCGCCCTCGCGGCCTCGGTGGCGTAGCCGTGGCCCCACCCGGCTCTGGCCAGGCGCCAGCCGATCTCGGTGCATGGCGTGAACGCCGCCTCGAAGGCGGGGTGGCTCAGCCCCACGAACCCGACGAGCACGCCGGTCTGCCTGACCTCGAGCGCCCACAGCCCGTAGGCGTCGCGGGCGAGCCCGGCGGCGCAGCGGTCGAGCAGCGCGTCGGACACCTCGCGGGAGAGCGGCGCGGGGAAGTGCTCCATGACCACGGGGTCGGCGTTGAGGTCGGCGAACGGCGCGCGGTCCGACTCGCGCCACTGCCGCAGGAGGAGCCGGGCCGTCACGGGTTCGATGGGCGGCACGCGGGCTGGTCTCGGTGGGCTCGACGGGCTCGTCAGTGGGCGGCGTCGTGCCACGATCGGCCGACGCCGACGCTGACGTCGAGGGGGACGTCGAGCTCGACGGCCTGGCCCATCTCCTGCCGGACGAGCTTCTCGAGGTCGTGGCGCTCCCCCGGGGCCACCTCGAGGACGAGCTCGTCGTGGACCTGGAGGAGCATCCGCGAGGTGGCGCGCGCGTCGGCGAGGGCGCGGTCGACCCGGAGCATGGCGACCTTCATGATGTCGGCGGCCGACCCCTGGATGGGGGCGTTGAGGGCCATTCGCTCGGCCATCTCGCGGCGCTGCCGGTTGTCACTGGTGAGGTCGGGCAGGTAGCGCCGCCGTCCGAGCATCGTCGCGGTGTAGCCCAGCCCTCGCGCCTCGGCGACGAGCTCGCGGAGGTAGTCGCGCACCCCGCCGAACCGCTCGAAGTAGTCGTCCATGAGGCCCTTCGCCTCGCCGGTGCTGATGGACAGCTGCCGGGAGAGGCCGAACGCCGAGAGGCCGTAGGCGAGCCCGTAGGACATCGCCTTGATCTTCGAGCGCTGGGCCGACGTCACGTCGTCGACGCCGACCGAGAAGACCTTCGACCCGACATAGCTGTGCAGGTCCTCCCCCGTACGGAAGGCCTCGATGAGCCCCTCGTCGCCAGAGAGGTGGGCCATCACCCGCATCTCGATCTGGCTGTAGTCCACCGACATCAGCGACTCGTAGCCGCTCCCGACGATGAACAGCTCGCGGATCCGGCGCCCCTCCTCGGTGCGGATCGGAACGTTCTGGAGGTTGGGGTCGGTCGAGCTGAGCCGGCCCGTCGCCGCGATGTTCTGGATGTAGGTCGTGTGGATGCGCTCGTCCTCGGCGACGGACTTGATGAGGCCCTCCACGGTCACCCGGAGCCGGGCCGCGTCGCGGTGCTGGAGCAGAGCCGACAGGAAGGGGTGGGACGCCTTCTCGTTCAGCTCCATGAGGGCGTCGGCATCCGTGGTGTAGCCGGTCTTGGTCCGCTTCGTCTTCGGCAGCCCGAGCGTCTCGAAGAGCACCACCTGGAGCTGCTTCGGCGAGCCGAGGTTGACGCTCTCGTCGCCGATGGCATCCCAGGCCTCCTGCTGCGACTCGCGGACCTTCGCGGCGAAGTCGGCCTCGAGGGACTCGAGCTCGGCCGTGTCCACGGCGATGCCCGCGCGCTCCATCCGGGCCAGCACGTCGACGAGCGGCAGCTCGACGTCGCGTAGCAGTGCGCTGCCGCCGGTGCGCTCCAGCTCGCCGTCGAGAGCGTCCGACAGCTCGAGCACGGCCCGGGCCACCACCATCGCGGCGCCCGCCTCGGCGTCACCGTCGCCGGCGAAGTCGAGCATCCCCTGGCCGTGCTGGTCCGTGTCGTTCCTCAGCTCGCGGTGCAGCATCCGCAGGGCGAGGTCGGCGAGGTCGTAGGAGCGCTGGTCGGGCTTGACGAGGTAGGCCGCGAGCGCGGTGTCGCTCGTCAGCCCGGCGAGGCCCCAGCCGCGAGCTGTGAGGGCCTGCGACGGGCCCTTCGCGTCGTGGAGCGCCTTCTCGCGGGTGGGGTCGGCGAGCCACGCGGCGACCGCCTGCTCGGCCGGCTCGTCGAGGGCGGCGACGTCGAGGTATGCCGCGTGGCCGTCCGGTGTGGCCACGGCCAGGGCCCGCACGTCGCCGGTGCCGCGGCCCCACTGGCCGACGACGCTGAGGCCGGCCCGCTCACCCGCCCGGGTGTGCTCGGCCAGCCAGCCCGGCACGGCGTCGCTGTCGAGGACGTCGCCGTCGACGTCGAACCCCGACTCGGCCTCGACCGTGACCGCCTCGAGGGTCGCGAAGAGCCGTTCCCGCAGGACCCGGAACTCGAGACCGTCGAAGACGGTGTGCACCTCCTCGCGGTCCCAGGTCTGGCGCTCCAGGTCGGCGACCTCGAGCGGCAGGGTCATGTCGCGGATGAGGTGGTTGAGCCGGCGGTTGCGCAGGACGCCGTCGAGGTGGGCGCGCAGCGCGTCGCCGACCTTGCCACCGATCTTGTCGACGTTGGCGACGATGCCCGGCAGGTCGGCATACGCGGTGATCCACTTGGCGGCCGTCTTGGGCCCGACCCCGGGGACTCCGGGCAGGTTGTCGGAGGACTCGCCGACGAGCGCGGCCAGGTCGCTGTAGCGCTCGGGCGGCACGCCGTAGCGCGCCTCGACCGCGGTGGGGGTCAGCCGGGTCAGCTCGGAGACGCCCTTGACCGGGTAGAGCAGCGTGACCGTCGGGGAGACGAGCTGGATCGCGTCGCGGTCTCCGGAGCAGATGAGGACCTCCATGTCCTGCGCGGTGGCCATCGTCGTCAGGGTGGCGATGATGTCGTCGGCCTCGAACCCCTCGGCCTCGACGTAGCGGATCCGCAGGGCGTCGAGGACCTCGCGCAGGAGGGGGATCTGGCCGCTGAACTCCTCGGGGGTCGCCGACCGGCCGGCCTTGTACTCCGCGTACTCCACGGTGCGGAAGGTCTGCCGGGACAGGTCGAAGGCCACCGCGACGTGGGTGGGCTCCTCGTCGCGCAGGACGTTGATGAGCATCGACGTGAAGCCGTAGACGGCGTTGGTGTGCTGCCCCGTGCGGGTCGAGAAGTTCTCGGCTGGAAGGGCGAAGAAGGCCCGGTAGGCCAACGAGTGTCCGTCAAGGAGGAGGAGGCGACTCACGTGTGCCACCCTAGGCCCCGGTACCGACACGACGACCGGACAGCACGACCGGACAGGACGACCCGACAGGACGGGTGTGGAAGGGCATGGGAGGGCCATGGACGAGCAGCGGCTGATCGACGACATGACCGAGGCGAGCCGGGGAACTCTCGCCGAGCGGATGGGCATCGAGTACCTCTCGCTACGGCCGGATCGGCTCGTCGCCCGGATGCCGGTCGCGGGCAACACCCAGCCCTACGGGCTGCTCCACGGCGGCGCGAGCGTCGTCCTCGCGGAGACGCTGGGGTCGATCGGCGCCGTGCTCCACGCCGGGGAGGGCCGGGTCGCCGTGGGGCTCGACATCAACGCCACCCACCACCGGGCGGCCCGCGCGGGATGGGTGACGGGGACGGCGACGCCGGCCAGTGTCGGGCGCACCGTCGTCTGCTTCGACGTCGTCGTCACCGACGAGGCCGGACAGCGGATCTGCACGTCGCGGATCACCTGCCTGCTGCGTGACCAGCCACCAGCGAGGGCGTCCGGCTGAGGTAGGCCACCCGCGCGGTATGCCGGCGGGTCCCACCGGCGCGGAGGGCAGCGGCCAGGCCCGGCGCGGCGGAGCGCGGCGGGTCAGCCGTTGCGGAGGCTGGCCGTCGCCTGGCGACCGGCGCGCACCCTCGCGGTCCGGCGTCGCTGGAGCACTTGGTCGAGGCCGTAACGTTGCTCACCGCCGCCGGCGAGCCGGCGGTGCAGCGCCGACGGGGTGGTCACCCGCCGCACGATGGTCGGGAGGAACCCGAGCCGCGCGAAGAACCGGTTCGCGTCGCGCACCTGGGAGGGGACGTTGCTGGCGATCTGGTCGGCGCCGGCCCGTTCCGCGTGCGTGGCTGCCGCTGCGAGGAGCTGGCGGGCCACGCCGTAGCGGCGCCACGGTGCCCGGACGTAGAGCTGGTCGATGGTGGTGCACGGCGTGTCGACCAGGAGCCCGGCTGTCGTGTCCGAGAGCACGAGGTAGCCGACGGCGGTGTCGTCGAGGAGGGCGACGAGGGCGGTCACCTCGGGCCGGGTCAACGCCGCACGCAGGGTGCCGTCGCCACCGATCCGTTGCGCGACCTCAGGGCTGATGCCCGCCTCGACCCGGTTCGCGATCCACAGGTCGATGAGCTGCTGCTGATGCGCTTCGTCGACACGACGTACGAGGACCTGTGGTCGGGACACGGCTCGCCTCCTGACTCGGACTGCTGGGGCTGATATGTCGCCCCCCCAACGACAGTGTGGGCCACCGAGGCCCACGCCCCGACTCTAGGGGTGCCCCGGAGGGACGGGAAGGGGTTGTTGAAAAGTCGTCTTCCCGCGGCAGAGCCGTTCGGTGCCATCCCGTCGCCACCATAGGGTGGCTCGCGTGAACGCTGCCTTTCCGGGTCTTGGGACTGTCGTCAACGTCACGACGGTGCTCGTCGGGGCGTCGCTCGGCATGGCGGTCGGCCACCGGCTGCCGGACCGGACCCGTTCGGTCGTCACCGACGCCCTGGGACTCGTCGTCTTCATCGTCGCCGGGCTCTCGTGCGCCAGCGTCACCGACGTGTCCCTGACCCAGGCGGTCGGCACCGGAGCGCCGGTCCTCATCGTCCTCGGGTCGCTGCTCATCGGGAGCATCGTCGGGTCGCTGGTGCGCATCGAGGATCGGCTCGAGGGGATCGCGGGAGCCATCCAGACCGCCGTGGCACGACGGGTGCAGCGCCGTCGCCCGGCCACTGGCGGGAGCCCCGACGCGGAGGACCCCGCCGCCGCCGCGCGGGAGCGGTTCATCGAGGGGTGGCTCACGGCATCCCTGCTCTTCTGCGTCGGTCCCCTGACCATCCTCGGCAGCCTCTCGGACGGCCTCGGCCGCGGGATCGACCAGCTCCTGCTGAAGTCCGTGCTCGACGGCTTCGCAGCGATGGCGTTCGCGTCGACCTTCGGGGTCGGCGTGCTCCTGTCGGCGGTGTCCGTCGCGGTCGTCCAGGGGCTGCTCACCGCGGTCGGCGTCCTCGTCGGCGCGGTGCTGCCCGACGCCCACATCGCCGCCCTGACCGCCACCGGCGGCCTCATGATCATCGGGATCGCCTTCCGGCTGCTGCGGGTTCGCGACGTGCCCGTCGGCGACATGCTGCCCGCGCTCGTCGTCGCCCCGCTCCTGACGCAGCTCGTCGTCGCGCTGCGCTGACCCGCAACCGACCCGCAACCGACCCGCAGCCGACCCGGGTCGACCGGGCTCGGGTCTGGTCGCGTCTGCTCGGGTCTGGTCGCGTCTGCTCGGGTCAGCCGGGGTCAGCTCGGGTCAGCGCAGACTGCCGGCGTCGACGGGAGCACGGGTGGGGGCGGGCGGCGGAGTGGTCCTCGGATGCCTGCCCACCCCCGCCCGTGAGCTGAGGAGCCGCCGCCGGGCCAGCGCGCCCCAGAGGAGGGCGAGCAGGACGGCGACGACGGCGGCGGTGCCGGCCAGCAGACCACCGACAGGGGTCCGCGACACGAGAGCCGGCGCGGCCCCCGGCGTAGAGCCCACCGACCAGGCGTAGTCGAAGGTCTCCGCAGCAAGGCCCGCACGGAGGACGGTCGCGCGCACCGTCACGGCGCCCGGCGCCCCGAGCGAGATCGGCGCCGACCAGTGCCCGTCGCCGATGTCGGTGGCGGCGACGGCGACAGCGACGGGAAGCGCCGTGCCCGAGCCGTCGACGACGCCCAGCCGGACGCCAATCACGGGACCGGGGTCCGGGCGCCGCCCGCTGTGCACCTCGAGGAGCAGGACGTTGTCGCCGGGCCGGTTCGGCTTGACCGCGAAGGACTCGTGGAGGTCGCCGACCCGCTGGTATGCCGTGCCGGTGGACGGTGGCCCACTGACGACGAGCTCCGGCTCGAGCGCCGGCTGCCCACTGGTCAGGACCCCGGTGAGGCCGAGGACGACGACCCCGACCGCGGCCTCAGCGAGGACGAAGCGACGGGCAGGCCTCCCCGACCGGCGGACCCGATGGCGGGTGACCAGGGCCAGTGCACCGCAGCCCCCGACGAGCCCGACCTTGACGACGAGGACCCGGCCGTAGTCGGTGAGCAGCAGCGCGTCGACCGACCCGACGACGCCGCTCGCGAGGTAGATGCCGGTCACGACCATGACGCTGACCGCTACCGCCG
>JBBRZC010000009.1:0-37624 GCA_038237075.1 Actinomycetales bacterium
CACGCCAAGGCCCCGGGACAGACGATCAGCGACAGCCTGACCCACGTCGCCCGGGGGGCCGACACCATCGGGTTCTTCCAGTGGCGCCAGTCCCGCTCCGGGTCGGAGAAGTTCCACTCGGCGCTGGTCCCGCACGCCGGCTCCGACTCCGCGCGCTATCGCGAGGTGTGTGAGCTCGGGGCGGTGGCCGGACGGCTTGGTGAGGTGCTCGGCAGCCTCGTCGACGCCGACGTCGCCCTCCTCTGGGACTACCAGGCCGCGTGGGCGGCCTCGGGGCCGGCCATGCCGAACAACCTCCTCGACTACGCGGAGACGGCCCAGGTGGTCCATCGGCTGCTGCTCGAGCGCGGGGTCACCGCCGACGTCGTCCACCCGGGAGCAGATCTCGGCTCCTACCGTGTCGTCGTCGTCCCGACGCTCTACCTCGTGTCGGACGCTCATGCTGAGGCCGTGGTGGCGGCCGCCCACAGCGGGGCGCAGGTGGTCGTGACGTTCTTCTCGGGCATCAGCGACCCCGACGACCACGTCCGGCTCGGGGGATATCCGGGCGCCTTCCGGGACCTGCTGGGGGTGCGGGTCGAGGAGTTCTTCCCGCTCGCGGTCGGCGAGTCGGTCGCCCTCGGGGGCGGGGGCGCCGGCAACGGCACCGGTGCCGGCGCGGGCCGGCTCTGGTCCGAGGACGTGGTCGCCACGGCAGCCGAGGTCCTGCAGACCTACGCCTCCGGCCCGCTCGCGGGCCGGCCCGCGGTGACCCGCACCGCCACCGGGAAGGGCGCCGCGTGGTACCTCAGCACGCTGCCGGACGACGACACCCTCGGAAGCCTCCTCGACGACGTCCTCGCCGCCGGCGGCGTCCAGCCGGCCGCCCCGGCGGCGCCCGGCGTGGAGCGGGTGCGCCGCCGCCGTGGCGAGGCCACCTGGCTCTTCCTCGTCAACCACACCGACCAGGAGCAGCGCATCTCCACGCGGGGCCACGACCTCGTCGCCGATGTCGCCGTCGACGGTGCCCTCGTCCTGCCGGCGGGTGGGGTCGCGGTCGTCCGGGAGGAATGAACACCGTGCTGGCCAGCCAGCGGAGGGCGACGATCCTCACGCTGCTCGACGAGTCCGGAGCCGTGAGGGTCTCCGACCTCGTCGACCACCTCGGTGTCTCCGACATGACCATCCGCCGCGACATCGAGCTGCTGGCCCGCGAGGGCCGCGTCGAGCGGGTGCACGGCGGGGCGCTGGCCGTCGGGGGGAACAGCGCTCACGAGCCGGGCTTCCAGGTGAAGTCGGCCCTCATGACGCACCAGAAGGTCGCCATCGCGCAGCGGGCAGCGGCCCTCGTCGAGCCGGGCTCCTCGGTCGCCATCTCGGCGGGGACGACGACCTACGAGCTCGCCCGCTGCCTGCGCAGCACACCCGACCTGACCGTCGTCACCAACTCGGTGCCCGTGGCGCAGCTGCTCCACGAGTCGGCCACCCCGGGGCAGACCGTCGTGCTCACCGGCGGCCTGCGCACCCCGTCGGACGCCCTCGTCGGCCCGGTCGCGGTCGCGGCGCTGCGCAGCCTCCACGTCGACCGGCTCTTCCTCGGCGTCCACGGCATGGACGTCCACGCCGGGCTCACGACGCCCAACCTCGTCGAGGCGGAGACGAACCGGGCCATGGTCGACGCCGCCCGACAGGTCTGCATCCTCGCCGACCACTCCAAGTGGGGGGTCGTCGGCCTCAGCACGATCATCGGTCTCGATGACGTCGACCTGCTCATCACCGACGACGGCCTCTCGCCGCGGGCCCAGAGCGTGCTCCGCGAGCGGGTCACCGAGCTCGTCATCGCGACGGTCGCACGCCGCCGTCAGGGAGCCAGAGCCTGACCGGTCGCGCCGCGCCCGGAATCCCCGAGGTGACATCGGCCGCGCCGACCTACGATGGGCCAATGGCCGCCGAGAACCAGACCGCCGAGAACGAGACCGCTCAGAACGAGGCCGCGGAGAACGAGGCCGCGGAGAACCAGGCCGCGGAGAACCAGGCCGCGGAGAACCAGGCCGCCGAGAACGAGACCGCGGAGAACCAGACCGCGGAGAACCAGACCTCAGGGATCGACCCCGCTGTCGTCGCCCAGGTCGCCAGCGTCGCCCGCCGCTCGCGCATCGCCTCGCGGCAGCTCGCGCTGCTCGCCCGGGCCGCGAAGGACGAGGCGCTTCACGCCCTCGCCGACGCCCTCGACGCCGCGACCCTGGGGATCATCGACGCCAACGCCGAGGACCTGCGCCGGGGTCGGGACCGCGGCATGGCCGAGGGCCTGCTCGACCGACTCATGCTCGACGAGCGCCGGGTGGCCGAGATCTCCCAGGCGGTACGCGACATCGCCGCGCTCCCCGACCCCGTCGGCGAGGTGGTCCGCGGTGCGACGCTCGCCAACGGGCTCCAGATCCGCCAGCTCCGGGTGCCGATGGGAGTCGTCGGCATGATCTACGAGGCCCGGCCCAACGTCACCGTCGACGCCGCAGCGCTCGGGCTCAAGAGCGGCAACGCGGTGATCCTGCGCGGGGGCTCGGCGGCGGCGTCGAGCAACCGCGCCCTCGTCGAGGCGATGCGGCAGGCGCTCGAGAGCCAGGGGCTCGACCCCGATGCCGTCACCCTCCTCGACGGCGGCGGTCACGACGCCGCCCGGGCGCTGATGACGGCCCGCGGCCTCGTCGACCTCGTGATCCCCCGGGGCGGCGCCGACCTCATCCAGACCGTGGTCCGCGAGTCGACGGTCCCGGTCATCGAGACCGGCATCGGCGTCAACCACGTCTACGTCGACCGCGCGGCCGACCTCGACCGGGCGCTCGCCATCGTCATGAACTCCAAGACCCATCGCCCCAGCGTGTGCAACGCCGCCGAGTCGCTCCTCGTCCACGCCCACATCGCGGACGCCTTCCTCCCGAAGGTCCTCGCCGACCTCGGGGCCGCGGGCGTGCGACTGCACACGGCGCCCGAGGTGGGGCCGCAGGCCGAGGCCGCCGGCGCGGCATACCAGCTCGCCTCGGAGGCCGACTTCGGCACCGAGTGGCACGCCCTCGAGATGAGTGTGCGGACGGTGCCCGACATCGACGCCGCCCTCGAGCACATCCGCACCCACGGCACCCAGCACACCGAGGTCATCGTCACCGAGGACCGCGCCGCGGCGCGGCGGTTCGTCGCCGAGGTGGACGCAGCGGTGGTGATGGTCAACGCGTCGAGCCGGTTCACCGACGGCGGCCAGTTCGGGTTCGGCGCAGAGATCGGCATCTCCACGCAGAAGCTGCATGCCCGCGGGCCGATGGCCCTGCCCGAGCTCACGACGAACAAGTGGGTCGTCGAGGGCGACGGCCAGGTGCGCAGCTGACCCCACCGGGCCCACGACGGCGTATGCCGCCGCGCGGTTTCGTGCCCGGCCTGCCGCGCTGGCATGATCAACCCGTGGAAGGCACTGAGGTTCGCAAGCTGGCCGCCCTCGAGGACACCCACTGGTGGTACCGCGAGCGTCGCCACCTGCTGGAGAAGTCACTCGAGGGGATCACCCCCGGCGACGCGCTCGACATCGGCGCCGCAGGTGGGGGCAACACCCGCGTGCTGCGCACTCTCGGCTGGCGCCCCGTGGCCGCCGAGTACGGACCAGAGGGTGCCGAGGTGGCCCAGGAGCGGGGTTTGGCCACCCTGCGTGCCGACGCGAGGTCCCTCCCGCTCGCAGACGCCTCGCTCGACCTCGTCGTCGCCTTCGACATCCTCGAGCACATCGAGGAGGACGACCTCGCCGCCGCCGAGATCCGGCGGGTGCTGCGTCCCGGAGGCACCTTCCTCGTCGCCGTCCCCGCGGATCCCCGGCTGTGGTCCGCCCACGACGACGCGGTGGACCACGTCCGGCGCTACACCCGCGAGACGCTCTCCGGGGTCCTGCACCGCGGGGGCTTCGACATCGTGCAGATGTCGTCGTGGAACGTCCTCCTGCGGCCCGTCGTCGCCCTGCGCCGCAGGAAGGCCTCGGGCAGTGACCTCGACCACGTCCATCCCGTCGTCAACGCGGGGCTGCGCGCGATCATCACCGCGGAGCGCTACCTACCGTTCAAGCAGCTGCCCGGCGTGAGTCTCCTCGTCACCGCGCGGCCGCGCGGCTGACGGCTCGAGCCCAGCCGGCTCCGGGTGCGCGGCAGCCGGAGCTGCGCTGGAGGTGTCGGGAACCGCCGCCACGGGAGTCCGGTGACCGGACCGGGCGCGGGCTTCCGGAGGCAGCGGGGTGTCGGTGGGGCCGTGCCGCCCGACTGAGGCGGTCAGGGAGTCGTAGGCGATGAAGTAGGTCGGCCGCCCCTGCATCTGGGTGTACATCCGTCCGATGTACTCGCCGAGCAGCCCGAGGCAGAGCAGCTGGGCGGCGCCGACGGCGGAGACGATGAGCACCGTCGAGGTCCAGCCGGCGACGGTGTGGCCGCTGGCTCCCGCGACGAGGGCGTAGACGGCGAGCAGCAGGGCGAGCAGACCGCCGCCGAGCCCGAGGACCGTGGCCAGCCGCAGCGGCGCCATGGAGAACCCCGTCACCGAGTCGACCGACAGCTTGAGCATCGTCAGGAAGGGGTACTTTGACGCCCCCGCGGCCCGCTCCTCGCGGCGGTACTCCACGCTGTCGGAGGGGAACCCGAGCGCGGGGACGATGAAGCGCAGCACCCGGTTGTGCTCGGGCAGCTCGTTGACGGCGTCGACGGTGGCACGCGACATGAGCCGGAAGTCGCCGGCGTCGCTCTGGGCGCTCGTGCCGGAGATGGTCCTGATGAGGCGGTAGAAGCCGTGGGCGGTGACCCGCTTGAAGACCGAGTCGGTGGACCGGTCGCTTCGCACGCCGTAGACGACGTCGAGGCCCTCGTCCTGCGCCTTCTCGACCATCTCGGCGATGACCTCGGGCGGGTCCTGCAGGTCGGCGTCGATGGTGACGACATAGTCGCCACGGGCACTCCTCAGCCCCGCGGAGATCGCCGCCTGGTGGCCGGCGTTCGCTCGCAGGCGCACGACCCGCAGCTCGGACCACTCACGGTGCAGTCGCTGGAGCAGCGCCGGCGTGAGGTCGGTGCTCCCGTCGTCGACGGCGACGACCTCGTAGCCGCATCCCAGGCCGTCCAGGATCGGTCGGAGCCGCTCGACGAGGAGGGGCAGGACGTCCTCCTCGTTGTACATCGGGATGACGACCGACACCAGGGGACTCATGGGTTCCAGCGTACGTCGTGGCGCAGGTCAGACCTGTGGGAGCGGACCAGCGAACCCGGTGAACGTCACCGAGCCGTGGGGACCGGCGTGCGGGACACCCGAGTCGATATCTTGGACCCATGACAGGACAGGGTGGGCCTGGGCTTGAGGTCGGCGACGTGGTCGAGGTGCGGTTCGGCAAGTGGGGCGACCAGCCGCACTGGGAGATGGACCTGCGCTACCTGGGCGAGGACGAGCACGGCGACTGGATCGGCGCCCGCCCCGGCCTCCACATGAGCCGCCCCGGCCTGTCGGCCACCACCACCGTCGAGACGGCGATGCTCATCCCGCGCGGTCGGCCCTTCATCGCGTCCTTCAACGGACCGGGTCACGACGGCTGCGACATCTACGTCGACATCACCACGATCCCGGTGTGGGAGGGCTCCACGGTCCGGGCCGTCGACCTGGACCTCGACGTCATCCGCCGCCTCGACGGAAGCGTCGAGGTCGACGACGAGGACGAGTTCGCTGCACACCAGGTCAGCTATGGCTACCCCCAGGAGGTCGTCGACCTCGCGCAACGTTCCTGCGACGACGTGGCAGCGGCCGTGACCGCCGGTGCCGAGCCGTGGGCGAGCGTCGGTCGGCGCTGGCTCCGGGCAGCCGCGAGCACGCCCCCGCCGGCCGCGTCCTGATCGGCTGCACGGCATACCGGGTCGTCCTCCTGTGGGGGGATAGGCTGTGGCCATGTCTGCCAGCGTCCTGCCCCACCTCGTCCGTGCCGAGGAGGTCCGCGAGCTGCCCATGCCGCCGGTCGCCTACGCCGCGATCGCCTTTCTCCTCTTCCTGGGGGCCCTCGGGGTGCTCTGGTCCTTCCGCAACGCGGCCGCCAAGATCGGAGACGGACACGACTCCGCCGACGCGGGGCACCCCTGAGCCAGCGCCTCGGGGTGATGGGTGGCACGTTCGACCCCATCCACCACGGCCACCTCGTCGCCGCCAGTGAGTGCCAGGCACGCTTCGGCCTCGACGAGGTGCTCTTCGTCCCCACGGGTGAGCCGTGGCAGAAGGAGGGCCTCGACGTCAGCGCGGCCGAGCACCGCTATCTCATGACCGTCGTCGCCACCGCCTCCAACCCCCGCTTCACCGTCAGCCGGGTCGACATCGAACGCGACGGGCCGACCTACACCATCGACACCCTGCGCGACCTGCACGCCCAGCGCCCCGACTCCGAGCTCTTCTTCATCACCGGTGCCGACGCCCTCGCCCAGATCCTCACCTGGAAGGACGTCGACGAGCTGTGGGACCTCGCCCACTTCATCGGCGTCACCCGCCCGGGCCACGAGCTCAGCGACAAGGGCCTGCCCACGGAGAAGATCACCCTCGAGGAGGTCCCCGCCATGGCCATCAGCTCGACGGACTGCCGTGCGCGGGTCGGCCGGGGCATGCCCGTCTGGTACCTCGTGCCCGACGGGGTCGTCCAGTACATCAACAAGCACCACCTGTATGCCGTGCACTCAGCGTCCACAGCATCCCGCACCGCCCCGTCGCAAGGAGACCCGTGCCCGCCACACCCCGCGCCCTGACGCTGGCCAAGGTGGCGGCCATGGCCGCCGAGGACAAGATCGCGCAGGACGTCCTGGCCATCGACGTCAGCGACCAGCTCGCGCTGACCGACGTCTTCGT
The DNA here is from genome assembly GCA_038237075.1 of Actinomycetales bacterium. Taxonomy (GTDB): domain Bacteria; phylum Actinomycetota; class Actinomycetes; order Actinomycetales; family Dermatophilaceae; genus Lapillicoccus. The sequence goes on from JBBRZC010000009.1 coordinate 6,871, forward strand.
CATCGCCTCCGCCGGCAACGAGCGCCAGGTGGGTGCCATCGTCGACGAGATCGAGGACCGGCTGCGCGCCTTCGGCTGCAAGCCGATCCGCCGCGAGGGCCAGCGCGAGGGCCGCTGGGTGCTCATCGACTTCGGCGACATCGTCGTCCATGTGCAGCACGCCGACGAGCGGCAGTTCTACCAGCTCGAGCGGCTCTGGAAGGACTGTCCGACGGTCGACCTCGCCGCCGTCGCCGCCCCGTGACCGGGGCGTCCCCCGCGACGCGGCCGCGAAGAGTCGTCGTCCTGCGGCACGGCGAGACCGAGGACAACGCGGCCGGCATCTGGCAGGGCCACCGCGACTCGGCGCTCTCGGCGGTCGGGCTCGCGCAGGCCGAGCGGGTCGGCCCCTTCCTCGCCGCGCTGGACCCCCAGCTCGTCGTCAGCTCCGACCTGCGCCGCGCCGCGTCGACCGCCCAACAGGTCGCCGTCGCAGCGGGTCTCGAGGTGCGGACCGACCCGCGGCTGCGGGAGATCGACGTGGGGGAGTGGCAGGGCCGCACGAGCGCGGAGGTCCGTGAGCGTGACCCCGAGCTGCTCGCCGCCATGGGCCGCGGTGAGGACGTGCCTCGCGGGCGGACCGGGGAGCGTGTGACCGAGCTCGCCCGGCGCACCCGCGCCGCCGTCGACGACGTCCTCGCCGTGCTCGACCCGGGCCGCGTCGCGGTCGTGGTCTGCCACGGAGTGACCAGCCGCGCCGCGGTCGCCTCGCTCGTCGGGCTCGACCAGCTGCACGCCCTGCGGATCCTCTGGGGGCTCGACAACGCCCACTGGGCGACGGTGGCCGAGACCCGGCTCGTCGCGGGCGCCGAGGGTCCGCCACGCTGGCGGATCGACCACTGGAATGTCGGGGTCCGTGGCGACGCGGACCGAGCGGCTCCGGGCTACTGAGCCGCGGTCGACGCGTTCCCTGCCGCGCCGGCGCACTGCTCGGCTCCGATTTGGGCGCTGGCGCTCCGGTTGGCTAAACTCGCGCAGTCCCCTCCGGGGGACGCCGGCGAGTGATCGCTCGGGGCTGTGGCGCAGCTGGTAGCGCACCTCCATGGCATGGAGGGGGTCAGGGGTTCGAGTCCCCTCAGCTCCACGAGCGGAATGACAGCGCCCCGGGCCTTCGAGGCCCGGGGCGCTTGTCGTCGTGGGTGGCGTTCGCGGCCGACGTGTGCGCTTCGACCGCGGGGGTCAGTCGGGCACGTTGGCGCCGGTCGGGTCGATGTCGGCAGCAGATGTCGCGACCGGGACCGTGTCGAAGAACGGGGCGACAAGCGCCGCGATGGCGCCACCGATGAGCGGTGCCACGATGAACAGCCACACGTGCGAGAGGGCCGTGCCGCCGGCGAAGAGCGCCGGGCCGATCGAGCGGGCCGGGTTCACCGAGGTGCCGTCGAGCGGGATGCCGACGAGATGGATCACTGTCAGCACGAGGCCGATGGCGAGGCCGGCGAAGCCGGGAGCCGCTGCGCGCCCGGTCACCAGGAGTACGACGAAGACGAGGAGGAAGGTGAGGATGATCTCCAGCACGAAGGCGCCGCCGAGCGAGATCGACGTGCCCCAGTCGTTCGTCCCGAGGCCTCCGGTCTGGTCCTTCGCCCCGCCGAACCCGGACACCATGAGCTTGAGCACCGCGGCGGCGACGACGGCGCCGACGACCTGGGCCACCCAGTAGTAGCCCGCCTCGGCGACGGTGATGCCCCTGCGCAGCAGCACGCCGAGGGTCACGGCCGGGTTGACGTGGCAGCCCGACACCGGGCCGATGGCATAGGCCAGGGCGAGCAGAACGAGGCCGAAGGCGAGAGCGACGCCGACGAAGCCGATCTGCTTGATGCCGAAGACGGCGGACCCGACGGCGAAGAAGACGAGGATGAAGGTGCCGAGGGCCTCAGCCCCGGCCTTGGTCGCGAGGGAGTGTGCTGGTGGTGCCGCCGCGACTGCGGTTCGCTGGTCACGCTGTGTGGACATGGGTCGCCTTTCGGGGATCCGGGGTGGGTCGTGGTCCCACGATCTCTGGTCGGGAGCGCGCGAGGATCTCGCGGCACCTGCACGTCGTTGTAGGTCGGCCACGCGATCGACGCCGACCAGTGTCCCGGGGCTCGTGAGACGCATCGGTTTGTCTGTCTGAATGTGATGGAAACGTTGCGAGAACGACGGGTGAGACCGACGTGGTCCATCACCGGTCCCATGCTCGACGGGTGAGCGTGGTCGCGGTCGTCCTCGTTGCCCTCGTAGCGCTCCTCGAGATGGCGCTCTGGACGACGCCTCGGGCGCGGGCGGCGTTCGGCAACACCGAGGACTTCGCGGTCGCATCCCAGCCCATGGCCGCGAACCAGGGCCTCTACATCCTCTTCCTCGTGACCGGGCTGGTCTGGGGGCTCGTGGCCAGCGCCCCGGTCCGGGTGCCGGTCCTCGTCTTCTTCCTCTGCTGCGTCATCGTGGCCGGGATCTTCGGTGCGGCCACGGTCAGTCGCCGGATCCTCGTGGTCGCGGGCGTCCCGGCGGCCCTTGCCCTGGCCGCGGTGCTGGTCAGCCGCTGACAGGGCGGCGAGGTGGCGGCCGCTCCCGTGTCGCCCCCCTCACGGCGAGGTGCACTGTGACCGCGTCGCCCAGGTCGAGGCGCTCTGCGCGGCGGACGGCGTGCTTGAGGGGAAGGACGTATCCGCCGTCCTTGGGAAACAGCGACGTCTCCCGCGCCAGTGCCAGATCTCGCTCGTGCAGGCGATCTCCTCGGAGGCGTTCAGCCGGCCAGCGTTCAGCCGACCGGCAGTCAGCCGGCCGGCAGTCAGACGGCGGCCGAACCGGCAGCCGGGGTGCTCTCCGGCGCACGCCTCAGACGGCTCATGAAGCGGTCGCGGTCGACGACTGCGCGGTGGACCTCGCCGCGGGCGACCTCCTCGCCGGCCTCGTCGAGGACCATGACATGGAAGATGAGCCGACGGCCGTCACTGACCGCCTTCGAGCTCCTCACCGAGACGACCGACCCGACCCTGGTGCCCCTGATGTGCTCCACCTTGACCAGGGTGCCGACGGTCGTCAGGCCGCCCTCAAGCCCCTCGGCTGCCGCGGTGAACGCCGCCCGCTCGATCCAGTTGATCAGGCGTGGCGTGGCCAGCACCGGCATGTCTCCGCTCCCGAGCCGCTCTGCGGTGTCGGCCTCGGTCACGGTGTGCTGGCGGGCTTCCATTCCTTCGAGTCTAGGCTCCGCCTCCCAGCCCTGCGCCCATCTCTTCTGTCACAGTGGCTCCCCGTGAACCTGTACGCGTGGGTGCTCGTCGCCGCCGTGGTTGCGGCCGCAGTCACCGACTGGGTCGCAGTCGCCCGTGACGACCGGTCGACCCAGCATCTCGCCGCCCCGGCCTTCATGGTCCTCCTCGCCGCGCTCAGCTGGCTCCTGCACGCCGACGAGGTCTCGCAGGGGCGGTGGCTGCTGCTCGCGCTGGCCCTCGGCCTGGCCGGTGACACCCTCCTGATGCGCGGCTCCGACCGGGCCTTCACGCTTGGAATGGTGGCCTTCCTCGTCGGCCACGTCGCCTACCTCATGGCCCTGGTCACGATGCCGCATCGGGGTCCGCTCTGGGCCGGGGTGGCTGCGGTCAGTGTGCTGGTCGGGCTCGTCCTGACGCTCTGGCTGGTGCCGCTCGCACGCCGCGAGCCGCTCGTGGGAGGCCCGCCGACGGCATACGCGCTCGTCATCGGTGTCATGGCGGGGGCCGCCTGGGCCACCGGTCAGCCACTCGTGGCGGTCGGGGCGAGCCTGTTCTGCGTCAGCGACGCCATCCTGGGGCTGACCCACTACGTGCGGGCGTTGCGCGGGAGCGGCGTCGTGGTCATCGTCACCTACCACCTCGCCCAGGCTCTGCTCGTCGCGGGGATCCTGCGCCCCGACCTGCTCCCGCGCTGACGGAGGTCGACGCGGCAGGGAGAGCGGCTGCGCTAGCCTACTCTCGTGGCCCCGCAGCTCCTCCTTCCGTGGCCGCGCTGAGCAGACGGACACCAGCGCGGCATCCCCTCCTGTGCGAGGGGTTTTCTTATGCCCCGTTCCGTGGGGAGCCCGCACGGTGACCGAGGCGGCCCGGAGAACGACGAGGACGAAGGACACGATGAGCGACGAGACCCCCTTCCGCTACACGGCGGCGATGGCCCGCGACATCGAGCTGGCCTGGCAGGACCGCTGGGAGGAGCAGGGCACCTTCGAGGCGCCCAACCCCGCCGGCCCGTGGGCCGAGCCCGAGAAGGTGGCGCGCCTCGGCGCGAAGCTCGTCGTGCTCGACATGTTCCCCTACCCGAGCGGCGTGGGCCTGCACGTCGGCCATCCGCTGGGCTACATCGCGACCGACGCCTACTCGCGCTTCCACCGCATGCTCGGCCGCAACGTCCTGCACTGCCTGGGCTACGACGCGTTCGGGCTTCCGGCGGAGCAGTATGCCGTGCAGACGGGGCAGCATCCCCGCACGACGACCGACGAGAACATGGTCGTCATGCGGCGCCAGCTGAGGCGTCTCGGGCTGGGCTTCGACAACCGGCGCAGCTACGCGACGATCGATGACGAGTACTACCGCTGGACGCAGTGGATCTTCCTGCAGATCTACGACTCCTGGTACGACACCGACGCGGCTCGCCCGGACGGCCAGCGCGGCCGCGCCCGCCCCATCGCCGATCTCGTCGCCGAGCTCGAGTCCGGGGCGCGGACGGTGCCGGGGCAGCAGGGTCGCGCCTGGCCCGATCTCACGAACGTCGAGCGGGCCGCGGTCGTCGACGGCCACCGCCTCGCCTACACCTCAGAGGCACCCGTGAACTGGTGTCCCGGCCTGGGGACGGTGCTGTCCAACGAGGAGGTCACCAACGAGGGGCGTTCCGAGCGCGGCAACTTCCCCGTGTTCCGGCGCAACCTGCGACAGTGGATGATGCGGATCACGGCGTATGCCGACCGGCTGGCCGACGACCTCGACCGCGTCGACTGGCCCGAGCGGGTCCGCATCATGCAGCGCAACTGGATCGGTCGCTCGAGCGGCGCGCGGCTGACCTTCCCGGTGGTGGGCGGCGAGGGCATCGAGGTCTTCACGACCCGCCCCGACACGGTCTTCGGGGCGACGTTCATGGTCCTGGCTCCCGAGCACCCGCTGGTCGACGAGCTCGTTCCCGTGGACGGGTGGCCCGAGGGGACGCCCGAGGTGTGGAAGGGTCCCGACGCCGAGGCCACGGTGACCCCGTCGGCCGCGGTCACGGCATACCGGCACGCAGCCTCGCGCAAGAGCGAGGTCGAGCGGCAGAAGGACGAGAAGGAGAAGCACGGCGTCTTCACGGGCGGGTTCGCGACGAACCCGTTGACGGGCAAGCCGATCCCTGTGTTCATCGCCGACTACGTCCTCATGGGATACGGCACCGGCGCGATCATGGCGGTGCCCGCGCAGGACGAGCGCGACTGGGACTTCGCGACCAAGCACGCCCTGCCCATCGTCCGCACGGTCCAGCCGCCGCCGGGACATCCCGACGACGAGGCGTTCACCGGCGAGGGGCTCGCGATCGGCTCGGCGAACGACGAGATCTCGCTGGACGGGCTCGGGGTCACGGAGGCGAAGGCCCGGATCATCGAGCTCCTCGAGGCACGGGGCCTCGGCCACGGGACGGTCAACTACCGGTTGCGCGACTGGCTCTTCAGCCGGCAGCGCTACTGGGGCGAGCCGTTCCCCGTCGTGTTCGACGAGGACGGCGTGGCGCACGGCCTCCCCGACCAGATGCTGCCGCTGCTGCTGCCCGACGTGCCCGACTACTCCCCGAAGACCTTCGACCCGGACGACGCCGACAGCGAGCCCGAACCGCCGCTGTCGCGGGTGCCCGAGTGGGTCATTGTCGAGCTCGACCTCGGTGACGGGCGGGGGGTTCGCACCTACCGCCGAGAGACCAACACGATGCCCAACTGGGCCGGATCCTGTTGGTACTACCTGCGATACCTCGACCCCGCCAACCATGAGACGTTCTGCGACCCCGCCAACGAGCGCTACTGGCTGGGAGAGCAGGAGTCCCCGGTGGCCGGTGCCCCGGACGGAACCGCCGACCCGGGTGGGGTCGACCTCTACATCGGTGGCGTCGAGCACGCGGTGCTGCACCTGCTCTACGCGCGGTTCTGGCACAAGGCGCTCTACGACCTCGGCTACGTCTCGAGCGAGGAGCCGTTCCGGAAGTACTTCTCGCAGGGGATGATCCAGGCCTACGCCTACACCGACGCGCGTGGTCAGTACGTGCCCGCGGAGGAGGTCGTCGAGACGCCGGGGGCCCACGGGCAGGAGGCGACGTTCTCGTGGCAGGGCCAGCCGGTCCTCAGGGAGTACGGCAAGATCGGCAAGTCCCTCAAGAACTCGGTCAGCCCGGACGAGATGTACGACGCGTTCGGCGCGGACACGTTCCGGGTCTACGAGATGTCGATGGGCCCGCTCGAGCTGGGGCGGCCGTGGGAGACGCGCGCCGTCGTCGGCAGCCAGCGGTTCCTGCAACGCCTGTGGCGCAACGTCCTCGACGAGGAGACGGGGCAGGTGCGGGTCAGCGAGGAGGCGCCCGACGCGGCGACGCTCGTGGCGGTGCATCGGACCATCGCCGGGGTCCGGGAGGACTACGAGCAGCTGCGGTTCAACACCGCGATCGCCAAGCTCATCGAGCTCAACAACCGCCTGACCAAGCTCGACGCCGTGCCCCGCGCGGCGATCGAGGCGCTCGTGCTCATGGTCGCGCCCGTCGCTCCCCACGTCGGTGAGGAGCTGTGGAGCCGGCTCGGTCACGATGACGGGGTGACGTTCGCGCCGTTCCCCGTCGCCGACCCGGCGCTCCTCGTCGAGGATCAGGTCACCTGCATCATCCAGGTCAAGGGCAAGGTGCGTGACCGCGTGGAGGTGCCGGCGGACATCAGCGAGGACGAGCTGCGCGAGCTCGTCCTGGCCCGGGACCGGGTCCGGGTGGCGACCGCGGGCGGGATCCGTAGTGTCATCGTGCGAGCGCCCCGGCTCGTCAACGTCGTTCCGCTCTGACTACGAGGAGGCCGTCACGTGCTCGGTGAGCAGCAGGTCGTCGCGTTCGTCGGCGCGACGGATCTTGACCGGTCCACGGCGTTCTACCAGGACGTCCTCCAGCTGACGCTCGTCGAGCGCAACGCGTTCGCGGCGGTGTTCGACGCCGGCGGCACGATGTTGCGGGTCACAGCGGTGCCGGGGGTGGTGCCCGCGGGGTACACCGTGCTCGGTTGGCGCGTGACGGGCATCGCGGCCCAGGTCGAGGGCCTGGCCGCCGCCGGCGTGTCCTTCCTGCGGTTCGAGGGTATGCCGCAGGACGCGCTCGGCATCTGGACCACCCCCGGCGGCGACCGGGTCGCCTGGTTCGCCGATCCGGATGGAAACACCCTGTCGCTGACCGAGTTCGCCTCGTCGCCCGACGCGCGCCCACCCACGCGCTAGCGTTCGGCTGGTGAGCGTCGCAATCGTCACCGACTCCACGGCATACCTGCCGTCGGAGCTGGTCAGCGGTGCCCCGGCGCCGATCACCGTCGTTCCCTTGCATGTGGTCCTCGGGGGCAGGGAGTTTCGGGAGGGCGTGGACGTCACCGCCGCGGACCTGTCGGCAGCGCTGCGCAGGTTCACCCCGGTGAGCACCTCGCGACCGGCCCCTCAGCTGTTCCTCGACGCCTACGAGGCGGCGGCGGCCGCCGGTGCGACCGGCATCGTGTCGGTGCACCTGTCGGCTGACATGTCGGGCACCTGCCAGTCGGCGCAGCTCGCCGCGCAGCAGTCGCCGGTGCCCGTCGAGGTGGTCGACTCGCGCTCCCTCGGCATGGCGATGGGGTATGCCGTGCTGTCGGCCGCCGAGGCGGCGGCTGCAGGCCGTGACGCGAAAGCCGTTGGTGCCGTTGCGCTTTCACGGTCAGTGGGCGCCACCGTGGCGTTCTATGTCGACACTCTCGAACACCTTCGGCGGGGCGGCCGGATCGGCGCTGCCTCGGCGCTGCTGGGCTCAGCCTTCGCGATCAAGCCGATCCTCACCCTCGTCGACGGCAGCATCCGGCCTCTGGAGCGGGTGCGGACCGCCAGCCGCGCTCTAGCCCGGCTTGCCGAGCTCGCCGCCGTGGCGGGAGAGGAGGCGGTCTCGCGCGGCCTGAGCGTCGACCTCGCGGTGCAGCACCTCGACTCCGAGGAGCGCGCCCGAGCCCTCGCCGAGACCTTGCGCCAGCGAGTTCCCGAGGCGGGGCTCGTCGTCGTCGGTGAGCTCGGAGCGGTGGTCGGAGCCCATGTGGGTCCTGGCACCCTGGCCGTGGTCGTGTCGCCGCGCCCCGCGCCGTGACGGGCGGCCCCGGCGTCGCCATCCTCTGGGTGGCCGGCGCGGCGGTGGCGTTCGTCATCGGCTCGGTCAACCCGGCGACCATCTTCGCGCGACTCCTGCACAAGGACCTCTCCGCCACGGGGTCCGGCAACCCCGGTGCGACGAACGCGGGACGCGTGCTCGGCGTTCGGTGGGGAGTCGTCGTCGCGGTCCTCGACATCCTCAAGGGTTTCCTGCCGACCTACCTTGCGCTGCGCGTGTTCGGCGAGGTCCCGGCGTATGTCGTCGGGGTGGCGGCGGTCCTGGGACACGTCTTCTCCCCGCTCCTGCGGGGCCGGGGCGGCAAGGGGGTGGCGACGGCCTTTGGCGCGGTCCTCGGGGTGCGCCCCTGGTTCGGCCTCGCCATGCTCGTCGTCTTCGGGCTCGTCCTCGCGGCCAGCCGGTGGTTCGCCGCCGCCTCGCTGGCGTCCACCGCCGCGCTCATCGCGCTCGGTGTCCTCGCGGGCACCGGCGTCGTCGACGGCACGTGGGCGACAACGGCCTGGACCGTCGCGCTCGCCGGGATCGTGGCGGCGCGCCACCAGGGCAACGTCCGCGCGTGGGTGCGGGCACGCCGGAGGCGCCCGTAGCGGGCGGCAGTAGCGGGCTGTCCACAGCCTCGACCAGGCTCGCCCCATGGTCCACAGGCCGCGTCGGTCCCACCCCGGTCACGGCAGGTTTTCCTAACGTCGTCCGTATGCCGCGCCACGCCCCGATCCCGCCCGTCACGCCACGGCTGCGTGCGCTGCTGGGACAGAGCCGCGGCCCGAGTGGGGGAGGGCTCGGCAACGTTGCGAACGCTCGCGAGGCGGCGGTGGCCCCGGGAGTCATCGAAGGGTGGGGGCCCAGGCAGGGGAGAGCGGCTGTCGGGTGGCTCCCGCACGAGCCGCGCAACCCTGACGGCGAGCGGCATCAGGTCGAGCTCAGCGAGGCCGCGGCGGCGCCCTGGGCCGGCGGTGACGGCGGTGACGGCGGCGCGGAGGCCGGCGGTGACGGCGGCGCGGAGGCCGGCGGTGACGGCGGCGCGGAGGGCGGGCGGCACCGGCCCCGCGCGGCGCCGCGGTTCGTCATGACACCGCTTGCCTTGCGCGGTGCCCGCGTCCACGTGTCGTGGCTCGCCGTCACCGGGCTCGGGGTCGTGCTGCTACTGGCTGCGCTGGTCTTCGCCGCGCGGGTGGCGCAGGCCGAGCGCACCTCGGCTCCTGAGGCGCTGCGAGCCACGAGCACGTCGCCGATCCAAGGGCGCAGCGTCCCGTCCGCGTTCGCGAGTGGGGCGGCCGGTTCGGCTGCGGCCGCGCCGAAACCCGTGGCCGCGCCGAGAGGCTCACCAAGTTCCGCGTCAGCCGCGTCGTCACCGACGACGGGTCCCTCCCCAGGCGCTGCTTCGGGGGGCGCCGCTTCGGCAAGGGCCGTCGTCGTGCACGTCGTCGGTCAGGTGGCGCGGCCTGGCGTGGTGACCCTGCCGGAGGGGTCACGCGTCGTCGACGCCCTGGCTGTCGCGGGTGGAGCGCAGCCCGGTGCGGACCTGCAACGCGTCAACCTGGCCCGTCTGCTGGTGGACGGAGAGCAGGTCTACGTGCCCCGCCCCGGCGAGAGCGTTCCGGCGACCGCCAGTGGCGCGACGGGCGGCTCCGCAGCCACCGCCGGTCCGGGGGCCTCGGCAGCCGCAGGGTCGCCGGGCGCCCTCGTCGACCTCAACACCGCGGACGTCTCGGCTCTCGACGGGCTTCCCGGTGTCGGACCGGTCCTGGCGAAGCGGATCGTCGAATGGCGCACGCAGCACGGCCGCTTCACCACGATCGATGAGCTCGGAGAGGTGAGCGGGATCGGCGACAAGCTCCTGGAGCAGGTCCGCTCCCGGGTGCGGGTGTGACACCTGCAGCCCCGCCCGGGGGGGTTTCGTCGGGAGCGGGGTCGGAGACGGCGCGGAGGCTGGTGACCCGGGCACGGTGAGCGACGGCGGAGACCCCGAGGAGCTGCACGGCGGTGACCCCCGCACGCTCGACGACCAGCGAGACCACGGCGCATCCACGTCCGGGCCCCGCTCGCGCGCCGACCTGCGGCTGCTGGTGCCCGCCGGGGTGGTGTGGGCGCTCGTCGCGGCGGCGCTCGGGACGCCGGCGGTCGTCACGGCGGCCGGGTCCGCTGCCTGCGCAGTCGTCGCAGGCGCCGCGGCCTGGGGTCTGCGGCGGACCCGGCACGCGGCCGTCCGGCTCGGCGTGCTCACCGGTGTCGCCGCGGCCCTGGCTCTCACGAGCCTCGCGGCGAACACGGCTGTGCGCGAGGCCGGTCCGGTGCGGGGGCTGGCCGCGGACCGTGCCACGGTCACGCTCGAGGGCTCGGTGGCGTCCGATCCGCGGATCGTCGCCCGGCCGGTTCGACGGCCCGACAGCGCGCCGCTCGTCATCGTCCGCCTCGACGTGCGCTCCGTGAGCGGGCGGGGTGCGCGGTCCGATGTCCAGACGCCGATCCTCGTGCTCGGCGACTCGACGTGGCTCGGCGCACGGTGGCAGCAACGGGTCCGGGTGACCGGGCGGCTGGGCCCGACGACGGATGTCGCCGACGACGTCGTCGCCGTCATCGACGCGCGCGGCCCGCCGGTGTCTCTCGAGCCTCCGAATGCCGTTGCGCGGCTGGCCGAGCTCGTCCGTGAGCGGTTCCGCCTCGCGACCGACGGGTTGCCCACGGACGCCCGAGGGCTCCTGCCGGGGCTCGTCATCGGCGACACGTCCCGGACGCCGACCGACCTCAACGACGCGATGCTCGTCACGGGCATGACGCACTTGTCAGCCGTGAGCGGGTCGAACGTCGCGATCGTCCTCACGGCGGCGATCGGCCTGTGTCGGGCTCTCGGGGTGAGCCGTCGCTGGAGACCCGTCGCCGCGCTGGTGCTGCTCGCCGCCTTCGTCGTCCTCGTGCGTCCCGAGCCCAGCGTCATCCGGGCCGCGGCGATGGGGGCCGTGGGCCTCCTGGGGATGAGCACCTCACGGCGACGGGCCGGCATACCCGCTCTGTCCGCCGCGATCCTCGCCCTGCTGTGCTGGGACCCGTGGCTGGCGCGCTCCTTCGGCTTCGCCCTCTCGTCCCTGGCCACCCTGGGGCTGTTGCTCTTCGCCAACCCCTGGGGGGCGGCCATCGGCCGCGTGCTGCCGTCGCGGATCTCGCACTGGGGTCCGGCGCTGGCGATCCCCGTCGCAGCGCAGCTCATGTGTGCCCCTGTCGTCGTGCTCCTCCAGGGGTCGGTGACCGTGGTCGGGGTCCTGGCCAACCTCCTCGCCGCACCGCTCGTCGCGCCGGCGACGGTGCTCGGCGTGACGACGGCCCTGACCGCGGTGGTGTGGACGGGTGGGGCCGTCGTCGTCGGCTGGCTCGGTGCGCTGCCCACACTGGGAATCGCCTGGGTCGCGCGGACCTGTGCCGCCGTGCCCCTGGGAACCCTGCCGTGGCCGGACGGCGCTCCCGGTGCCCTGTTGCTGGCTGCGCTCAGCCTCCTGGCTGTGACGACCGGCCCATGGCTCGCGCACCACACGCGCCGAAAACCTCTGGTGTTCCTCGCGCTTGCGTTGGTGGGCGTCGGAGCCGGCACCCCCACGCGCTTCGTCACCTGGCCGCTGCGCGGGTGGGCGTTCGTGGCGTGTGACGTCGGTCAGGGTGACGGGCTGGTCCTCGCGACGGGTCCCGGCCGGGCCGTCGTCGTCGACGTCGGGCCGGATCCCGCGCTCATCGACGAGTGCCTCACGAGGTTGGGTGTCTCCACCATCGACGCGGTCGTCCTCACCCACTTCCACGCCGACCACGTCGACGGGCTGCCCGGCGCGCTGCGGGGCCGGACGGTGCGCCAGATCCTCACCTCGCCGGTCCACGAGCCCGGGTTCCAGGCGCAGGAGGTGCGCGACTGGGCTGCGTCGGCGCAGGTCCCGGTCGCTGAGCTGTATGCCGGTGACGAGCTCGCGTGGCCCGGCGTCACCGCCCGCGTCTGGTGGCCGGCCAGGGTCATCCGGGAGGGGTCTGTCCCCAACAACGCGTCGCTCGTGATGTCCGTCGACGTCGCAGGACTGCGCATCGCGCTGCTCGGCGACGTGGAGCGGGAGGCGGCCCACCAGGTGCTCCTCGCTCTGGAGCGTGACGGTCCCGCACTGGGCGCGGGCTTCGACGTCCTGAAGGTGGCCCACCACGGATCGGCCAACCGCGACGACGGCCTGCTGGCGTCCCTGCACGCCCCCGTGGCGGTCATCAGCGTGGGCGCCGACAACGACTACGGGCACCCGGCCGCCTCGACCCTGACCACTCTCGAGAAGGACGGCTTCCGCGTCTACCGCACCGACCGTGACGGCGACGTCGCGGTGGAGCGGGCCGGGGACGGGTCGGTCCTCGTCGCGACGAGCCACTGAGCCCACGAGTCACTGAGGCCTGACGAGCATTGTCCCTGCCGGAGCGTCGCCTCGCGATCAGGCGGGCAGGGGTGTGACCGACCGCAGCGCGTGGGCCTCGGCGCTCTCGCAGAGGGCGTCGAGGGTGGCCTTGACGGCGGGGACCCGTTGCAGGTCCTCGGTGGTCACCGCGTGGATCTGTCGGCGCGATGCCGGCTTGAGGGGAAGGGTGGCGACCTCGGTGCTGTGCGCGGCCGCGAGGATGAGGTCGGGGACCAGGGCGACCCCGAGCCCTGCACTGACGAGACCGAGCACCGCAACGTAATCCTCCGTCTCGAACGACACCCTGGGACTGAACCCCGACTGGCGGGCCAGGGTGAGCAGGTGCCCGCGACATCGCGGACAGCCGGCGATCCACGACTCGGTGGCGAAGTCGGCGAGCTCGGCGTGGTCCTTGCCGGCGAGGGGGTGGTCGAGCGGGACGGCGAGACGCACCTCGTCGTCGAGGAGCTTGCGGGTGACGAAGAAGTCGAGGTCCTCGCCGCGGCCGATGTCGGAGCCCTCGTAGGCGAAGGCGACGGCGAGGTCGCACTCGCCGGCACGCAGGGCCGCCAGCGACTCGGGTGGCTCGCCCTCGCTGAAGGTCACGGTGATGTCGGGGAACCGCTTCTTGACCAAGGACAGCGCGCGGGGCACGAGCGAGGCCGACGACGAGGGGAAGGCCATGAGTCGCACCCGCCCGGCACGCAGCCCGGCGATGGCGGCAACCTCCTCCTCGGCTGCGCTGAGCGCCGCGAGGACGCCAACCGCGTGCCGGGCGAGCACCTGCCCGGCCTCGGTGAGCCGGACGTTGCGTCCGATCCGCTCGACGAGGACCGTTCCGCTGCGCTGCTCGAGGCGGCGGACCATCTGGGAGACGGCAGGCTGGGAGTACCCCAGCGAGGCGGCGGCCCCGGTGAAGCTCCCCTCGTCGGCGATGGCGCGCATGACGCGCAGCCCGGCAGCATCGATCATGGGCTGGATTCTATAACGCCCTGTTATCCAAACCCCACGTTCTCCCGACGCGATGATCAGCTGGAAGCCCCACATACTGGTGCGGTGAGCACCTCACCCGCGCCCGACCCCATCGGCGGCGGCGCCGCGGTCTTCGCCGAGCTGGTCGGGCTCGTCGCGCAGGGCGGGGTCGTCGTCCTCAGCGGGGCCGGGCTGTCGACGGAGTCGGGGATCCCGGACTACCGCGGACGGGATGGAACCCGGCGGGTGACCCCCATGCAGTATGCCGAGTTCGCCGGCTCCAGCGAGGCCCGCCAGCGGTACTGGGCACGCAGCTTCGTCGGCTGGCAGCGCTTCTCCCTGGCGCGTCCCAACGACGGGCACCGCGAGGTGGCCGCGCTGCAACGGCGCGGTCTCCTCCACGGCATCATCACCCAGAACGTCGACGGGCTCCACCAGGCAGGGGGTGCGCGCGACGTCGTCGAGCTCCACGGAAGCCTCGATGTCGTGGTCTGCCTCACGTGTGACGACCACTCGAGCCGGGAGTCGCTGCAGGAGCGCCTCGATGCAGCCAACCCGGGTTTCCTGCACCGGCTGCAGGGCGTGGCCGACGACGGCTCGCAGGTGTCGAGCCAGATCCGCCCGGACGGGGACATCGTGCTCGCGGACGGGGCGGCTGCCACCTTCCGGCTCGCTCGGTGCCTCGTGTGCGGGGCCGACACCCTCAAGCCCGACGTCGTCTTCTTCGGCGAGTCCGTGACGCGGCATACGGTCGACCGGTGCTTCGCCCTCGTGGACGGTGCGCGGTCGCTGCTGGTCCTCGGCTCGTCGCTGGCGGTGATGAGCGGCTACCGCTTCGTGCGGCGGGCGGCCCGTCTCGGCATCCCGGTCGGCCTCGTCACCGCCAGCCCCACCCGCGGCGACGGGGAGGCCACCGTGCGGCTGCACACCCCGCTGGGGCAGACCCTGCGGGATCTTGCGCGCAGCCTCGACGCGCCGGGCCGGCCTGCGGCGCAGCGGTAGGTTGCCCAGGTGAGCATCGCCACCGAGGCCCGGGTCAGCCGCTACGCCGAGCTCGCCGTCCGGGTGGGGGCGAACGTGCAGCCCGGGCAGCTCGTCTACCTGCGCTGCCACGTCGAGCACGCCGAGATCGCCCGGGCCGTCGCCGAGCACGCCTACCTCGCCGGCGCCTCCCGGGTCGTCGTCCGGTACGACGACGACGTCGTGCGTCGCTCGATGGTCCGGTACGCGCCGGCCGAGTCGTTGACGAGCTCGCTGCCCTGGGAGTACCAGCTGCTGCGCGACGTCGAGAGCACCGGCGGGGCCTTCATCCGGCTCACCGGCAACCCGGACCCGCACCTCTTCGACGACGAGGACCCCGGCAGGGTCGTTCAGTACGACCGGGAGCTGGTCTCGTTGCAGCGCACCATCACCGGTGGCGGCGCGGTCTCGTGGACGATCGTCGCCGCCCCCAACCCGGGCTGGGCGACGCAGATCTTCGGCGAGCCCGACGTCGAGCGGCTGTGGGAGGCCGTCGGCATCGCCATGCGTCTGGAGAGCCCCGACCTCGTGGAGACGTGGTGGGCCCACTCCCGGCTGCTCCAGGCCCGCGGGGCCAGCCTCACCGCGCGTGGGTTCGACGCCGTGCGCTACCACGGCAACGGCACCGACCTCACGGCCGGACTGCCTGGCGGTGCGGTGTGGATGGGCGGCGCCATCGATACCGCTGCCGGGGTCCCGTTCATCCCGAACCTGCCCACCGAGGAGGTGTTCACGAGCCCGGACCGCACCCGCGCCGAGGGGGTCATCCGCACCACGCGCCCCCTTGTCATGCCGACTGCGGGGATCGTCGTCGAGGACCTGGTCGTGACCTTCGAGGGCGGTCGTGCGGTCGACGTGCAGGCCAGCAGGGGCGCAGACGCGGTGCGTGCCGAGATGGACTCCGACGAGGGCGCCCGCCGACTCGGTGAGGTGTCCCTCGTCGAGGGGTCGTCAAAGGTCCGCGAGGCAGGAGTGACCTTCCACAACACGCTCTACGACGAGAACGCCGGGTGTCACGTCGCGTGGGGACAGTCCTTCGCACGGGCGGTGCCGGACGGCCTCGGCAGGACCCGCGACGAGCTCGCTGCCCTCGGGCTCAACGCCTCCGCGGTCCACACCGACGTCGTCATAGGGGGTCCGGGGGTCGATGTGGACGGCATCCTGCCCGACGGCTCCGTGGTGCCGATCATCCGCGAGAACGCCTGGGCTCTGCTCGACTGAGACCGGCGCAACGGCGGCCGGTCGCAGTCGAGCCGCCGCACGCACCGAGCAGTTCCACGCAACGGCATGGGTATGCCGGGTGGCTGGGCCGGCCGCACGGCATACGCCCGCTGCCAACGAGAGAAGCGCTGGCAGCGGGCGGTGGGGTGCGGAGCGAAACAGCTCAGACGCGGCGCAGGACCGCGGTCACCTTGCCGAGGATCGTCGCGTGGTCGCCGTCGATGGGCGAGTAGTCGACGTTGTGAGGCATGAGCCAGACCTTGCCGGCCGTGCGCTTGAACGTCTTGACCGTCGCCTCGTTGTCGAGCAGCGCGGCAACGATGTCTCCGTTGTCGGCGGTCGGCTGCTGGCGCACGACGACCCAGTCGCCGTCACAGATCGCCGCGTCGACCATCGAGTCGCCGACGACCCTGAGGAGGAAGAGCGAGCCCTCTCCGACGATCTGCTTCGGCAACGGGAAGACGTCCTCGACGACCTCCTCGGCGAGGATGGGGCCTCCGGCGGCGATCCGGCCGACGACCGGGACGTAGGCGGCCTCGGGGCGCGCGTTGCCGGAGTCGGTCTCGTCGTAGATCCCGTCGAGGATGACCCTCGAGTGGCTGTCGCCGGAGCGGTAGCCACGGTCGCCCGCCGGCGTGTCGGGGGAGACGACCTCGATCGCGCGGGGCCTGTTCGGGTCGCGCCGCAGGAAGCCCTTGCGCTCGAGTGCCGAGAGCTGGTGGGCGACGCTGCTCGGGCTCGTGAGCCCCACGTCCTCGCCGATCTCACGCAGGCTGGGCGGGTATCCGCGTCGGTCCACGGAGTTGCGGATCACCTCGAGCACCCGTCGCTGACGGACGGTCAGACCGTCACCTTGGCCGCGCTCGGGCATCTCGTGGATGTCTGCCACGGGTCACCACCCTTCGTTGTCACGGATGTCTGGTCGTTGCCCGCCTTGAGCCGGGCTCCATCGTCGCAGGTCAGGGAGCCTGTCAGTGCGTGATGCTGGACTCTCGGACATGAGCACAGCCTACGGCCTTGAGACACCAGTGCCAAACACCTGTTCGACGCGTGTCTCGACATTGTCGGGCCCTCGTGATAGATATCGTACAGGCGTTCTATCGCACACCCGTTCGACCGACCGCCCGGGCTGGCCCCGCTCCAAGGCGTGGTCGCTCCTCCCGGAGACGGGGTTCGAGATGGAGGACATCATGAGTGCAGCAGCCGTTCGGCACACGGCCCCGACAGTCGACCGACCGACCCGCCCCGACCTGCGACTGGTCCCCACGGGTGCCGCGCTCGAGGCGACCCGGCCGGCGCTGCGGATCAGCCGGTTCGGCCGCGTCCTGTGCACCCTGGGCATCCTCCTCGTGGTCGTCGCTCTCGGCGCGACCCTGCTCGGCGCCGGCTCGGCGAATGCGTCGATCGACCACACCGTGAGAGTCCATGCCGGGCAGACCCTCTCACAGCTGGCCGTCCGCGAGCTGCCGCAGGTCACCGTCGCCGAGGGGGTGGCCCAGATCCAGCTCGCCAACGGACTCAGCACCAGCCAGGTGCATGCCGGTCAGGAGCTGCGGATCCCGGCGATCGGACGACGATGACGACATGGCTGTCGAGCGGCGATCCGCGCCGGAGCCAGTCGCCCTGCCTCGACCCCGATCCCCTCACCCGCCGATCCTCGGGTGAGGTCCGGCGCCGCCCACCGACGCAGTGGGCGGCGCCGCCTCGCCTGTGGACAGCGGCCGAGCCGCCGGCATCAGCCCGCCTACGCTTCTGAAGGGCACGGCAGCCGTTTCGGCACAGGGAGGGACGATGCAGTTCTCGGTGGATCCCGACGACGTGTCGGTGCTGGCGCCGCCGTGGGCCACGGCCGCAGAGGCCGTCGCCGCACTCGACCTCGGGGCGGTCCTGGCCCCCATCGTGGTTGCGCTCCCGGCCAGCGCCACGGCTGCGGCGGTGCCGATGTTGGGCTCGTCATGGTCCGTGCGCTTCCGCGCCCTGGGGGAGGCGGTGAGCGGCCAGTCGATGCGGCTGGGAGCAGCCGCCTACGGGTATGCCGGTGACGAGGCCGGGGTGCGCTCCCTGTTCTCCGGGGCGGTGACACCGGCGGGGTCGCAGGGGCACGAGTCCCCTGGCGGTGCGTCTCCCGGCGGTGCGTCTCTCGGCGGTGCGTCTCCGGGCGGTGCGTCTCCTGGAGGTGCGTCTCCTGGAGGTGGGTCATGAGGCCGCCCCCGACTCACCTGCGGTCGGCCTCCTCACGGTGGGGATGGTGCGTCGGTGGCTCCCAGGACTGGTGTCGGGGTGCGCTGAGCGGGTCGGCGTCCAGCGGGCGCGGCTCGAGTCGGCCTGCGAGTCCCTCGCGAGGGCGCGCGTGTCGGCGTCTGGCTGGGAAGGTGAGGCCGCGGTGGCCGCTGCGGCGCGGCATACCGAGCTCGAGGGGGCGATCCGGCGGGTCGCGGCGGGCCTCGCACAGACCGCCGCCGCGCTGGCGCATGCCGCCGACGAGGTGTCCGTGGTGGTACGACTCGTCGACGCTGCCGACCTGCTCGCCCGACGCAACGGCCTCGCGATCACCGACGACGGGCGCGTCGTGGACCTGCCCGTCTTCGTGCCGGTCGCCAACCCGTTCCTCGCCGCAGGGATCGACCACGCTCGCGAGGTGGCTCGGGCGGAGCTTCCTCCAGACCTCGAGCGCATCCTCGACCTGGCGCGGGCAGCGGATGCCGCTCTGCGAGCCGCCCTGGTTGAGGCCGCCGGCGTCGCGTCGAGGCCGCCCGGCTCGCCGGCGCTTCCCGGTGCCGCACGGGGAGTGCCGGACATCCCCGCCTCGACAGCCGTGCCCGGTCCCGGGCCGGTCGACGTTCCCGACGGGTTGGCCTCCGCTGGGTGGTCACCCCCGCACCGTGCCGCGTGGTGGGCGCTGCTGTCGCCGCAGCAGCGTGAGTGGGTCCTCGTGGAGAGACCAGACGTCGTGGGCGGCAGCGACGGCCTGCCGGCGTGGGCCCGGGACCGGGCCAACCGGGTCATCATGGACCGCGACGAGGCCCGGCTGGTGGAGGAGGAGGCCCGGCTGCGCCCATCCGGTGCCGGCCTGCCCGATGTCGCCGTGGCCGGTTCCGTCATCTACGGACCTGTCCCGCCGAGCAGCGCCCCCGCGGGAGGGACCTCCGCGCAGACATACAGCCAGGTCGTGGCCATGCTCGCCTCGGTGAGGGCGGTGCGCGAGGTGCTCGGGCGGCGGGACGGGCGAGCCCGGCAGCTGCTCGTCCTCGACACGAGGGGTCGGCTGGCCGAGGCCGCGGTCGCGACGGGCGACGTGGACCGGGCGGGCCACGTCGCGGTGTTCGTCGGGGGACTCTCCACGACCGTCGACGCTGACCTGCGCGGCTACGACGACGATCTGGGCGCGCTCGCCGAGCAGGCTCGGCGACTCGCGCGCGACGCTGGAGACGCCCGAGAGGTCTCGGCCGTCGCGTGGCTCGGCTACCAGGCACCGCAGATGGACGAGCTGCTCGACCCTGACAGGTCCGTCCTCCTGCCCCTGAGCGCCCGGGCGGGCGCGAGGAAGCTGGCTGCCTTCACCACCGGGCTGGGCGCGGCTCGCCGTCCGGGCGATCCGTTGCACCTGAGTCTCCTGGCCCACTCCTACGGCTCGACGACGGCAGGACTGTCCGTGGCCGGGAGTGCGGCCCCACGGATTGCAGCGCCCGCGAGGGGTGGGCCCGTGCCCAGGTCGCCCGAGAGCCCACCGTCCAAGAGCGCCAGGTCCGTGCGCGGAACGGCGGTCGGCGACCTCGCGGTGTTCGGGTCACCGGGACTCGGTGTCGCAGCCAGCCGCGATCTGCTCGTCACGCCCGCGCACGTCCACGTCCTCGAGGCAGACGACGACCTCGTGGCCGACAGCGCCTGGCTGGGCCCGGATCCGAGCCAGCTGGCCGGTGTCGACGTCCTCTCCACCGCGCGAACCACCCGTTCCGACGGTTCGGTGGGCAGGGGGTCTTCCGGGCACAGCGACTACCTCACGCCGGGGACGACGAGCGCCTGGAACCTGGCCGCCGTCGTCGCGGGCACGCCTCAGCTGCTGGTCCGGGGCTCCGGATGCGGAGCGAGCACCGTGCCGACGGAGATCTCGCGCCACCTGGGTCGCGCCGGCTGACGGCTCGATGAGGACCTGCAGCGCGTGCCCGCCAGGCGCCCCGCACCGCCGCTGGGCCCGTGCGGATCGGGTTTCCCGTGCCGACGGAAGATGGCGGCAGGTTGTGGTTGCGCGGCGGCGGGGGAATGATCGCATCTTGAGCCCAACTATCCGCGGAGCGATTGTCAGTGTTCTCCCGTGTCGTCTGGCGACTGGAGCGGGACTACGTCAACCGCGTGATGAGTCGCTTCGTGGGTATTGGTTCAGGTATCCAGATTGAGAACGTTGGGCGTAAGTCCGGGGTGGTTCGCCGGACTCCGGTGCTCGGCTTTCGCGATGGCGACCTCTACCGGGTCGGCGTCAACCATGAGGACGCGCAGTGGTGCAAGAACCTGGTGGCGGCGGGAAGCTGCAAAGTCGTGTTGCGTGACCGCGTGCTGGACGTCGAGGCACCGCGTCTGCGACCCGCGAAGGACTGTTTGGACCTCGTTCCGAACCCGTATCGCTGGTTGTTCCGCCACATCGTTCACACCGCCGAGATCCTCGAACTGCCCACAGGGCAGGGTAGCCGCCGTGCCAGGCCCCCCAGTCCTTGCACGTGAAGCTCGCGCCCTCCCGTCTCCGCTTCCGTCGTCGGCTCCTTCAGCCAGAGCTACCCGCCCGGGACCGCCCATCGGTGAACACCGCGAGCCTGACTATCAAGCGCTCGTAGACCGCTTCTTGGCGTCACGTCGAGCACCTGTCGTCGACGTCACCACCAGCGACAACGCGCCGTGCACCCCCAGGACCGCCAGGGAACGCGGCTGGTCAGTCCAGCAGGGCGAGCTCCCGGCGCAACATGTCCTCCAGCTGGGCCGCCACCAGTCGCTCGACGGTCCCCCCGACGAAGGGGATGCGCACGGCGATGTCGATCGTCACCTCGATGGTGCTGCCAGCGTCGATGGGCGAGACCAGGCCGGAGCCGGCCGCCGTGGCGTCGATGCCCCGGAAGGTGAACGTCATCACGCCGTCCAGCCGCTCCCCGCGCCGCCGCCAGCGCTCGATGCGGCGCACTGCCGGGGGAGCCTTCGCCAGCCCTCGCATGGCCGACGGCAGCCAGTCGAGCGGTATGACGCTCCTCGTCGTCGCCGTGACCTCGTCCGCACTCACCACCACGCCCTCGAGCGTGGTCTCCATCGGCCGCGACAGGCGGGCCCGCTCGACCCAGTGCGTCTCAGCGGACATGAGAAGCATCACGTCCGCGACCCGGCGAGACTGGTCCCGCCTCACCGAGAGCGTGGTACCCATTGACCACAGCATCCCCGTAGCGGCGGCCAGAAGGCAATCTTGGGCAAAAGGACCTGTCCGTATACGACGAGGGATCCGGACGTTAACGTCGGCACTCGAGAGGGCACCGGCGGTGTGCCCGCCCAGGCTTCAGGAGGAACGACGTGACCGGCCATCACGGTGGTGCGACCGCCCTGGAGTCCCTGGGACACCCGATCTCGACGCTGGCCCACGTGGACAGCACGCTCGATGCGGTGTGCACGAGCCTCGAGGAGGGCTGGGCCAGCCGTTCACCCGAGGTGATGGACGTTCTGGCGCAGGACCTCCCCGCCATGCTGCGGACCCGCCTGCTGCCTCCGATGGGCAAGCGGTTGCGACCGGTGATGTGCCACTGGGGATGGGTCGCCTCGGGCGGGGTCGAGGATGGCGGCGGCCACGAGCAGTTGGTGGCCACCGGCGCCGCGCTCGAGCTGCTGCATCTCTTCGCCCTGGTCCACGACGACATCATGGACCGCTCCGACGCCCGCCGCGGCCAGCCGGCCGCGCACGTCGAGGCCCAGCGCGACCACCGTCGGGCCGATGCCCTGGGCGACGGCGTCCTCTTCGGCGACAGCGTCGCCATGCTCCTCGGTGACCTCGCCCTCAGCGAGGCCGGGCACCTCGTTGCCGGCGCCGGTCTGGGGGTGCGCACCCTCTGGCAGGAGATGCTGCGCGAGCTCGTCCACGGCCAGCTTCTCGACATCACCGGAGCCGCGGCCCGGCGTCGGGATGTGGCCTTCGGCCGTCGGGTGGCCCGGTTGAAGTCCGGTGCCTACACGATCCAGCGCCCCCTGCAGCTCGGTGCCGCCGCTGGGGGCGCCGGGCCGGCTGTCACCGCGGCCCTGTCCGCTTACGGCGAGCACCTCGGCGAGGCCTTCGCCCTGCGGGACGACGCCCTCGGCGTGTGGGGAGACCCGCGTGTCACGGGCAAGCCGTCCGGTGACGACCTGCTGTCCGGCAAGGCCACGGTGATCCTGGCCGTCGGCCGACAGCGCCTCCCCGAGGACGAGAGCGAGCGGCTCCTCGGCCCGCACGCGGTCGTCACCCCCGCCGAGGTGCCCCGCCTGCAACAGCTGCTCGTGGACCACGGCGTCCTCGACGAGATCGAGCGCCGCATCGAGTGCCAGTGCCGGTCCGCAATCGAGGCCCTGGACGCCGCCCCGCTCGACGTCAGCGGTCGTGCCGGGCTGGCCGAGATGGTCGACGTCGTCGGCTGGCGGTCAGCGTGAGCACCGTCGTTGTCATCGGGGCCGGTCTGGCCGGCCTCTCCGCCGCCTGCCACCTCGTCGGGCGCGGTCACGAGGTCGTCCTCGTCGAGCGGCACGACGGGCCGGGCGGTC
This sequence comes from Actinomycetales bacterium, assembly GCA_038237075.1. GTDB lineage: Bacteria > Actinomycetota > Actinomycetes > Actinomycetales > Dermatophilaceae > Lapillicoccus. The sequence goes on from JBBRZC010000009.1 coordinate 29,625, forward strand.
GGGGGCTGCGCCGTTCGCAGGACGGGTTCCAGTTCGACACCGGCCCCACGGTGATGACGATGCCCGACCTCGTTGACGACGCTCTGCAGGCCGCCGGGACCAGCATCGCCGACGCGCTGCCGATGAAGCGTCTCGACCCGGCATACCGGGCGGTGTATGCCGACGGTTCCGAGATCATGGTGCGATACGGCGTTGAGGCGATGCGCCAAGAGATCGCCGACACGTGCGGCAGCGTCGACGCTGCCGCCTTCGTCGACTTCGTGGCGTGGCTGAGGCGCCTCTACCGCATCGAGATGCGGAACTTCATCGACGTCAACTTCGACTCCCCGCTCGGCCTCCTCGCCTCGCCGACGGCTGGGGCGCGGCTGCTCGCCATGGGCGGCTTCCGGCGGCTCGGCCCGGTGGTGCGGCAGTGGTTCCAGGACGAGCGGCTCCAGCGGCTCTTCAGCTTCCAGGCGATGTATGCCGGCCTGGCACCCGAGCGGGCGCTGGCCATCTACGCGGTGATCACCTACATGGACTCCATCGAGGGGGTGTGGTTCCCCGACGGGGGCATGGGCGCGATCCCCGTGGCGCTGGCCACTGCCGCCGAGAAGGCGGGCGTCGAGATCCGTTATGGAGCAACGGTGGAGCGGCTCCTGCTCGACCGCCAAGGTGCGGTCGCCGGGGTCGCCCTCGAAGACGGGGAGCGGCTGCGCGCGGACGCCGTCGTCTGCACCCTCGACCTGCCCACGGCATACGACAAGCTCCTCCCGCAGCTACGGCCGCCACGCTCGGTGCGCCACGGCCTCTACTCGCCGTCGGCGGTGGTCTGGCACGTCGGCGCCGAGGGCAGCCCGGCGCCGGGCACCGCACACCACAACATCCACTTCGGCGGCGAGTGGAACGCGTCCTTCGAGGCGCTGATGACGGACCGGACGCTGATGCCCGACCCCTCGCGGCTGGTGACGGTGCCGACCCTGAGCGAGCCCGGCCTCGCCCCACCCGGGCACTCCACCCTCTACGTGCTCGAGCCCGTGCCCAACCTCAGCGCGTCGATCGACTGGTCGGTCGAGCGGGGCCCGATGCGCGAGCGGCTGCACCGCTTCCTCGAACGCTCCGGCTACCCGACGAACGTCGTCAGCGAGCACCTCATGACGCCGGTGGAGTGGCAGGAGCTCGGGATGCACGAGGGCACGCCCTTCGCGCTGGCGCACACGTTCGGCCAGACCGGTCCCTTCCGCCCGGGCAACCTCGAGCGGCGGGTGCCGGGTCTCGTCTTCGCCGGGTCGGGTACCATCCCCGGAGTCGGGGTGCCCATGGTGCTCATCAGCGGCAAGCTGGCCGCCCAGCGGTGCGACGACTACCTTCCGGCGACCTCCAGCAGGAGATGATGGAGCCCGTGGCGACCTCGACCGACGACCCCACGGCTCTCGACCTGCGCGACGGGTACCGGGAGTGTGCCCGGCTGACCCGCCAGCACGGGACCACGTACCACTGGGGCGCCATGCTGCTGCCGGCCGCGCGCCGGCACCACGTGCACGCCGTCTATGCCCTGTGCCGGCTGGCCGACGACATCGTCGACGCGCCCGACGCGACGGGCCCACTGCGCGTCGAGGAGACGACCCGCCGGCTCGACAACTTCGCTGACGAGTTCCGCCGTGCCCTGGCCGGCACCTCCGCCGGCGCCCCGGCCCCCACTCCGGTCATGGCCGCGGTCGCCAACACCGTGCGGGCCTGCGACATCCCGGCCGAGTGCTTCGACCGGTTCTTCGGGGCGATGGCCCTGGATCTCACCACGACGACCTATGAGACGTGGGGGGACCTGCTCGGCTACATGGAGGGGTCCGCTGCGGTCATCGGCGAGATGATGCTCCCCGTCCTGCAGCCCCTGTCGCCGGAGGCGGTCGCGCCGGCCCGGGCGCTCGGGCTGGCCTTCCAGCTGACCAACTTCCTGCGCGACGTCGGGGAGGACCTCGAGCGGGGTCGTGTCTACGTCCCCCAGGAGGACCTGCGCCGCTTCGGTGCCGACGCCGGGGCGCGCAGCGTCACCCCCGCGTGGCGCGAGCTCATGCGCTTCGAGATCGCCCGCAACCGCGAGCTGTATGCCGCGGCCGACGCCGGCATCGCTCTGTTGCCACCGGCGTCGGCCCGCTGCGTCGGCTCGGCCCGGGCCCTGTACTCCCGGATCCTCCACCGGATCGAGGGCAACGACTACGACGTCTTCACGACCCGGGCGCGGGTCCCGTCCTGGCGCAAGGCCGCCGTCACGGCCCGCATCGTCGTGACGGGTGCGCCGCAACGCAAGGCGCCGCAACGCAAAGCTCTGACGACATGACGATGCGGGTCTCCGCGGGGCGCTCGCGCCCGGACATCCCGATCCGGCGGGTCCTGGTCGAACCTCGCGACCGGCTCGAGGGCACCTGGCGGCTGGCCCGGCCGGGCCGGATCAGGGCTGCCTTCGGGGCCTCCCAGGCCAAGGACCCCGGCGGATGGTACGTCGTCGGCGCCAGCAGCGACCTGGGCCGGGACCGCTCCTTGGTGCGCACTGTCGGGGGGCGCGAGGTCGTCCTCTGGCGTGACGAGCACGGGCGGGCCATGGCCGGCCCGGGGGCGTGCCCGCACCTCGGTGCGCTGCTCGAGGACTGCGAGGTCATGGACGGCAAGGTCTACTGCCGATGGCATGGGCTCGCCCTCGGCGCGCGGGGGTGGGGCGGCTGGGAGCCCTTCACTGCATACGACGACGGAGCCCTGCTCTGGGTGCAGATCAGCACCGCCGGCGAGAACCCTTCTGCCGCACCGGTGCTCGCGGCGCGCACCGACCTCGACGCGTCGATCACCACGGTCATCTCGGTGCGTGGGCGCTGCGAGCCGCAGGACATCATCGCCAACCGCCTCGACCCCTGGCACGGCACCTGGTACCACCCCTACGCGTTCAGCCACCTCGCCGTCGACGACGGCGCCTCCAACGACGAGTGTCTCGTCGTCGACGTGACCTTCCGGCTCATCCGCGGCTGGGGCGTGCCGGTGCGGGTCGAGTTCACCTGCCCCGACGCGCGGACCATCGTCATGACCATCACCGAGGGGGAGGGGCTCGGCAGCGTCGTCGAGACCCACGCGACGCCGCTCGGTGCGGACTCCGACGGACAGCCCTGGACGGTGATGACCGAGGCGACCATCGCCCATTCGGCTCGGCCCGGGTTCGCCGCGGCGCGCCGGGTGGCCGCCCTGGTGCGGCCGGCCGTCGCGAGCACGGCGGCACGGCTGTGGGTCGACGACATGGCATATGCCGAGCGGCGTTGGCTGCTGCGCGCCCGCGGCGAGAGCTACGCCTGACTCGACGGCTTCACCTGCGTGCCTCACCTGCGGGAGGCGCGGGCGACCTGTCGGCGCAGGGCGCGGACCGTGCCGGAGTGGCGGCCCTTCATCGGCACCGTCCACAGGCCGTGACCCGGCTCGCCGTGGCGTGCGAGAAGGGTGTTGGCCGCCTGCCACCCGGTCGTGGCGGCGCGTTCCATGAGTGCGACCGGGTAGTCGCAACGGATCCCGTCCCCGGCGAGGACGACCCGCGGGTCGGGGGTGGCGACGCCGGGGCGCTGCGCCCAGGGGTCGGTGCCGACCATCGGGCAGTCGTCCGAGACGAGCCACTGGTCGGCGATGACGACCGCGTCGGCGAGCTCGGGGTGGATCCGTTCGAGCTGGCGGCGCAGCTCGGCCTGGACGCCCTCCTGGTCCAGGGACCCCGGCAGGGCGTAGGCGTGCAGCTCGACGACGCTGCCGCCGTTCGCGGCCGCCCACCGCGCCGCCCCGGCCTCGAAGAGGTCAACGAACGAGATGTTGTCCAGCGGCCCGAAGCCGCTGGTCCCGAGGAAGGGGGGTGAGCCGGGACGCGGCTTGCGGTCGAGCCAGAGCCGCCAGACGGCGAACGGCGGCGCGACGCTCGCCGCCGCGAGTCGCTCGCGCCACAGGGCGTCGCCGAGCCACGGAGCCTGGGCGACGAGGCGCTGGGTCACCGCGCGGTCTGCGGCGAGGACGACGCCGTCGGCCTCGAGGGTGGTGCTCTTCCCGCCCTGCGTCACGTCGACGTGAAGCGAAGTGCCGCCGTCACGCAGCGCGGTGACCTCGGCGCCGGTGATGATCCTGGCTCCCCGCCCGGTGAGGTATGCCGCGAGAGGCGCCCACAGCGCCCGGTCGTAGTCGTCGTCGGGCACGTCGAAGAGCAGACCTTCGGCCGACCCGGTGAAGTAGGTGTGGAACATCGCCACGAGCTCGCCGGCCGAGAACTCCCGGGGGTCGGCGAAGAAGCTGCGGGCGAAGACCTCGAGCGCGAGATGGCGGGCCTGCTCCGGGAAGTGGAGGCGGTCGAGGAACTCGGCAGCGCTCGTCCCGTCGTACTCCGAGAAGGTCCGGGGGAACTCGACGTCGAGGAGGGCGAACGCCGAGTCGACGTCGACCGCGGCGAGGGCGCTCAGCGGGAAGCTCGGGCTGCGCAGGACGAAAGTGGCGATGCTGGCCGGGGGAGTGCGGGGGATGCCAGCGAAGGAGTCGGAGGGACCGTCGGCGAGCTGCAGCGGGTAGTCGCCGATGGGGCGCAGCCGTTCGAGGGCGGGGTCGGCGCGGCGCAGCAGGGCCCGCAGGTTGTAGTACTGCCGGAAGAACGCGTGGAACCCGCGGCTCATGGTCGTCGTGGTGCCGTCGGGCAGCGTGACCTCCCACGCGCGCACCCGCCCGCCCAGCGTGGGCTGCAGCTCGACGAGGGTGACCGAGATCCCCCGCTCGACGAGACCGGTCGCCGCGGCGAGCCCGGCGATCCCGCCGCCGACGACGACGACGCCGTTCCCGGTCGGGACGCTGCGGCCGGGGGGGAGCGGCGAGGCGGGGGGATGGAACTCGGCTCGCCGGTCGCGCCCCGGTCGCCACGTCGCGCTCATCGGCGGCTCGCTGGCATCTCGGCCCGGCGCGCGTGGAACGTGTGGATGATGCCGCGCTGCCAGCCGCGCACGGTGCGCGTCCGCACGTCCTCGAAGCCAGCGCGCTGCAACCGGTCCATGAGCTGGCCCGTGGAGTCGAAGTCGAGGACGCTGCGGTGCAGGTAGGAGTAGAGCCGGGTCCGGCGGGAGGTGACCCAGCCGAGCGGCACGACGACCCCACGGCATACCGCGGTCCACACCGCCGCCGCCCGGGGGTTGCCGGCGACCGAGTACTCGTGGATGACGAGCGCCCCGCCCGGGGTGAGACCGTCGTGCAACGCCTCGAGCAGCTCGTCGCGCGCCGTCACGTTGCGGACGAGGTATGCCGCGAACACGCCGTCCAGCTGCGCGTCACCGGTGATGTCGGTGCGGGTCGCGAGCTCCTCGGCCCGGGCCTGCTCGAAGCGGACCCCGGGAGGCCACGCCTTCGCCCTCGCCTCGCGCAGCATCCCGGCGGACGCGTCGACCCCGACGAGGTCGTAGTCGAGCCCGGCGGCGGTGAGCGCCGTGACGAGCGCCCGCGTCGACGCCCCGGAGCCGCAGCCGAGGTCGACGACGCGTAGCGATCCGGGGCGGCGGGCCGCCAACGGCTCCAACGCCTCGGCGAGCGTCCTCGCCGACGACCGCAGGTGGGCGTGGTAGCCGGGGTTGAGCGCGACCATGAGGTCATAGCGGTCGGCCACCTCGTCGAAGGCCTCGGGCACATCGCCTCGCGGCACAGTCCTGGTGACGGTCACATGGGGTCCTTCTGTCGGCGTTGTTCCCAGATCGTCGCAGACCGCGGCGGGCGGCGGGGCAGGACCCCCGGAGTCGGCGGCGTGACGTCTGCTCCCGGCGAATCTGCCTCGGGCAGAGAACGGCTATGCAACCACGGCTCCGGGGGCACCGTGGACCGGAGGCGGCTTCATCGGCCGCCCGACCCGAAGGAGGACCCGATGACACCCCTGTTCCCGACGCATCCGACCGGACTCACCCCGGCGGCGCCGCGCCTCGCCGACGGCGACACATCGCCCAGCCGGTTCGACGACCACCTCTCGTCGCAGCTGCTCACCCAGCGGATCATCATGCTGGGCACGCAGGTCGACGAGGTGTCGGCGAACCGGGTCTGCGCGCAGCTGCTGCTCCTCTCGGCCGAGGACCCGCGCGGCGACATCAGCCTCTACATCAACAGCCCGGGTGGCTCGGTGACCGCGGGCCTCGCGATCTACGACACCATGCGGCTCATCCCCAACGACGTGTCGACGCTGACCATGGGCTTCGCCGCGAGCATGGGCCAGTTCCTCCTCTGCGTCGGCACCAAGGGCAAGCGCTACGCCCTGCCCAACGCCCGCGTCATGATGCACCAGCCGTCGGCGGGCATCGGCGGCACGACCGCCGACATCGCCATCCAGGCGGCGAACCTCGAGTACACCAAGACGTCGATGGAGCGGCTCATCGCCGAGCACACCGGCCAGACCGAGGAGACGATCCGGCGTGACAGCGACCGGGACCGGTGGTTCACGGCGGAGGAGGCCCGCGCCTACGGCATGGTCGACCGGGTCGTCGAGTCGCTGGAGGACGTGCGTCCGGTCGGCGCGCAGCGGAGGGTGGGACTCTGATGGCCCAGTACACGATCCCCACGGTCATCGAGCGGACTCCCCAGGGCGAGCGTGCCTACGACGTCTACAGCCGGCTGCTCGCCGAGCGGATCATCTTCCTCGGCACCGAGATCGACGACGGGGTGGCCAACGTCGTCATCGCCCAGCTCCTCCACCTCGAGTCCTCCGGCCAGGAGAGGGAGATCGCGATCTACATCAACTCACCCGGCGGCTCGTTCACCTCGCTCATGGCGATCTACGACACGATGACCTTCGTCGGCTCGCCGATCTCGACGTTCTGCGTCGGGCAGGCCGCGTCGACCGCGGCGGTGCTCCTCGCGGGCGGTGACCCGGGTCGCCGGTTCGTCCTCGAGCACGCCCGCGTCCTGCTCGGGCAGCCCGCCACCGGCGGCCAGCAGGGGACGGTCTCGGACCTGCGCCTGCAGGCGAACGAGATGATCCGGATCCGCGCCCAGGTCGAGGAGGTGCTCGCCCGGCACACCCCTCACGACGTCGCGACGCTGCGCGCCGACATGGACCGCGACAAGGTCTTCACGGCGCAGGAAGCCGTGGGATACGGCCTCGCCGACGAGGTGCTCAGCCGGCGCGAGGTGCGGGCGGCGTGATGCGTCAGGCCGCGAGGCTGACGACAGCGGGGGTGATGGCAGAGGCGTCGGTATGCCGTCCGGCCAGGTCGCCGACGCTCGTCACCGCTTGCTCGGCGTCAGGGTCGGGGCCGCTGGCGCCGAGCGCGAGCCCGGAGCTGAGGCTGCGGCTTGAGGTGAGCTGCCGTGGGCCCGTGGGGCCGGTCCGGGCGAGCTCCGCCCGGGCGAGGGTTTCGTGGGCGCGGGCGAGCACGTCGGCCATCGACAGGCCGAGGGCACGCGCGGCTGCGGCCAGGATCTCGGACGACGCCTCCTTGAGGCCGCGCTCGAGCTCGGACAGGTAGGGCATCGAGATCCGGGCTGCCGCCGAGACGTCCTTGAGCGTTCGCTCCTGGTGGAGGCGTTCGCGTCGCAGCACGTCGCCGACGACATGGCGCCAGAGTGGTTCCTTGGCAGGCCTCGGTTCCTTGGCGGGCCCTGCCGCCCCGACCGGCGCGAGCGCCGTGAGATGCCGTGAGGTGACGCCGACCTGCTGCTGGGAGGACACCGCTCCAATGTACGAGCGCTCCCGGGAGGACGCCGGTGAAGCCGTTCTGCCCTCGGCGAAACGATCAGATCGTGGGGAGACCTGACCACGCCCGGGTGTGGTCAAGCCTCCCCGCCCGCGGCGCAGTCGCCTGACGGGTTCAGTGGGCGACGAGCTGGGCGTGGGCGGTCTTGGCGGTGAGGGTGGTGGGTGGGCCGGGGACGGTGACGGTGTCGGGGACGGGGGCCCAGGCGCCGCCGTTGATGCGGAAGTCGGCGCCGAAGGTGGTGTCGACGCGGGCGGGGTAGGCGCCGGAGTGGAGGTACTGGTGGGTGATGGTTCC
>JBBRZC010000010.1:0-37131 GCA_038237075.1 Actinomycetales bacterium
CGGATCGGGTCGACCTCGTTGAGCGTCTTCCACTCGATCCACGTCTCGATGAGGTCGGCGGTGAACACGCCACCCTCGAGGAGGTACTCGTGGTCGGCGGCCAGCGACTTCAGCACCTCCGGGAGGGACCCCGGCACCTGGGCGATCGCCTCGTGCTCCTCCGGGGGCAGCTCGTAGAGGTCCTTGTCGACCGGCTCCGGGGGCTCGATGCGGTTCTTGATCCCGTCGAGGCCGGCCATCAGCTGCGCGGCGAAGGCGAGGTAGGGGTTGCACGAGGGGTCGGGGACGCGGAACTCGATGCGCTTGGCCTTGGGCGACGTCCCGGTGATGGGGATCCGGACGCAGGCCGAGCGGTTCCGGGCCGAGTAGACGAGGTTGACCGGCGCCTCGTAGCCGGGCACGAGCCGGTGGTAGGAGTTCACCGTCGGGTTCGTGAACGCCAGCAGCGACGGCGCGTGCTTGAGCAGGCCGCCGATGTACCAGCGGGCCAGGTCGGACAGGCCGCCGTAGCCGCTCTCGTCGTAGAAGAGGGGTTCGCCGTCCTTCCACAGGGACTGGTGGGTGTGCATGCCCGACCCGTTGTCGCCGAAGATCGGCTTCGGCATGAAGGTGGCCGTCTTGCCGATCTCCCAGACGGTGTTCTTGACGACGTACTTGAACTTCATGATGTCGTCGCCGGACTGGAGCAGGGTGTTGAAGCGGTAGTTGATCTCCTGCTGGCCGGCGGTGCCCACCTCGTGGTGCGAGCGCTCCACGAGCAAGCCGACGTCCTTGAGGTTGAGGCAGATCTTGTCGCGCACGTCGGCGAAGTGGTCGACCGGCGGGACGGGGAAGTAGCCGCCCTTGTAGCGGGTCTTGTAGCCGCGGTTGCCGCCCTCCTCGACGCGCCCGGTGTTCCACGCGGCCTCGACCGAGTCGATGTAGTAGTAGCTCGCGTTCTGCTTCGTCTCGAACCGCACGTCGTCGAAGACGTAGAACTCGGCCTCGGCGCCGAAGAACGCCGTGTCGGCGATCCCCGTCGAGCGCAGGTACGCCTCGGCCTTGGAGGCGATGTTGCGCGGGTCGCGGCTGTAGGGCTCGTCGGTGAAGGGGTCGACGATCGAGAAGTTGATGATGAGCGTCTTCTCGACCCGGAAGGGGTCGAGGTACGCCGTGCTCGGGTCCGGGACGAGCTTCATGTCGGACTCGTGGATCGCCTGGAACCCACGGATCGACGAGCCGTCGAACATCTGGCCGTTGGTGAAGAAGTCGATGTCGAGGCTCTCTGCCGGCACGTTGAAGTGCTGCATGACGCCGGGCAGGTCGCAGAACCTGATGTCGACGAACTTGACGTCCTCGTCCGCGATGAACTTCAGGCAATCCTCGGGCTTGCTGAACATCCGACCTCCTGTGGTGGGGTGGCGGTCGAGGGATCGGGGGCCCCGCCGCTGGAGCGCGTTCGGGTGAGAGACTAGAGGGGCGGCATTTCCCGCCCGTGACCCGAATGTTTCGCTGGTGTTACAGCAGCAGGCGGATCTCCGACAAGGACGGAAGGACGCCACCCGTGGTCGACCGCAGGGACGTCGCGTCGTGGCTCCAGGGGCCCGGCGCGCAGCGACCGGTCACCGACGACGACCATCCGGGCAGCAGGCTCGGTATGCCGCGCACCGGCCCGGGCTCGATCGGCGGCTTCGGGCGCCGGCTGGTCGCGCTCGTCGTCGACTGGACGATGTGCCAGCTCGTGGCCTTCCTCGCCCTCGGTGTGACGCTCGGCGAGGGGGGCGCGCGCAGCTTCGCACCGCTGGCGATCTTCGCGGTGGAGAACGTCGTGCTTCTCAGCACGCTTGGGTCGACCTTCGGTGGACGGCTGCTCGGGTTGCGGCTCGTATCGCTGCCGGGTCGGCGCGCCACCGTCGTCCAGGTGCTCGTCCGGACCCTGCTGCTGTGCCTCGCCGTCCCCGCCCTGGTCTGGGACCGCGACGCCCGCGGACTGCACGACAAGGCGGCCGGGACGGTGCTGATCCGGTCGGGCTGAAGGGTGGTCGCTGACCCGTCCCGCTGCTGGAAGACTGGCCGGGTGAGCGACCCTCTCGTCGCCGTCGTCACCTCGGCGGACCCGCGCTACCCCGACCCCGAGGTGGCCCAGGTCGCGGACGCGCTCGATGCTGCCGGCGTGCCCGCCGAGGTCGTCTGCTGGGACGACGACCGGGAGTGGGCGGCATACCGGCTCGTCGTCATCCGCTCGCCGTGGGACTACTTCGACCGGGTCGTCGACTTCTGCCAGTGGGCGGCCGGGGTCGACCGGGTGACCCGGCTCGTCAACCCCGCCGACGTCGTGCGCTGGAACTCGCACAAGGGCTACCTCGTCGAGCTCGGTACCCGCGGCGTGCCGACCGTGCCGACGCGGCTCATCCCGGGGGAGTCGCTCGACGTCGACCTGCAGCTGGCCGAGTGCCCGTGGGACGAGGTCGTCGTCAAACCGGCCGTCGACGGAGGGGCCCGGTATGCGCTGCGCGCGGCAAGGGACAGCCCGCAGGCCCTCGAGCACGCCGAGCGCCTGGCGCGCAGCGGTGACCTCGTCGTGCAGCCGTTCGTGCCGCAGATCGTCGAGGGCGAGCGCTCGCTGGTCTTCCTCGCCGGGGCCTTGTCGCACGCCGTTCGCAAGGTGCCGGCCGCCGGCGACTACCGCGTGCAGGCGCACCACGGCGGGTCCGAGGTCGAGTACGACCCGGACGCCGCCGACGTGCGGGTCGCGCTCCAGGCCATGGCGGCCGCGCCGGGCCGGCTGACCTACGCCCGGGTCGACCTCGTGGACTGGCAGGGCATCCCGAGTGTGATCGAGCTCGAGGCCATCGAGCCCGACCTGTTCTTCCGGGGGTCGGGGGAGCGGCTGGGCCGCTTCGTCGCCGCCATCCGGGCCGAGCTCACCGACCCCGTGGACCGCTGAGCCGGCTCAGGTCGAGTGACCCGTCGCAGCGGCGAGCCCACCCAGCCCGATGTAGGTCAGCCCGACGGCGACCCGCCCGTGCCGCGCGGCGCGGGACCGGCGGCCCAGCCGCGCGCGGACGACGCCGCCGAAGACTCCGTAGCAGACGTCGAGGACCGTCCCGATGCTCACCATCACCGCGCCGAGGACGAGCACCTGCACGGCCACCGGCCCGACCTCCGGGTGGATGAACTGGGGGAAGAAGGCGAGGAAGAACAGCGCGACCTTGGGGTTGCCGACCCCGACGAGGAAGCCCTGCCGCCAGGACACCCACAGGCTGGGCGCCGCGGACTCGACGCTCGGCGCCACGGGGTCGCTGCGGTCGAGGATGGTGCGCACGCCGAGGACGACGAGGTATGCCGCGCCGGCGAACCGCACGACGCCGAAGGCCAGCGCCGAGGCCGCGATGACCGCGGTCAGACCGAGTGCGGTGGCCACGACGTAGACCGTCGTCGCCGCCTCGATGCCGAGGGCCGAGAAGGCGCCGACCCGGCGGCCCCCGGCGACCCCGCGCGCGACGAGGAACAGCATGGCGGGACCGGGGAGCAGGATGAGCAGCAGCGAGGCCAGCGCGAAGGCGGCGAGGGTGGACGGGCTCGGCATCCGCCGAGTCTAGGGATCTTCGAGTCGAGCGTGGTCAGGTTCTGGCGACGAGGACATCGAGGTCGCGCTCGGCGTACTGGCGGTGCCACCACTCCTCGTTGAGGACGACGAGCAGGCACTGGCGCACGGGGTAGCTGCGTGGCTCGGGCCACCCCGGTCCCGGGACCGGTTCGGTGTCGGCCGCCAGCGCCTCGTCGGTCAGGCCGGCGGCGAAGTCGCGCACGGAACCCATCCGGTCGCGCCGCAGCTCGAGCACCTGGTCGAGGGTCGGGCGTGCGAGGCGGTCGCGGGGGACGCCGGGCGTGTCCGGCATCTCGTCCCACGGCAGGCTCAGCGGGTGCCAGGGAGACGGGTCGCCGAGGACGGCCCGCCGCAGCCAGGCGTCGGTGGCGAAGGCGAGGTGCCGCAGGGTCTCGATGAACGACCACTCGCCGTTCACGGACTCGTGGAGCTGCTCCGGGTCCAGGCGGCGAGCCCGGTCGAGCGTGTGGTCCCACAGCCGCTCCATCACGGCCCACGCCTGACGGACGCCGTCGGCGTCGGCCGGGCGCATGAGGACTCGGTCGGGGTGGCGCCGGTCGAGCTCGGCCTCGACGTAGGGCGCGACGTCGACACCGTTGACGCGAAGGCTCTCGACCTCGCCGCTGATGTCGAGGTCCACGTCGAAGGCCCCGCGGATGGTCACGCCGTGCAGGTCCACCCCGTGGACGGTCGCGCCGTGCAGGTCCACCTCGCGGAACCGGGCTCCGGACATGTCGACGTGCTCGAAGGTGGCGCCGGTGAGGTCGACGTGCGTGAAACGCGCGCCGGCAAGGCTCTGGTGGGTGAACTCCGTCGTCATGCCATGGACGGTAGCCGCCGTTCCGGACGTTGCGCGTCCGGCTCGGGAGGTCAGCGGCCGCGCATCGACCGGCGGTCGACTCGGGCCCGGGTGGGGTCGACACCCTTGGGCACCGGAGTGCGCATGCCTCCCAGCGACCTGAGGCGCTTGTTGACGACGGCCGCCTCGGCCTTGGTGAGGACCGGCTTGAGCTTCCGCACGCGCTTGGTGAGCTTGCGCAGGCCCACCTCGTCCTCGGCGTCGCCGTCGCCGACGTGCAGCAGGGTCACCGGAACGCCGGGGGCGACGCGCTCGACCCGCTTGCGCTCGCTGAGGAGCAGCTTCTGGGCTCGCGTGCGGGGGCCCTCGCCGACGAGGACGATGCCGGGGCGGCCGACGGCGCGGAAGACCACCGCGGCGGAGCTCATGTCGTTGGCGCGGGCGGCCTCGGCAGCGACTGGCTGCTGCTCGACATACCACCCTTGGCGGCTCAGTGAGGTCAGGGCCGCGCCCGCGGCGCCGGTCTGTCCCTCGATCTGCCGGTATGCCGCTCGCTCGGCTCGGCGGCTCAGGACGATGGTCGCCGCGAGTGCTGCGAGCGGGATCCCGAGGATGAGCGCGAAGGCGGTGTAGTTCGTCAGCACCCCGATGACGGCGACGACGAGGAGCGTGCCGAGGAAGGCCAGGGCCATCCACCAGGCGATCTGGGGGTCGGCGGCCCTGGCCGCCGTGAACACGGCCCGGAGCTGCGCCACCCGACCCTTCTTCTTGGGTGCGGCCTCCTTGCCGCCCGCCGCATCCCGCCCGGGTGGCCCGCCCTTGGGTGCCGTGTCCTTCGCCATGAGGGTCAGGATACGTGCGCCGCGGCCCGCCCGACCAACGTGGCCGCCTCCTGGCGTGCGGGGGAGTCGGCCTTGGCGGCCAGATGAGCCAGGTGCTCGGGGATGGGGCGGCCCCACTTCGCCATCGCGGTGGCCCAGAGCCGCCCGGCGCGGTAGGACGAGCGGACCAGTGGCCCGGCCATGACGCCCTTGAACCCCAGGCCGTCGGCGACCCGCGACCAGTGCACGAACTCCTCGGGCTTGACCCACCGGTCGATGGGGTGGTGCAGCTTCGACGGGCGCAGGTACTGGGTGATCGTGAGGATGTCGCAGCCGGCGTCGTGCAGGTCGCGGATCGCCTCCGCGATCTCGTCGTCGGTCTCGCCCATGCCGAGAATGAGGTTGGACTTCGTCACGAGACCGGCGGCGCGCGCCATGCTGAGGACCCGCAGCGACTTGTCATAGGTGAACGCCGGGCGGATCCGCCTGAAGATCCGCGGGACGGTCTCGAGGTTGTGGGCGAAGACCTCGGGGCGCGCGTCGAAGACCTGGCCCACGAGCTCGGGCACGGCACCGAAGTCGGGGGGCAGGATCTCCACCCCGGTCGTGGGGTTGAGCCGGTGGATCTCGCGGATCGTCTCGGCGTAGAGGCCGGCGGCCCCGTCCGGCTGGTCGTCGCGGGCCACGCCCGTGACGGTCGAGTAGCGCAGGCCCATCCGGCGCACCGACTCGGCGACCCGTCGTGGCTCGTCGAGGTCGAGGGCCAGCGGGCGGCCGGTCGCGATGTCGCAGAAGTCACACCGGCGGGTGCACGTGTCACCCCCGATGAGGAAGGTCGCCTCCTTGTCCTCCCAGCACTCGAAGATGTTGGGGCAGGCAGCCTCCTGGCAGACGGTGTGCAGCCCTTCGCTGCGGACCATCGACTGCAGCGCCGTGTACTCGGGCCCCATCTTCGCGGTGGTGCGGATCCAGGAGGGCTTGCGCTCGATGGGGGTCTCGGCGTTGCGCGCCTCGACACGCAGCAGGCGACGCCCTTCGGGGGCGATGGTCACAGGTGCTCCTCGGGTCGGACGTGTGGCCTTGGTTCCAGCGTATGGCGGGACCGTGTCATTCCCCGGCGGCCGTCATGGCCGGTCCCACGGCATCGAGGAGGTCGGCCAGGTGCTTCTCGACGTGGGGCAGGACCTCCTGCACCGGCACATCGCGGCCGAGCTCCCTGGAGATCGAGGTCACCCCGGCGTCGGGGATTCCGCACGGGATGATGACGTCGGCCCACCCGAGGTCGGGGTCGCAGTTGAGCGCGAACCCGTGCATCGTCACCTGCCTGCTGACCCGGATGCCGATGGCCCCGACCTTGCGGTTCGGGCCGTGGTCGTCGGCGAAGATCCACGTGCCGCTCTGACCCTCGACTCGTCCCGCCGGGATCCCGAAGTCCGCGCAGACCCGGATCATCATCTCCTCGAGCCGCCGCACATGCGCGACGACGTCGATGGGGGCGGGCAGCCGGACGATGGGGTAGCCGACGATCTGTCCGGGTCCGTGCCACGTGATCTTGCCGCCCCGGTCGACGTCGACCACCGGCGTGCCGTCCCGGGGCCGCTCGTGAGGCTCGGTGCGCTTGCCCGCGGTGTAGACGGCCACGTGCTCGAGGAGCAGCGTCGTGTCGGGCTCCTCACCGCTGACCACCTTGGCGTGCAGCTCCCGCTGGAGGTCCCACGCCTGCTGGTAGTCAACGAGGTCGGGGTCGAACCCGAGGTGGACGTAGCGCATGCCCAAAGAGTACGTCGGGCCAAGCTTGTGCTGGGCGAGGGGCGTGCGGGACAGGGAGGCGGTCCACACGCGATGATCTGGGCATGACGACTCAGGACGAGGTGCGGCCCGCCGCCGACCAGGTCGAGCCGAGCCCGGCTCGCCGCCCACCAGGGCGGCGAGCCGTGCGCTGGGTCGCGGCCGTGGTGGTCCTGCTTTGGCTCGCGCTCGGCGGCGTCGGCGGCCAGCTCGTCGGGCGGCTCTCGGAGGTCCAGAGCAACGACAACGCCTCCTTCCTTCCGGCGTCGGCCGAGTCCACGCTCGTCAACACCTTCGTCGCGAAGGCCACGGACACCCAGACGCTGCCCTACCTCGTCGTCATCGAGCGTCCCAGTGGCCTGACGCCCGCGGACCTGACGGCCGTGCGGGCCTACGTGAACGGCATACCGGGTCTCCCCCTGGCCGCGGACCGGTCGCGCACCGTGGGGGAGTTCCTCCAGGCCGCTCCCTCAGGGGGCATCCCCAGCCAGGACAAGCAGGCCGTGCTGGTGGCGGTGCAGCTCGTCGGCACGAAGGCGTCGGAGACCATCGCCGGCAAGACGGTGCTCTTCGAGGTGGCCGAGGCGCTGCGCAGCTCGGGCGCCGCCAGCCTCGGTGCGGCGGGGATGGGCATCCACGTGACCGGCCCCGGCGGGTTCTTCGCCGACTTCGTCATCGCGTTCGGGGGGATCGACGGGATCCTGCTGCTCGTGGCCCTGTCCGTGGTCTTCCTCATCCTCCTCGTCGTCTACCGGAGCCCGATCCTGCCCGTCGCCGTGCTCGTCACGGCGCTCTTCGGGCTGTCCGTCGCCGCTCTCGTGGTCTTCCCGCTGGCGAAGAACGGCACGATCAGCCTCAGCGGGCAGAGCCAGGGCATCCTGTCGATCCTCGTCGTCGGGGCCGCCACCGACTACGCCCTGCTCCTCGTCGCGCGCTACAAGGAGGAGCTGCACGACAGCGAGACGTCGTGGGGCGCGATGAAGGTGGCCTGGCGCGCGTCCATCGAGCCCATCGCGGCCAGCGCAGCGACCGTCATCATCGGCCTGCTGTGCCTGCGCCTCTCCGAGCTCGGCAGCACCCGCGGGCTCGGCCCGGTCGGAGCGTTCGGCATCGCCGGAGCCTTCGTCGCGTCGCTGACGTTCCTGCCGGCCGTGCTCCTCCTCGTCGGGCGGCGCATCTTCTGGCCGCAGATCCCCCGGGTCGACCACGTGCACGCGGAGGACGCGCTGGCCCGCGCCGGGCTGTGGGGACGGGTGGCCCGGCTCGTCGGCACCCATCCCCGGCGCACCTGGGTCGCCACCTTCGTGGTGCTGGCGGCCTGCGCGGCCTTCGTGCCCACCTTCTCGGCCAGGGGCGTCACCCAGTCCGACCTCTTCCTCACCCCGGTCGACTCGGTGGCCGGGCAGGAGGTGCTCGCGAGGCACTTCCCGGCCGGCTCCGGCTCGCCGGTGCAGATCGTCACGCCGCAGGGCAAGTCCGAGGAGGTCGTGCGGGTCGTGGGTGGCGTGACCGGCCTGCAGGGCGCGTTCGTCGGCGAGACGCCAGGTGCGCCGCCGAAGGTCATCGACGGGGCGGTCCGGGTGCAGGCGACCCTCGTCGCGCCCGCCGACAGCGTCGAGGCCGAGGGGACGATCCAGACCCTGCGCACCAAGCTCGACGAGGTCGGCAGCGACGTGCTCGTCGGCGGCAGCACCGCCGTCAACCTCGACGTGCGCGACGCCAGCGACCGCGACCTGCGGGTGATCATCCCGACGATCCTCGCGGTGATCTTCGTCGTCCTCGCGCTGCTCCTGCGCTCGCTCCTGGCGCCCCTGCTCCTCGTCGCCGCCAACGTCCTGTCCTTCGCGGCCACGATCGGGGTCTCCGCGCTGGTGTTCAACCACGTCTTCCACTTCCCGGGGTCCGACCCCGCGACGCCCCTCTACGGGTTCGTGTTCCTCGTGGCCCTCGGCATCGACTACTCGATCTTCCTCATGACCCGGGTGCGCGAGGAGTCGCGGACACGCGGCACGAAGAGCGGCATCCTCGTCGGCCTCGCCGTGACCGGCGGGGTCATCACCAGCGCGGGGATCGTCCTCGCGGCGACGTTCTCGGCGCTGGCCGTGCTGCCGATCCTCTTCCTCGCCCAGATCGCCTTCATCGTCGCGTTCGGAGTGCTCCTCGACACCCTCGTGGTCAGGAGCCTGCTCGTGCCGGCCGCCGCGTCCGACCTCGGCGGGCGGGTGTGGTGGCCGCGTCGCAGCGGGCGAGCCGGGGCCCACGAGTACCCCAGACGCCGCGACCGCGTCCGGGCCGAGGTCGAGCCGGTCGAGCCGGTCGAGGCGGGTATGCCGTGACGCGCGTGGGGCTGGTCGGCTACGGGCTGGCGGGGCGCGGGTTCCACGCCCCGCTGATCACCGCGGCCGGCCTCGAGCTCGCAGCCGTGGCCACGGGCAACGCCGAGCGCGCCACCGACGCCCGCGACGAGCAGCCGCAGGCCAGCGTGGTCCCCGACCTCGAGGCGCTCCTGGCGCTCCCGGCCCTCGACCTCGTCGTCCTCGCCTCGCCGACGGGGGTGCACGTCGAGCAGGCGCGCCGGGTGGTCGAGGCCGGGGTCGCGGTGGTCGTCGACAAGCCGTTGGGGGTGGACGCGTCGACGGCGCTCGAGGCGGTCGACGCCGCGCGCCACGCGGGGGCGGCCTTGACCGTCTTCCAGAACCGGCGCTACGACGCGGAGTTCCACACGATGCAGGCGGTCCTGCGCTCCGGCGAGCTCGGTGACGTGTGGCGGGCCGAGCTGCGCTGGGAGCGGTGGCGTCCGGTGCCCAAGGACCGGTGGCGCGAGAACTCGCCGGCGCAGGAGGGCGGCGGCATCCTCCTCGACCTCTTCAGCCACCTCGTCGACCAGGCCGTGATCATGTTCGGGAGGGTCGAGACGGTGTATGCCGAGGTGGCCGCGCTCACGACCACGGCCGAGGACACCGCCTTCCTCAGCTGCACGCACCGCTCCGGCGTCGTGTCGCACCTCGGCGCGACGACGGTCGCCGCAGCCCCGGGACCGCGGGTGCGGCTGCTCGGCCGCCGCGCGGCATACCTCCTCGGGGCCCAGTCCGACGAGGTGACGGCCTTCACCGAGTGGCAGCCCTCGGACGCCGACCACATCGGCTGGCTGGTGCGCGGCACCGAGCGCGAGCCGGTGCGGGCGGAGGCGGGTGACCAGGCCGACTTCTACCGGGAGGTCGCTGCCGCTCTCGATGCGCCGGACCCGCAGGCCGCCATGCCGGTCGACCCCCGCGACGCCGTGCACGTGCTCGCCGTGCTCGACGCGGCCCGGGTCAGCGCCACGGCGGGCGGCGTCGTCGAGGTCATCACGCCGGGCGACGCACCCTGACCCTGCCCCTGCCCCGTGCCTGGACGGGCCGGTCGCTCACGTCGCCGACCGCCGCGCCGCCGCGTGGCTGGGCAGGTCGATGTCGAACCGGCACCCGCCCGGCACGTTCGCCACGCTGACCGACCCCCCATGCGCCTGGGCGATGCCTCTGGCGATCGCCAGGCCGAGACCGGCCCCGGCGTCTGCGGTGCCGCGCTCGGGGGCCGCACGCCAGCCGATGTCGAAGAGCCGCGGCAGGTCGGCCTCGGGGATGCCCCCGCACTCGTCGGTGACGGACACCCGCACCCGGTCGTCCGTCGCGCGCCGGGCCGCGACGACGACTGTGCCGCCCGGCGGGGTGTGGCGCACGGCGTTGCCGACGAGGTTCGTCAGGGCGCGGGTCAGCTCGTCGCCGGTCCCTCGCACCGCGAGCCGGTCGTCGGGGTCGGCGTGAACGCGCAGGGTGACCCCGCGCTGGGAGGCGTGCGCGACCAGCTCGCCGACGACGTCGTGGGCCACCTCGAGCAGGCTCACCATGGCGCGGCCGGGAGGCTGGCCGGCCGACTCGCCCGGCCCGGCCCGGGCTGGCACCCCGGCCGATCTGGCCGACCCGGCCTGGAGGCGGGACAGCTCGAAGAGGTCGTCGACGAGGCCGTTCATCCGCTCGACGGTCTGCCGCATCCGGCGCAGCGCCGCGGGCTCGTCGTCGACCACCCCGTCCTCGAGCCCCTCGGCGAGGGCTCGCAGCCCAGCCAGGGGGGTGCGCAGGTCGTGCGACATGAAGGCGACGAGCTCGCGGCGGCTGTCCTCGAGGGTCTCGGCCTGCCGCTGCGCGGAGCTCAGCCGCTCACGGGTCTGGTCGAGCTCGGCGGCCAGCGTGGCGATCTCGCCCGGCGCGCTGGACCGCTGCAGTGAGGGGCGCTGTGGCGATGGCCGCGGTGGTGTGGGCTGTGGCGCGGTCCTGGCCGGGGGCTGGTCGGGACCGGCGAGGTCGCGCAGAGCCGTGGTCAGCTCACGGGAACCGAGCGCGACCCGGCGGCCGAGCACGAAGGAGAGCAGGATCCCGATGAGCGTGGCGCAGACCAGGGCCACCGAGACGGCCGCCGAGTCGTGGCTAGAGATGAACATGAGCTGGACGCTGAGGCCCACCGACGCCGTGACGGCGAGCAGGGGGACGAGCGCCGCGACGACGATGGACCACAGCAGCGAGCGGGACCGCACGAGCCGGAGCACGATGGCACCGAGGAGGGCCGTGCCGACGCAGACCACCACGGTGCCGGCGGCGATCTGGGCCAGGTCACCCATCGGCGGACCCGGCGGCGTCGAACCGGTAGCCGGCGCCGCGCACGGTGACGACAAGCCGGGGATCGGAAGGGTCGCCCTCGATCTTCTCGCGCAGCCGGCGCACGTGGACGGTGACCGTCGACGTGTCGCCGAAGTCCCAGCCCCAGACCCGGCGCATCAGCTGTTCCTTGGTGTAGACCTCGCCCGGGTGCCCCATGAGGTAGGCGAGGAGCTCGAACTCGCGGTGCGTCAGGACGATGTCGCGACCCTCGAGCCGCGCCGTCCGGGCCCCGAGGTCAAGCTCGAGTGGGCCGGCGGATATCCGCCGGGGCAGCAGTGCCTGGGCGCCCAGCCGCTCGCCACGCCGCAGCAGGGCCTGGACCCGGCCGACGACCTCGCGGGGGCTGAACGGCTTGACCATGTAGTCGTCGGCGCCGAGGTCGAGCCCGAGCAGCCGGTCCTCCTCGTCGCCTCGGGCGCTGAGGATGATGACCGCGGCTTCGTCGTCGTCGGCCCGACGGCGGCGCAGCACGTCGAGGCCCGACATGCCGGGCAGCATGATGTCGAGGATGACGACGTCGGGGCGGCGCTGGCTCCACTCCTGGAGGGCGCTCTGGCCGTCACCGGCGACGACCGGGTCGAAGCCCGCCTTGCGCAGGTAGGCCGACAGCACCCCGGACACGGTCGCGTCGTCCTCGACGACGAGCACGGTGGCGACCATCGCTCGAGCCTAGGTGCTGCGCTGGCGGCAGGGACGCGGCGCGGCGACGATGGCCCGATCCGTAAGGCGCTCGTCATCGCCGCAAACCAGCGGGTATGCCGGTCGGCGGCGACCGGGTCTGAGTGCCGGTCAGCGGCGTCGGGTCACAGGCGTCGGGTCTCGAGCGGCTCCTCGACGGCGGCGGCGCCTTCACAGCGCACGATGTAGGCCCGGCCGCCATCGAGCTCGGTGACCGCCTCGACGAGCTCGGTGCCGTGGTAGACGACGCCGACGCCATCGTCCGTGCAGTGCGTCTCGGGCAGGGTGCCGTCTGCGACGAGACGGTGCACGAGCGGGCGGCGGCGCTCCTCGGTGTCGTAGTGGACGCCGTTGCCGTAGGGCAGGAACCCCAGGCCGTTGGAGACCGCCTGAAGCTGCGGCCCGAAGGAGTCCGTGGTGCCCCCTTGGTACCAGCAGATCGAGCCCGCGGACACCCCGGCGAGGACGACCCCCGCCCCCCACACCCGCCGCAGGATCTCGTCGAGGCCGTGCACCCGCCACACGGCGAGGAGGTTGGCGACCGAGCCGCCGTGCACCCAGACGACGTCCTGCTCCATGAGGTGCCCCTCGACGTCGTCGACGTTGGGCATCGTGAAGAGACGCAGGTGGCTGAGGTCGACGCCGGCCTCTCGGGCGGCCTCGGAGAGGTGAACAGCGAACTCGGCCGGGTCGCCGGACGCCGTCCCGAGGTGGCACACCCGGGGGGTGCGCCCGTGCGCGCCGCTGAGCTCCACGGCATACCGGACCAGGGGTCCGAGCTCGAAGCGCAGCCGCTCGTGTGGCAGATAGCCGCCCGACGTGGCGAGGATCGTGGGCTGCCCAGACATGGAGGCAGCCTACGATGTGCCCGGGTGGCGCTGACCGGCGGTCGTGCCCTGTGGACAACGCTCTCCGACCCAGGCGCCGAGCGGCCACCATTGACCTTGTGAGCGTCTCGTTGCTGCCTGACCTGTCGACCTCCCCGCCGCCGCCGGCGGTGCCCGGGTTCGTCCTCGGCGAGCTCATCGGCCGGGGCGGCTCCAGCACGGTGTGGTCGGCTCGACCCACCGGCTCTGCGGAGTCGGCGCCGGACGCTGAGCGGGTGGCCGTCAAGGTGACGGCCCCGCACGGGCAGGAGGCGGCCTACGTCATGGAGGTGGCGGCACGCGAGCGGGCGATCCAGCGCCGGGTCGACAGCGAGCACGTCGTGCGGCTGCGCGACGTGGTCCGGCTCGAGGACGGCGCCGTCGCACTCGTGCTCGACCTGGCCGACGGCGGCAGCCTCCAGGACCTCGTCTCGATCCGGGGGCCGATCCCCGCGGGCGAGGTGGTGACGGTCCTCACGCCCATCGCGACGACGCTCGGCGAGCTGCACGCTGCCGGCGTCGTCCACAGCGACGTCTCGCCGGGCAACGTCCTGTTCACCGCGGCCGGCAAGCCGATGCTCAGCGACTACGACGCGGCCCGGCTCGTCGGCGAGCTGCAGCCGCACCTCGTGGCCGGGACGAGCGGCTTCGTCGCCCCGGAGGTGCAGCGCGGCGAGCTGCCGACCGAGGCGAGCGACGTGTGGTCGCTCGCCGCGCTGGCGTGGTACGCCCTGGCCGGCGGCACGCCGCCGCCGGTCGGCGAGCTCGACACCCTCGCGGACATCGCGCAGGACAGCGTCGGAGAGCAGTTTGCCGGGGTCCTCGTGCCCATGCTGGATCCGAGGCCCGCCGCGCGACCCTCGGCCTCCTCGGCGGCGGTCGCGATCTACCGCGCGGCTGCGGCGGCACCGGTGCGGCTGGCCGGCCGCAACCCCGACCCGGGCACGGCGATGACCCAGCGGATCCGGCGTGAGGCCGCCACCGAGACGCGCAGCCGGGCCGAGCTGCGGGCGGTGGCGAAGTCGGCCTCACGCACCCGGCGGCGTATGCCGCGGCTCACGGCTCGGCTCCGACCTGCGGCTCGGGTGCGGCCCGCGGCTGGGCAGCCCGTGGCTCGAGGCGGTGGTGGGGGCTCGCCCGGACTGGCCGGTTGGGCGCTCTCGCAGCGAGGTCGGCTGGCCGTCGTCCTCCTCGGCGCCGTCGCCCTCGTGGTCGGCCTGCTCGTCGCCGTGGCCCGGTCCGGGGACTCCACCGGGTCCGCCGCGCGCAGCCCGTCCGGCGGCGCCTCGACTCGGGCGAGCACCGCGGTGGACCCCGTGAAGCAGCTGCGGTCCGACCCGCAGGCCGTCCTGCAACGGCTCGCCGACGCCCGGGCCGACGCCCTCGTGCGCGCGGACCCAGCGGCGTTGCTCACCCTCGAGATCAAGGACTCGACGGCCCACCAGGCCGACGTCCGGGCGCTGGCGCAGCTGCGCGCCCAGCAGCAGGGCTACGCCGACCTCGGGTTCCACGTGCGCTCGGCCGAGGTGGTGACGAGCGACGCCACCGGGGCCCAGGTGCGCGCCGTCATCGACCGGACCGCCTACACGGTCGTCGGGCCCGGCACCACGCGCCAGCAGCGGCCCGCCCAGGACGGGCAGGCGTTGAGCTACTCCCTCGCCCTGACGACGGCGGGGTGGCGCATCACGGACGTCGCCCCAGGCTGAGCAGAAGCCGCCTGCCCGATCGCCCAGGGCACGCCAGATCCCGGTCTCGGCGCGCGCTGTGCCGGCCCGACGAGGGTGGGCGGCCTCAGACCAGCGTCGCGACGGCCTCGCGCAGCGACTTGTGCCGGTACTCGAAGCCGGTGTCGCGCAGCACCGCGGCGACGACCCGCTGGCTCCCGAGGATGTCGCCGGCGAACTCGCCGAGAATGACGCGCAGGGCCACTGCGGGAGCGGGCAGCAGGGTCGGCCGACCCAGCTGTGCTCCGAGCTCTCGCACGACCTGCTTCT
Organism: Actinomycetales bacterium; assembly: GCA_038237075.1. Taxonomy (GTDB): domain Bacteria; phylum Actinomycetota; class Actinomycetes; order Actinomycetales; family Dermatophilaceae; genus Lapillicoccus. Next base: position 15,230 of record JBBRZC010000010.1, read on the forward strand.
GCGGGAGCGGTTCGGGCCCGACCACGTTGACCGGTCCGGTGACGTCCCGGTGGTCGACGAGGTGCGCGAACGCCCGCACGGTGTCATCGAGGGTGATCCACGACCAGTACTGGTGCCCTGACCCGAGCGGTCCGGCGAGGCCGAGCCGTCCGAGGGTGACGAGGGGCCCGAACGCCCCTGCCCCGCGCGCCATGACGAGACCGGTGCGCGCCAACGCCACGGGTGCGCCTGCCGCGCTCGCGGCCTCGGTCGCGGCCTCCCAGGCGCGGACCACCTCGGCGAGGAACCCCGACCCGCTGGCACTGTCCTCGGTGAGCACCTCGTCACCGCGGTCGCCGTAGAAGCCGATCGCCGACCCGTTCACGAGCCGCACCCCGGAGCCGTGCGCGGCCACGGCCTTGGCCACCGTCGCGGTGCCGTCCGCGCGCGAGGCGAGGATGACCTGCTTGTATGCCGGCGTCCACCGCTTGTCGCCGACGCCCGCCCCAGCGAGGTGCACGACGGCGTCGAGCCCCTCGAGCGCGGCCGGGTCGAGGGTGCGCCGCACCGGGTCCCACCGGATCTCGGCTTCGGTGCGTGGCTCGCGCCGCACGAGGTGGAGCACCTCGTCGCCCCGGGCAGTGAGGAACGACGACAGAGCGCCGCCGATGAGACCGGAGGCCCCGGTGATGGCGACGCGCTGTGCTGTCATGTCGTGGTTCCTTTCGATGGGTGCTCTCGCCGAGGGCCACGCGTCGGGGCGCTCGGCGGTGTCCTGCCGCTCAGAGGCCGAGCGAAGCCTCGAACCGGCCCTCCTCGAGCCGGGCCTTCATCGTCGCGAGGAAGCGGGCGGCATCCGCGCCGTCGACGATCCGGTGGTCGTAGGACAGCGCGAGGTACATCATCGAGCGCACCGCGATGCTCTCCCCGCCGTCGGCGTCGGTGACGACGACAGGACGTTTGACGAGCGCCCCGGTGCCGAGGATGGCGACCTGCGGCTGGTTGATGATCGGGGTGTCGAAGAGCGCCCCGCGGCTGCCGGTGTTGGTGATGGTGAAGGTGCCGCCGGCGAGGTCGTCGGGCGTGATCTTGTTGGTGCGCGTCCGGCTCGCGACGTCGGCGATGGCCCGGGCCAGGCCGGCGATGTTGAGGTCGCCGGCGTTCCTGATCACCGGGACGATGAGCCCCTTCTCGGTGTCCACGGCGATGGAGAGGTTCTCCTGCCCGTGGTAGACGATCTGGTCGCCGTCGATGCTCGCGTTGACGTTCGGGTGCGCCTTGAGCGCCTCGACCGAGGCAAGCGCCAGGAACGGCAGGTAGCTGAGCTTGGTGCCCTCCCGCGCCTCGAACTCGTCCTTGGCCCGGGCCCGCAGGCGGGCGACCAGGGTGAGGTCGACCTCCATGACGGTGGTCAGCTGGGCGGAGACCTGGAGCGACTCGACCATCCGCTGGCCAATGATCTTGCGCAGGCGCGTCATCTTCTCGGTGGTGCCCCGCTTCGACGACACCGCGACGGGGGCCGCGGCGGGCGCCTGGGCGCTCGCCGCGGCCGGTGCGGAGGCCTCGGCGGGCGCGGGGGCCTTGGCGGCCTCGGCCGCGTCGAGGACGTCCTGCTTGCGGATCCGGCCCCCGATACCCGTCCCGGAGAGGCTCGCGAGGTCGATGTCGTGCTGTGCCGCCAGCTTGCGTACGAGCGGCGTCACGTATGCCGGGGAGTCACCCTTCGCGTCGCTGGCACCGTTGCTGTCAGACGACGGCGCGGGCGCCGGGGCGGCCTGCGGTGCGGGGGCGGCCTGCGGCGCGGGTGCGGGGGCGGCCTGCGGCGCGGGTGCGGGGGCGGGGGCGGCCTGCGGCGCGGGCGCCGGCTGCTCAGCGGGGGCCTCGGCGGCTGGCTGCTGCGCCGGGGCGGGTGCCTCGGCCGCTGGGGTAGAGCCTCCCGGCTCTCCGCCGATGACGACGAGGTCGCCGCCGACCGGCACGGTGTCGTCCTCGGCCGCGAGGATCTTCGTGATGACCCCGGCCACGGGGGACGGGATCTCGGTGTCGACCTTGTCGGTGGAGACCTCGAGCAGCGGCTCGTCGACCTCCACGGTGTCGCCCTCGGCCTTGAGCCAGCGGGTGACGGTCCCCTCGGTGACCGACTCACCCAACGCGGGCATCTTCACGGTGGTGCCGCCCGATGCGCCGCCACCACCACCCGGGCTCGGGGCGGGTGCCGGCTCGGAGGACGTGTCCTGCTCCCCGGACGCGGCTTGCTGCCCGTGGGCCGCCTCTTGGGCCTCGGGCTCGGAGGTCTGCGGGGCAACGGGCTGCTCGGTCGAGGGCGCCGTCGGGTCGGGCACCTGGTCCACGGCGGGCGCCTCGGATGAGGCGTCGCTGCCGCCGTCGGACCCGCCGGCCGGACCGTCGCCGATCACCGCGAGGTCGGCACCGACGGCGACGGTGTCGTCCTCCTGCGCGAGGATCTCCTGGAGCGTGCCGGCGAAGGGCGACGGGATCTCGGTGTCGACCTTGTCGGTCGAGACCTCGAGGAGCGGCTCGTCGAGGTCGACCTGGTCGCCGACGTTCTTCAGCCAGCGGGTGACGGTCCCCTCGGAGACGGACTCACCCAGGGCCGGCATGGTCACGCGTTCGGACATGACGTGGTTCTCCTTTGGCTGTTCTCTGGCATCAGGCGTGGGCGTGGAGCGGCTTCCCGGCCAGGGCCAGGTGCGCCTCTCCGAGGGCTTCGTTCTGGGTCGGGTGAGCGTGGACGAGGCTGGCGACGTCGGCGGGCAGGGCCTGCCAGTTGTAGATGAGCTGCGCCTCGCCCACCTGCTCACCCATCCGGGCACCGATCATGTGCACGCCGACGACCGGGCCGTCCTGCTCGCGGACGAGCTTGACGAACCCCTGGGTCTGGAGGATCTGCGACTTGCCGTTGCCGCCGAGGTTGTACTCGTAGGTCTCGACGTCGCCGTACCGCTCGCGGGCCTGGGCCTCGGTGAGCCCGACGGACGCGATCTCGGGGTTGGAGTAGGTGACCCGGGGGATGCCGGTCTCGTCGATGGGGGCAGGGGAGCGGCCGGCGACCTCCTCGGCGACGAAGATCCCCTGCGCGAAGCCTCGGTGCGCGAGCTGGAGGCCGGGCACGATGTCTCCCACGGCATACACGTGCTCGAGGTTGGTGCGCAGGCGCTCGTCGGTCGGGACGAAGCCGCGCTCGAGCCGCACCCCGGCCTCCTCGTAGCCGAGGCCGTCGGTGACCGGGCCGCGGCCCACGGCGACGAGGAGCAGGTCGGCCTCGATGCGCTCCCCGCCCTCGAGCTCGACCGTGACGACGTCACCGCGCTGGCTGGCGCTGCTGAACCGGACGCCGGTGCGGATCGCGATCTTGCGCCGGTGGAAGGCCCGTTCGAGCTGCTTGGACACCGCCTCGTCCTCCGCGGCGACGAGCCGCGGCAGGGCCTCGACGATGGTCACCTCGGAGCCGAACGAGCGGAAGACCGAGGCGAACTCGACGCCGATGACGCCGCCTCCGAGGACGACGACCCGGGCGGGCACGTGGTCGATGGTGAGTGCCTGCTCGCTCGCCATGATGCGGCCGCCGATGTCGAGTCCGGGCAGCGTCCGGGCGTAGGAGCCGGTGGCGAGCACGACGTTGCGACCGGTCAGGCGGCGCGGTGTCGTGCCTGCCACCCCCACGGTGTCGGCGGCGACGAGGCGACCGAGGCCCTCGACGTAGTCGATGCCGCGGGCGGCCACGAGCCCCTGCAGGCCCTTGAAGAGGCGCGCGACGACGCCGTCCTTGTAGGCGTGCACGCCCCCCATGTCGACCGCCTCTAACGTCGACCTGACCCCGAAGTGCGCGCCGTCGCGGGCGGCGTCGGCGACCTCCGCGGCGTGCAGGAGCGCCTTGGTGGGGATGCACCCCTGGTGCAGGCAGGTGCCCCCCAGCTTGGCCTTCTCGACGAGGGCGACGCTCAGACCCAGCTCCGCGGCCCGCAGCGCGCAGGCGTACCCGCCGCTGCCGCCTCCGAGGATGACGAGGTCGTAGGTCGTCTCGGCGCCAGCCGACATGGGGTGCGCTCCTTCGTGCGGGCTCGGGTCACGTCGCTCGTGGGCTCGCGACGACCACAGGATGGGTATGCCGTCTGCGAGCTCCCGTACGGCATCTTGTCACTGATGGCCGCCTCCGTCGCAACTGGTGCCGCCCCCGAGGGAGGTCAATGACTGGTCGTCCGCAGCTGCGCGCAGCCCGACGCGAAGTGCTGGCCGACGGGCGTCGCGGACTCCTTCTCGATCCAGTCGAGCTTGGCCCGCCCGTCGCCGTCGCTGCCCTCGACGTAGTCGCCGGCGTCCTTGACGCCCAGGGCGCACCAGTAGCCGAAGGACTCGGCGAAGTCCTCCTCCGGGGCGCTCGCCGCGTAGCTCGACACGAAGTCCGTGGAGTGGTCGTCGTAGACCTTCTGCAGCGCCTTGTGTCGGCCGGCGTCGTCCTTGAGCGCGTCCGCGGCATCCCACTGCTTCCACACCCCGTCGGTCCAGGTGCTCTTGAGGTAGCGGTCGAGGATGCCGCCGCTGACCACGCAGCCGTCATCGACGGGCAGGGTGCGACAGCCGGGCGCCGGCCGCGGGACCTGCTGCGACGCGTCCAGCGAGACGAGATGGCCCACCTCGTGGGCGACGGTCAGGGCCAGCTCGGTGCGGCCGATGCCGTTGGGGGCCAGCGCGAGCCGCCAGTGGCTCGGGTCGTGGCCCCGCGGCCTCACTTCCCCCACGGTGATGAACGCGCCCGGCGAGGTGTTCTTGACGTCCGAGTCGAAGACGAGGAGCTCGTCGATGTCGGCGACCGGGCCCGGCCCGGCCACGGCGGCGGCGACCTGCCAGAGCTGCTCGTCGCACGGCCGGATCCCGCTGATCCCGTCGATGGCCTCCAGGTGGCCGCCGCGCACGGCATACAGGCGCTGGAGCTCGGCTCCGTCGCCGTAGTCGCCCATCCCGTCGGAGTAGGCGTCCGGGGACGGGAGCTTGGCGCCAGTGGGGGGGTTGTCGTCGCGACGGCACGCCGGGTCGAGGTCGAGGTGCTGCGCCGGGGTCGAGCCGGCAGGGTTCGGAGCCCGTCCCGACCCGGGAGCCGGCGTGGCCGGCTGGGCGGTGGCGCCACTGGCCCGGCTGGCCACGGTGCGGTCGTGGGCTCCACGGACCAGACTCAGCGCGAGGACCGCGTGGGCCAGCACGCTGACGACGCAGACCACCACGACGAGGGGGAGCAGCCCCCGCGCGGCGGGCTGCCGCGGCACGCCAGATGCCCTCTGTGTCCCCATGAGCGCAGGATAGTCTCGGCGCATGGGACTGTTCGGGAGGTTTCGCCGAAAGGTGACCGGCGACCCACGCCGCAGCGACGGCCCGAGCATGGCCGTGGACAAGGCGGCGGTCCGCGACCACCTGCGGTCCTTCGTCGCGACGCGGCGCGGGGTGGAGGCGTACGTCGAGCCCGCGACCAACGTCAGCGCCGAGAGCCTCATCCTCATCGCGACCGACGGGGAGTGGACCCGTCGGGCGGTCGGCTCCCGCAAGACGGCCTTCGACCTCGCCAAGGCCCTCGACGTCCCCGTGTACGACGTGCTGCTCACCGGTTACCCGAAGAAGATGCGCGAGTGGAGCTCTCGCCAGCGACGGCGCGGGGGCGGCTGAGCCACCGCGGCCCGGACGCGGTCTGCCACCCCGCGCGCCCGACCCGGTGGCGAGCCCACGCGGGTCGGTGAGACAGTGGGCGCACGCCACCCCGACCGGGTGGCGACACGGCGAACGGCCGTGTGGACGTCCTGCGAGGAGACCCGACCCATGTCAGGCAAGGCGAAACGGACCGGTCCGTCCGAGGAGATGAAGGCGAAGTTCCGGGCGGCGCTGGACAAGAAGCAGGCCCACGCCGGTGCGGACGTCTCCGCGGACGGCGAGACCCCCAAGGTCCACGAGGCGCACGGTCCGGCCAAGCTGCAGCAGATGTTCCGGCGCAAGGCCGGGGGCTGATGACCACCGGCGCGAAGAGGTCCCCGCTGCACGACCGGCACGTCGCCCTCGGGGCGAAGATGGCCGATTTCGGGGGCTGGGACATGCCCATCGAGTACCCCGGCGGCGGGGTCGTCGCCGAGCACACCGCCGTGCGCGAGCGGGTCGGCGTCTTCGACGTGAGCCACCTCGGCAAGGCGTCGGTGCGCGGGCCGGGGGCGTTCGACGTCGTCAACCGCCTCTTCACCAACGACCTGCGCCGGGTCGGGCCGGGGCAGGCGCAGTACACGCTGTGCTGCGACGAGTCGGGCGGGGTCGTCGACGACCTCATCCAGTACGTCCGCGGCGAGGACGACATCTTCCTCATCCCCAACGCCGCGAACACCGCCGAGGTCGTGCGCCGGGTCGCAGCCGCGGCGCCGGACGGGATCGAGGTGGAGAACCTCCACGACGCCTACGGCGTCCTCGCCGTGCAGGGGCCGCGGTCCGACGACGTCCTCGACGCGTTGGGGCTGCCCACGGGGCACGACTACATGTCGTTCGTCGAGGCGCAGTGGCAAGGTCGGCAGGTCGTCGTGTGCCGCACCGGCTACACGGGGGAGCGGGGCTACGAGCTGGTGCCCGCCTGGGACGACGCGTCCGCACTGTGGGACGCGCTCGTCGCGGCGATGACACCGCTGGGGGGTATGCCGTGTGGCCTCGGCGCGCGGGACACGTTGCGGACCGAGATGGGCTACCCCCTGCACGGCCAGGATCTCTCGCTCGACATCTCGCCGGTGCAGGCCCGGGCGGGCTGGGCGGTGGGCTGGAAGAAGGACGCGTTCTGGGGCCGGGACGCGCTCGTGGCCGAGAAGGCGGCGGGCCCGTCGCGGGTTTCGTGGGGCCTGCTCGTGACGGGTCGCGGCATACCCCGGGCGCACTGCTCGGTCAGCACCGCCAACGCCAGCGGCGAGGTCGTCGGCGAGGTGACATCAGGCACCTTCTCACCCACGCTGCGGCAGGGGATCGCCCTGGCCCTGCTCGCGCCGTCGGTGGCTCTCGGTGACGAGGTCGTCGTCGACGTGCGCGGCCGCGCGGTCGCGGCGAGCGTGGTCAAGCCGCCGTTCGTCCAGGTGCAGGTCCGGGAGTAGCCCGCGGAGGCGTGCCTGGTCAGCGGGCCGTAGTCGGGGCGTCGGCGGCTGGGTCGAACCGCGGTGTCGCGCCGAAGTTCGCGCGCCGCACCGCGCGCCGCAATGTCGACAGCAGCCGTGGCCCGATCGACAGCACCAGCGCGGCGGTGAGGACGGCCCGAGGCAGGTCGTATCCCAGCGACGTCGCGACGTAGAAGACGCCGTAGTGATGGAGGTTCTCGGCGGGTGAGGCGCCCGGGACGAAGCCGGCGCCCGTCGGAGCACCCCCCGTGGCGAGGAACGGCCAGAACCAGAGGTTCATCACCGCGCCGTAGGCGAACGACGCCACCGCCCCGTATGCCGCGAGCGCCACCCTCTCGGCCCGCCCGGAGAGCTGCGGGACCAGCGCGGCACCGAGCGCGACCCACCCCGCCGCGAACATCTGGAACGGGAGCCAGGGCCCCACGCCGCCGGTGAGGAAGGCCCCGGTGAGCAGCGCCAGTGCCCCGAGGAGGAAGCCCTTGCTCGCCCCGAGGACCCGGCCGCCGAGGACGATGAGGAAGAACATCGGCTCGAGGCCCGCCGTGCCCGCCGAGAGGACGCGCAGGGCGCCCCCCATCGCGGCGAGGACCCCGAGCACGGCGACCGCCTTGGCGTCGAGGCCGGTGGCGGTCATCTCGGCGAGGAGCACCAGGGCCAGCAGCCCGAGGAGGAGGGCGAACAGCCACGGTGCGTCGTGGCCGTGTTCCTCGCCGACGCCGGGGCTGGCGAGGAACGGCCACCCGAACGCGGCCAGTCCGACGACCGAGACGAGCGCCAGCGTGAGCAGGGAACCCAGGCGGAACCTCACGAGGCCGCCCCGAGCCCGGCGACGACGTCCTCGACGGTGAGATAGGGCAGCGGGTGCAGGATCTTGGCGACCTGCGGCGCGAACGCCGGCGACCCGGCGAGGACCTCCCGGACCGGCCCGTCGGCCACGACCTGGCCCTCGGCGAGGACGACGACCCGGTCCGCGACGTCGGCGGCCAGCTCGACGTCGTGGGTCGCGAGGACGACGGTGTGACCCGAGTCCGCCAGCTCGCGCAGCACCCCGACGAGCCGCGTCTTGGCGGGGTAGTCCAGCCCGCGGGTCGGCTCGTCGAGCAGGACGAGCGTCGGCCTGCTCGCGAGGACGACGCTGAGCGCGAGGCAGAGCCGCTCGCCCTCCGAGAGGTCCCGGGGGTGGATCGCGTCGGCGACGTCGCCGCCGATGCGCCGCAGCAGCGCGCGCGTCGTGCCGGACGGCATACCGAAGTCGGCGTCCGCGCTCTCGCACTCGCCGATCACCGTGTCGCAGTAGAGCAACAGGCCGGGATCCTGGGGCACCAGCCCGACGCACGCGACGAGCCGGGCCGGCGCGGTGGCGGCCGGGTCGAGCATCACGTCCGGCCCGGTCGCGGCCGCGGCGGCGCCGAGCACGCGGACCGAGCCCGCCGAGGGCCGCAGCTGTCCGACGAGGCTGGCCAGGAGGGTGGACTTGCCCGCGCCGTTGCGGCCCATCACCGCGACGACGCTGCCACGGCGGGCCTCGAGGTCGACGCCACGCAGCGCGTGCGAGACCCCGCGCCGCACGGCGAGGCCGTGGACGGCGGCGACGACGTCGGCCCCGGGGAGCGCCGGCCCGCCCCGGTATGCCGCCCCGCCCGGGCCCGGGCGGCCCAGGCGGCCCGAGCGGCCCGGGCCGGCCGCCGGAGGCTGGGCCGGGTGAGGGACCGGGACCGGGGGCAGGCTCGAGCGCAGGCCCCGGGCCCAGCGGCGGGCGTCGCGGATCGACAGGGGCAGCGGCGACCACCCGAGGGCCCTGCCCAGCTCGATGACCGGGGGATGGACGAGCGAGCGGGTCATCGCGTCGGCGGGGTCGGTCAGCGGCGCGACCCGGCCCTGCTCGACGACGAGGACCCGGTCGGCGTGGTGGATCACCCGTTCGAGGCGGTGCTCGGCGAGGACGACCGTGATGCCGACGTCATGGACGAGCCGGTGCAGCGCCGCGAGGACGTCCTCCGCCGCGACGGGGTCGAGCGCGGAGGTCGGCTCGTCGAGGACGAGCACCCTGGGGCCGGCGGCGAGGACGGCCCCGATGGCGACCCGCTGCTGCTGGCCGCCGGAGAGCTCGGTGAGGGTGCGGTCCCGAAGGTCGGCGAGCCCGAGGAGGTCGAGGGTCTCCTCGACGCGGCGCCGCATCGCCCCCGGCTCGACCCCGAGGGTCTCCATGCCGTAGGCGAGCTCGTCCTCGACCGTGTCGGTGACGAACGACGCGAGGGGGTCCTGGACGACGAAGCCCACGACGTCGGCGAGGTCGCGGGGGCGGTGGGTCCGGGTGTCGCGGCCGTCGACCAACACGGTGCCAGAGAGGGTGCCGCCGGAGAAGTGCGGGACGAGCCCGTTGATGCAGCGCAGCAGGGTCGACTTGCCACTGCCGGTCGGTCCGACGACGAGGACGAGCTCGCCCTCGTCGATGGTGAAGGTGACGCTGCTCAGGGCGGGGCGTCCGCCCACGGCGTCGTCGTGGACGAAGCTCACGTCGTCGAACCTGATCATGGCGCCACCTCCTGCGGTTTGGGCGTCCCACGGCCCCTCCGGGCTGCGGTTCGGGCCGTGTCCCGCGCCGCGGCCAGCCGGGGCGGCACCGGGGTGACCACGGCGGCGAGCGCCGGCAGGAGGACCGCGACGACGAGTGGCAGCGGCAGCCCCGGCACGGTCAGCGGCACCTGGGTCAGGGTGACGCCGTCCCACGCGTGCGCCTCGGCCCACAGCAGGGCTGCGGCGGGGACGGCCCCGAGGCCGACGACGGCCCACTCGGGCCACGCCCACGGGTCCCTGCGGTAGCTCGAGCGCCGGTCCCTGCGGGCGCCGACGACGAGGGCGAGTGCGGTGAGGGCGGTCCCGGCGAGGAGCAGGGGCAGCCCGAGCACCCCGGTGCCGGCCGCGCCGAGGACGCCGTAGAGCCCGGCCACGACGCCGACGAGCCCGAGCAGGGTCAGCCCGCTCGCCAGCCTGCGGCCCCGCACCGAGCGCACCGGAGAGCGGCCGTAGCCCCGGGACTCCATCGACGCCGCGAGCTCGAGCGAGCGGTCGAGGGAGCCTTCGAGCACCGGCGTCGTGAGCCGCCCGAGCTCGCGCAGCCCGCGCCCGGAGTGGCCGCGCAGCCGGCGGGCGGACCGGACCTGCGCCGCGTGGGTGACGAGCTGGGGGGCGTAGGTCAGGGCGACGACGACCGCGGTGCCGACGTCGTAGAGGGTCGCGGGCACGTAGCGCAGCAGCCGCCGCGGGCTGGCCAGGGCGTTGGCCGCGCCGAGGCACGCGAGGGTCGCCGCGAGCCGCAGCCCCTCGACGGCTGCGGCGACGAGGCTCTCCAGGGTGACCGGGCCGCCGAGGCGCACCCCCGCGGCCCAGCCGGGCAGCGGCACCTCGGGAAGCCGGACCAGGACCACCCGTCCGGTGACGCCGTTGCCGAGGACCGCCGTGAGGACGACCCGCAGGGAGATGGCGAGCAGGCCGAGGACGAGGAAGGGCAGGTAGGCGTTGACCGCCCCCACCTCACGACGCTCGAGGACGACCCAGCCGGTGACGACGATGACGAGCACGAGCAGGACGGGGTTGGTCGTGTGCGCGGCCGCCGTCGCCATCCCGATCCCCCACAGCCACCAGGCCACCGGGTGGAGCAGCCGGTGACCGGCGGCGGAGGGGGAGCGCAACGGCATACCGTCCCCCGGTCTCAGGCTGCGCTCTGGCGGCGCCGGGCGCTCCAGACCAGCGCCGCGACGGCGAGCAGGACGACGAGCAGGCCGACCCAGACGCCGACCGGTATGCCGGACGACGCCGCGGCGGGTGCGACGGTGGCCGGCGCCGCGGTGGCCACCGCGGTGGGCGTCGGTGTGGCGGCCGCGATGGCCACCGGCGTGTCCGCGGCCTGCTGCTCGGGGGTGAGCGCGGCGACCTCGGCGCCGCAGCCGGCGGCGGGGTAGCCGTCGAGGCCGCAGACGAGCCCGCCGGCGGTCCGCACCGATGTCACGGCGGCGAGGACCTCGCTCCCGGTCGCGGCCGTCGCGACGGAGGCGCAACGCGCCACCGCCGCGGGAGGGGTCGACGCGGCTGTCTCGGCGTCGGCGGGTCGGCCGAAGTCGACGACGACGGCGACGCGCTTGCGGCCGGCGGCTGCGGGTGTGGCGCCGCAGACGGCGGCGAAGGCCGGCACGGCTCGGGGCGCGCGGGGGTTCTTGCCCGTGCCGTCGTCGATGCCCCAGCGCCAGCCCTCGACGGCGCCTTCGGCGGGCGTCGTCTTGTCGGGGCCGTTCGCGGAGAAGGTCCAGGCGCCCCCGGCGAGCTGGTAGTAGCCCCAGAAGCGGTAGTTCGTGGCCTGGGCGGCCGGCGCCGGCAGGAGCAGCGCAGCGAGGGCGCCGAGCACGGCGAGGACGGCCACTCGCGTGAGCCGGGTTCGTTGGGTGTGCCGCGCAGGGCGCGGCGGGGTGGTGGACGGGGTCATGAGAAGAACCTCCTCACGGCCGGGGGGGAGGTTCCGGTCAGCCCGGGACACCCTGACTCCGGTCCGCTGAGCGCGACGGACGTGAACGATGGAGCCGAAATCACGGACAGGTGCTCCGACTCGACCTGGGAACAGGTCTCACGGTTGCGCGACAGCGCCGGACTCTCACCGGCTTCCCCTGACCACGACGAACGGTATTCGACAGTCCCACGCGCCGGCGGCCGCTGTCAAAGCGGCGCCCTGGGTGCGTCCAGCGCCTCCAGCGGTCCCCTCCGACCCCAACCGTCACACCCACCCCAACGCGTCCATGGATGCGCGCCGAGTCCATGGGATCCCATGGACTCGGCGCGCATCCGTGGAGTGACCGAGGCCCGGCACCGAAGTCCCGGCTGAAGCAGGCGCGACTACAGTCGGGGCATGAACCACGACTGGACCTGGGAGCTGCTCGACGCCCACGGAGTCCCGGTGACCGGTGACCTCGGCGCCTCCGCGTTCCCGACGCAGAGCGAGGCCGAGTCCTGGCTCGGGGAGGAATGGCGCGCGCTGCTCGAAGCCGGGGTCGACGCCGTGAACCTCAAGGAGGGCGACACCCTCGTCTACGGCCCGATGAGCCTGCAGCCGACGGAGTAGCGCAGCGGTTCCCCTTCTCAGGAGCGAGGCATCGAGCGGTGCGAGCGCGCCACGCGGCGACCTAGTCGACGTGCAGCGCGTCCGTCAGGGACTCGCTGAGCATCGGCAGGTGCTCGACGGAGAGTCTCCGGGGGACTCTGGCCGTCGATGAGGAACCCCTGTCGGGGGCGTGAACGGTGATCTCCAGCAGGGAGTCCCCGTGCCAGAAGGTGACGACATGGGCGCTCAGCTCGCGACCACCCCAGTGGATGGTGGTCCTACCCTGCTCGACGATCTGGGTTGCAGCGGCAGCGGTCACGGCCGGGTCGATGGCTGGCCGTCGACGTGTCTGCGCCTCGAGGCGGAACCCTTCCGCCTGGGTCCGCATCCGTTCCAGCTCCTCGGGGGTGGCCTGGCGGGCACCGTCCTCGACGCCTGGGCCGAAGACCGCACCGCCACGGAACGTCGGACCGCTCCGCCGCGGAGACCGGTCGTCCAGGTAGCCCGTGGGAGGGTCGATCACCTTGACGAGCCATCGCGGGAGCTGCATCCACCCAGTATCCGCGAGGCACGTCAGCCGAGGCAGTCGCTCAGCCCTGGGTCAGCAGCGTGCGGAGCGCCGCCATGGTGGTGTCGAGGTCTCCGTCGGCGTCCAGGCGGACGGCCGACGTGCGCTGCCGCGTCACCGATGCCAGGGACGCGAGCAGCCGTGTGGCGTCGCGCGGACCGACCAGGAGGTTGTTGGCTGCGTGCTCGGGACGCGTTGGGGCGTCGGCGCGCGCGGCGAGGCGGGCCGCCAAGGTCGAGGCCTGGAGCGTCAGCATGACCTCGACGAACGTCGCACCCGAACCGCGGGCCGCATCCTCCAGCTCCTCGATGAACACGGGACGCGCCAAGTACTGACCCAGCACCACGTCGTGGTCGTCGAGGAGGTGCCGCCGAACCATGGCCACGGCCAGCCGGCGGGCCTGAAGGCCGGCGGACCCCTGATCCTGCTCCCACTGCCCGAGGCTGTGCTTGATGGCGTCGACGTCGAGCGCCAGCATCATCAGGGTCTCGGACGCCAGGGCCGCGGCGAGGGTCGACTTCCCCGACCCCGGAGCCCCGTTGACCAGCACGAGTCGTGGCACGAGCGCAGGCTAGGGCACGGCATACCGGCTCGTCTCAAAGCCGTCGCCCGCGACCCGGCCAGCCCCGGCATAGTCTCGGTGGCATGGCGACCCCAGACCTCTCCTCGCGACTGCAACGCACGCTCGAGACGAAGGTCCGCGAGGCGCAACGCACCTGGCGCACTCCCGGGCTGTCCGTCGGGGTCGTGCGCGACGGCGATGTCGTCTGGTCCACCCACATCGGGTCGGCCCGGCTGGAACCCGAGTCGGCGGCGACCGACGACACCCAGTTCATGATCGGGTCTATCACCAAGACCTTCACGGCGGTGCTCGTCCTCCAGCTGCGCGACGAGGGGCGCCTTACCCTCGACGACCCGATCGGGCGGTGGCTGCCCCAGAGCCGGCACGCGGCCGTGACGGTGCGCCAGCTGCTGGCGCACTCCTCGGGCCTGCAGCGCGAGCCCGTCGGGCACCTGTGGGAGAGCCTCGACGCGCCGGGCTCCGACGAGCTCGTCGCCGGGCTCGAGTCCGCCGAGCGGCTGCTGCCGCCGCACTTCGTCTTCCACTACTCGAACCTCGCCTTCGGGCTGCTCGGCCAGGTCATCGAGCGGCTCGACGGCCGCGGGTGGGAGGAGTCCGTCGTCGCGCGCGTCCTCACCCCGCTCCGCATGACCCGCACCGGCCTGCGTCCCGAGGGCGGCCGGGCCGTCGGCTACCAGGTCGACCCCTTCGCGGGCACCGTGACCGAGGAGCCCCTCTTCGACCTGCGGGCCACGGCGCCGCTCGGGGGGCTCTGGTCGAGCCTCACCGACCTGCTGCGGTATGCCGCGTTCGTCGCCGACCCGGACCCCGCGGTGCTCGCCCCGGAGACACTCGACGAGATGTGCCGCCCTCTGGTCATGGTCGACCCTGCCGGGTGGACCGCCGCCTACGGGCTCGGCTTCGGCATGGCCCGACGCGGCGAGCGGGTGTTCGTCGGGCACGGCGGGGCCATGCCGGGGTTCCTCAGCGGGCTGCGGGTCTCGCGCCGCGACAAGGTGGGGGTCGTCGCGTTCGCCAACACCACCGCGGGCGCCGACCCGGTGGCGCTCGCCGGTGAGCTGCTCGAGCTCGTCCTCATGGAGGAGCCGAGCCTACCCGCGACGTGGGTGCCGGAGGCGCCCCGGCCCGAGCTCGCCGCCCTGCTCGGGTCGTGGTGGAGCGAGGGGGAGGAGCTCGTCCTCGAGGTCCGGCGGGGCGAGCTGTGGTGCCGGGTGCCCGGGGGGCGTCCTGCGGACGACACCCGGTTCGCCCGTGAGTCCGAGACGACGTTCCGGGCGGTCGAGGGACGCGAGCGCGGTGAGCTGCTCGAGCTGGTCCGGCGCGAGGACGGCCGACTGGAGAAGCTCTACTTCGCGACCTACGCCGTGACCCGCGACCCCAGGGCGTTCGCGGACCTCGGCTGAACCCGCTGGCGCCGCGGGTTCAGCCGAGGCCCGCGGCTCAGGTCGGGTAGCTGCCGCGCTTGACCTGGGGCTTCGGCATCCGGGTCGGGCGCAGCTGGAAGGCGCGCATCACCGAGTACATCGCCGCGCCGCCCGGCAGCCGGTCGGCGCCGAACTTCGCGACCAGCCGCGCCTTGATGCGGCGCCACATGAGGAAGGCGTCGACGGCGGCCACGATGATGAGGCCGTAGACGAGGAGGAAGACGATGGTCAGGGCCCACGTCGTCCGCACGAAGGACAGGAGCAGGACGAGGATCATCACCGGCAGCATGACCTCGCCGACGGACCACCGAGCGTCGACGTAGTCGCGCACGAACCGCCGCTCCGGCCCCTTGTCTCGCGTGGGCAGGTGCGCGTCGTCACCGGTGACCATCGCCGCGCGCTGCTGGGCCAGCGCCGCCCGCCGGTTGACCCGGTCCCTCTCCTTCGCGAGCTTGCGGTCGGTGACCACCAGCGGCTGGCGGCGCAGCGCCTCCTGGTCGCGCCGCTTGGGGGTCGGCCTGCTCTTCCTCCCCGGTCGCGCGTCCTGGGCCGACGCAGCGGCAGCCGGCTCGTCATTGAGGGACTTCTTCTTGCTCCAGAGCACCGGCCAAGGGTATGCCGCCACGGCACGTTTGCCACCATCGCTGCGGCTGCGGCTGCGGCTGCGGCTGCGGGGGCGGCTGCGGGGGCCGGCGGCATTCCGGCGGTAGAGTCGCCGCCGTGACTGCCGACGTCCTGACCCCCGACCAGATCGCCGCCGTCAAGGACCGGGTCCGCGAGCTCATGCCCACGGTGCGCGCCGATCTGGAGGCGCTGACCCGGATCCCCAGCGTGTCGCTCGGCTCGTTCGACCAGCAGCACGTGGAGGACAGCGCCGCCGCCGTCGCGCACCTGCTGCGCGCCGAGGGCCTCGAGGTCGAGATCGTCCGCGAAGGCGGCCGGCCCGCGGTCATCGGCCACGTCGACGGTCCGCCCGGAGCGCCGACCGTGACGCTCTACGCCCACCACGACGTGCAGCCACCCGGCGACGAAGGCGACTGGGACTCCCCGCCGTTCGAGCCGACCGAGCGCGGCGGTCGGCTCTACGGCCGGGGGGCTGCCGACGACAAGGCGGGCGTCATGGCGCACGTCGCCGCCCTGCGGGCCCACCGCGGGGACCTCCCCGTGGGCGTGACGGTCTTCGTCGAGGGCGAGGAGGAGATCGGCAGCGACTCGCTGCTGACCATCCTCGAGAGGCACGGCGAGCGGCTGCGCGCCGACGCGATCGTCCTCGCCGACTCCGGCAACTGGGACATCGGTGAGCCGGCACTGACGACGACGCTGCGCGGCATGATCCGCGTCGTCGTCACCGTGACGACGCTCGACCACGGGGTGCACTCGGGGATGTTCGGCGGGGCGGTTCCCGACGCGATCACCGCCCTGGTCCGGCTCCTCGCCACCCTGCACGACGAGGCGGGCAACGTCGCCGTCGCGGGCCTGAGGTCGGGGCAGGCGAGCGACCTCGACTACTCCGAGGAGCGGCTGCGCCTGGAGTCGGGGCTGCTCGACGGGGTCTCGCTCATCGGCTCGGGGTCGCTGCTCACCCGGCTGTGGAACAAGCCGTCCGTCACGACGATCGGGTTCAACGCCCCTTCCGTCGAGACCGCGTCCAACACGCTGGTGCCGACCGCCTCCGCCAAGGTCTCGATGCGGATCGCACCGGACGAGGACCCGCGTGAGGCATACGGCCTACTGAGGACCCACCTGGAGGCCCACGTGCCGTGGGGCGCCCGGCTCGAGGTCACCCTCGACGACGAGGGACCCGGCTTCTCGGCGAACGCCGACGGGCCCGTCTACGACCAGGCGCGGGCGGCGTTCACCGACGCGTGGGGCGTGGCGCCCGTCGACATCGGGGTCGGAGGCTCCATCCCCTTCGTCGCCCACTTCGCGGCGAAGTTCCCGGACGCGGGCATCCTCGTCACGGGTGTCGAGGATCCCGACGGGCGGGCCCACGGCGCGAACGAGTCGCTGCACCTCGGCGAGTTCGAGAAGGTCTGCCAGGCGGAGGCGCTGCTGCTGGCCCGTCTCGGCGCGATGCCGCGCTGAGTGCGGCCCTCACTCTGCTCTGATGATCTCCGCATGCTGCCGGCGCAGGAGTCGCCGGCTCGAGATGACGGCCGCCAGGATCCCGGCAGCCACGGAGATCACCAGGGCGGCCACGGCTGAGGAGGGTGGGCCCCAGATCCGCTCGGTGACCCGCGCCCCGGCCAGCCACACGATCATGAACGTCAGGAACTCGACGCCGACCCCGGTCGCCCGAGCCGCGACACGATCGGCTCGGGCGTCCCGGGGAGGCATGGTCACGCGGCGAACATCAGGAAGAACGTCGGGAAGGTGGCGATGGCACCCAGGATCCCCAGCCCCAGACCAACGTAGAAGGCGGTCTTGAGGTTGACGTCCTTGTGCCGCCAGAGGGACCACATCAGGGCCAGGGACGCGAAGTAGACCAGCGAGGCGAGTGTCGTCTTGCCCGCCAGCGCGCCGACCCCCTGACCCCACTGCCACGTGGCCAGCCAGTCGTTTACGCCCGTGGACGCTTCGGCGAGGACGGTGAGGAGGCCCAGCACGAAGATGCCGAGGCCTGCCGAGATCATCATCGCCGCGCCCGGACCGTCCGGCTTGTCGGCCAGGTCCATGCGCTCGAGCTCCGGGGAGACCTCGGTGTCGTGAGCGGACTGGGGGTTCATGGCGGCTCCTTGGGTGCTCATGAGATCGGGGCGACCTTGTTGATGAAAGCGCCGAACACGCCTCCGACGGCTGCGGCTGTGAACGCCCCCACGAGCAGCACGATGACCGCGCTGCGCAACCACGGCCGGCCCATGATCCGGGGCCCGTAGTAGAGCACCAGCAGGAAGGCTGAGGTCGCCAGCAGCGGCGCACCCCAGGCAATGTGCTCCTTCCACTCCATCCCGAACTCGTGCCACTGCTCGGTCTTACCAGCGACGTTGGACAACAGGAAGTCCCGGGGGGAGCACACCGAGGACGGCAGCTCCAGTCCCTGGCACTTGCCGAACTTCGCCCCGGCGAGCTTCGCCCGGTACCACGGGTAGACGATCCAGCTGCCGGTGATCACGGTCGCCCAGGCGACCACGGCCATCGCACCCAGCCCGATCTTGAGGCGGGTGACCCGCTCCAGCACGCCCTTGGTCGTGATCAGCCCGGGCCGGAAGCTCCACAGGCCGGCCAGTGCGCCGGCGAAGGCCAACAGGAACAGTGCTCCGAGGACCAGACCGTGAATGACGGCCCAGGTCTCCCTTGACGTGAGTTCCGTCGTGTCTCCCAAGGCCCCGAACCGGATGGACGTCTGGCTGAGCATGGTCCACGGCGCGATGCGTGGGCCTCGGGGAGGCACCGCAGGAGCACGGTGATCCCGCGTTCAGCCGGGGTCGGGGGCTGTCTGAGACATGCGGGCGTTGGCCTTGCGTGCACGGTAGCCAGGCGGTGACCTGCGTCGCAGGACCTACGTCCCTGTGCCGTGGTCAGGACTGATGCCAGGGCCGCCAGGCGCCGCGGTATCGGCTCTCCCGCAGCTCGCCGGCATACTCCTCGAGCTCTGGCATGCCGCGCTCGCGTGCCACGGCGATCTCGCCCTCGACGTCGTAGGGGACCCGGGCGAACGACATGCCGAACGGCGCCGGCTCCGGCTCGTCGACCAGTCCCTCGAGGACGACGTAGGCGGCGGTCGGCTCGTCGAGGGCGTTGCCGACGCTGCCGGCGTTGAAGAGGGTGCGCCCGCCCCTGACCTCGAGGTAGGTGGCGTGGATGTCGCCGTAACCGACGACCGTCGGCATCGGGCCGTCGCCGGTAAGCTCGGTGCTGGCGAACATCCCGTCGAGCTCGGCGTCGCTGTGGACGCGGCGCACCCGGGTGTGCACGCTCGTCGCCGAGGCGTGGAAGAGCCGGACCCGTCGGCCACTCATGAGCAGGTCGTGGCTGCGAGGGAGCGTGGCGAGCCAGGGCAGCTGCTCCGGCTTGAGCTCGTCGCGCCACCAGCGGGCCGACTCCGAGAGGCGCTCGGGGTCGCCGGGGATGAAGTCGTCCCAGTTGCCGCGGACGTTGACCTGGCATCGGTCCTTCGACATCTCGACGACGTCGGCGCCCCTCGGGCCCTTGCCGACGAAGTCGCCGAGGTTGACGACCTGGCCGATGCCACGGGCGTCGATGTCGGCAAGCACGGCCTCGTATGCCGTGAGGTTGCCATGCACGTCGGAGACGACGGCGATCCGGTCCATGTCAGCTTCCCGGGGGCTCGGTCAGTCCCGGGACGCCGGCCCGGGCAGCGCGAGCATCTGGTCGAGGGCCACCTTCGACCACCGGGCCACCTCGGGGTCGACCCTGATGGGGTTGACGACGCGCCCCTCGACCAGCGACTCGAGGGCCCAGACGAGGTGCGGCAGGTCGATCCGGTTCATCGTCGAGCAGTAGCAGACGTTCTTCTCGAGGAAGGCGATCTTCTGGGCCGGGAACATCGTCCGCAGCCGGGACACGAGGTTGAGCTCGGTGCCCACCACCCACGACGTGCCGTCGGGGGCGGCCGCGATGGCCTGGATGATCCGCTCGGTCGAGCCGATCTCGTCGGCGAGCTCGCACACCTCGTAACGGCACTCGGGGTGGACGATCACCCGCACCCCCGGGATCTCGCGCCGGGCCTGCTCCACCGCCTCGGTGGTGAACCGGCCGTGCACGGAGCAGTGCCCGCGCCAGAGGATGACCCGGGCGTCGCGCAGCGCCTCAGGAGTGAGGCCGCCGTGGGGGCGGTGCGGGTCGAAGACGACGCAGTCGTCGAGGGAGAGGCCGAGGTCACGCACGGCGGTGTTGCGCCCCAGGTGCTGGTCGGGGAGGAAGAGGACCTTGCCGTCGCCGGTCACGCCGCGCTCGCCGAAGGCCCAGGTCAGCGCCGTCGCCGCGTTGGACGACGTGCAGATCGTGCCGCCGTGCCGCCCCGTGAACGCCTTGATCGCGGCGGCGGAGTTCATGTAGGTCACCGGGACGACGCGGTCGGCGACGCCTGCCTCCACGAGGTCGTCCCAGGCGTCCTCGACCTGGGCGATGGCAGCCATGTCGGCCATCGAGCAGCCCGCGGCGAGGTCGGGCAGGATCACCGTCTGCTCCGGCGACGTGAGGATGTCGGCGGACTCGGCCATGAAGTGGACGCCGCAGAAGACGATGTGCGGCGCCTCGGGCCGCGCGGCGGCCTGCTGCGCCAGCTTGAAGCTGTCGCCGGTGACGTCGGCGAACTCGATGACCTCGTCGCGCTGGTAGTGGTGGCCGAGCACGAACACCTGGTCGCCGAGCGCCGCCTTCGCGGCCCGGGCACGGGCGACGAGGTCGGGGTCGGAGGGCGACGGCAGGTCGCCGGGGCACTCGACCCCGCGCTCGCTGGCGAGGTCGCGGCCCTGGCCGAGGACGAGCAGGGGCATCAGGGACGGCCGGGGGTGGGGTCCGGTCAGGGCGGTGGTGCTCACCCGGTGATGGTATGCCGCGCCGGCGACACTCCCCGCAGTGCCGGCCAGCCTCGGCCGGGACCGGACGCCACGGGCGCCGGAGGTTCAGCGCCCGCCCGGGCGCGGCCCAGCCGACGGTCAGACACCGCACGTAGGGTCCGGCCGTGCCTCTGTCGACCCGATCCTGCCGATGACTCTGACCAGCCTTGCCTTCCTCGCCGTCGTCGCCGCCCTGTTCGTCGGAGGCCTCGTCCTGGCGGCGGCGCTCCTCCCGCGGTCCCGGCGCTCGGTGACCGGCTTCCTGGCGCGTGTCGGTGCGCTCCTTGCGGTCAGCGTGCTCGCGCTCCTCGTCACCGCGGTCGCCCTCAACGACTCCTTCGTCTTCTACGCGAGCTGGGGCGACCTCCTCGGCGGCGGCGACGTGGTCGCCCAGACCGACCACGCGGGCGGCACCGCCGCGCGCGCCGTCGCGGCACCCGTGGGTGGCCCCGGGCTGCAGGCCACGCGACCCGCATCGCTGCCACCGTTGCCCCGCCCCGGCCAGCGGGTCCAGACCTACACCTTCAAGGGCGCGCACAGCGGCCTCACCGGACGGGTCGTCGTCCTCCTGCCCGCCGACTACGAGGCGCCGGCCCAGGCCGCCCACTCCTACCCCGTCATCGAGGCGTTCCACGGGTCGCCGGGCAACCCGGAGATCTGGGACCAGGCGTTCCCCGTCCTGCCGGCCATCGACGCGCGGGTCGCCGCGCACCGACTCGCGCAGCCCATCGTCGTCGCCCCGCAGCTCGAGTTCCCCGGCGGCACCGACACGGAGTGTGTCAACGGCGGCGCCGGCCAGCCACAGGTCGAGACGTGGGTCGCCAGGGACGTGCCCGAGCTCGTCGTCAAAGCGCTCCGGGTGCGGACCGACCGGGCCTCGTGGTCGACCATCGGGTACTCGTCCGGCGGGTGGTGCGCCGCGATGGCGACGATGCTGCATCCCGACGTCTTCGGCTCGGGCATCGTCCTCGGCGGCTACTTCGCGCCCGACTTCGGTGCCCGCTACCGTCCCTTCACGGCCACGAGCACCGAGGGCCAGCGCTACGACCTCGTCAGCCGTGCGCAGCAGCAGCCACCCCCGGTCGCGCTTTGGGTCGAGACGAGCAAGGCCGACACGCTCTCCTGGCAGAGCTCCGCCGCCATCGTCGCCCACGCCGCCAAGCCGCTGTCGGTCCAGTCCGACGTCCTCACGGGTGCGGGGCACCGGGCCTCCGTCTGGGTCGACGTCCTCCCGCAGGCGCTGGACTGGCTCGGGTCCACGGCGCCGGGGTTCGCGCCATCATGATGCGGCCAGTGAGCGCGTTTCGCGCCTCCCCTCGAGGACGGATCGCTGGGGGGTGACCAACCCTGGACCGGCCGCACCTCGCGGATCCAGGCTCAGACAGGCCCATGCGCCATCGTCGTTCACGTCCTGCGACACCTGGGCGAGACCGCACGTGCAAACCCCCGTCTTGCTCGCGACCCTCCTCTTGCCGGCCGTATCGGACCAGTGCTGCGTGGAGGCGGTCACGCTGCTGCATGACGCTCCGCGCGGACAACGCTCGACCCCCAGAGCCAACAGCAGGCGTATGCCCGCCCGCAGCAGGC
The DNA here is from genome assembly GCA_038237075.1 of Actinomycetales bacterium. Lineage (GTDB taxonomy): Bacteria > Actinomycetota > Actinomycetes > Actinomycetales > Dermatophilaceae > Lapillicoccus. Next base: position 37,124 of record JBBRZC010000010.1, read on the forward strand.
AGACCGAG
>JBBRZC010000011.1:0-36924 GCA_038237075.1 Actinomycetales bacterium
CAGTCGGGGGATCGACCAGCCCGACCTCGGGACGGGTGGCCAGGCCCGCTGGGAGGAGACCGCCGTCCAGCGTCGGCCGCGCCACGGCGGCCGGCACCCCTGCGGGTGCCCGAGCCCGTGGGGCCGGACGAAGTCGAGCCGACCGTGGCGGCGATGGCAGCGATCGTCCGGACCCACGGTGCCGTTGCCGCTGATGGAGATGCTGGTCACTGGACCGTGAGGTGCCAGCGTGCAATCCAGCTGATGGGCGGCGTCAATGTGGTCGGGGTCGCTGCTGGTGGCGCCACGGCGGTCAGACGCCGGCGGCGTAGGCGGTGAGGAAGTGCACGCCGGGCCGGTCGAGGTTGCCTCGGCCGCGGTCGTAATGCTCGGTGGTTCGCGGGGTGGCATGGTGGGCGAGCACCTGGGCGTCGCGCAGCGATACCCCAGCGTCGAGGGCGTGGGTGATCGCGGCGTGCCGCAGCCAGTGGGGGCTGATGTGCCGTGGGATGCCAGCGACGTTTCGCGATCCGGGCGACCATGCGGTAGGCGTCGCGTCGGTCGATCGGCTTGCCGGACGCCGGTCGCAGCACCAGCGGCAGGCCTCCAGGACGCGCAGCACCGGGACGGTGAGCGGCATGGCGGCGGGCTTGTTGCTCTTGCCGACCAGATGCAGCACCCGATGTCCGCGCAGGGTGTCGGCGTAGTCCTCGATCCGCACCGTGGCGCCTTCGGAGGCGCGTAGTGCGGTGACGCCCAGCAGGTACGCGAGGGCGCCGTCGTGGACGGTGATGGTCTGGGCGACCCGGAGGAACCGGATCAGCTCGAGCCGGCCAGTCCGGGGGTGGGGGACTCGCCGCGCTGCGCCTTCGGAAGCCGTGCGTATACCGCCGGGTCGGACGGGACGAGGCCGTCGATATGGGCGAAGCGGAAGTACCCGCGTATCGCGGGCATCATCGTGAAGACCGAGGAGCCCATCAGCGGCCGGTCGCCCAGGTGGCGAATGTACAGCTCCACATGGGCTCGCTGGATCCCGACCAGGGGGTCCAGCCCGTTGGTCTCGCACCAGGCGAACCACTACCGCAGCTCGTAGGCATACAGGGCGTGGGTGCGGCCGGCGTAGCGGGCCAGGTAGAACACCGCCGCCAGATGCGGGGTCGACATCGTTGCGGGTGGCACGGCAGAAGGGTGGTCAACCGGACATGGAGTCACCTCACGCGGCGATCTGACAGACAGCCCAGACCCCGCTCGCCGCGAACGCGGCCAGGCCCTGGACTGCATCGACGCTGGACCCGCCCCGCCGGGCGGGCCGGCGTCCGCAGGCGGCGAAAGGGCGCACGGTTGAGTCACCTTTATCGCGTCATGAGCGGTAGGAACGCTGGTGCTGGCTCCCGGGCCGGGGCCGCGGGTGTGCCCCGCTGCTGGCTACTGCCTTGGCGGGGTGAGCGAGTTCGTTGGGCTACGTCACTGGGTCGGAACGGCTCGCCGTTGTTGGCCACTGAGGATGAGCTCGGGGCCGAAGTCGAACTCCGCGGCGTAGTCGTAGTCCGGGGTGATCGCGTGCGCGACGAGGAGCTCCGCGAGATGGGGGTAGTCGCTGGGCGGGACCTGCTCCAGGATGCTCTCCGCGAGCCGGGTGGGCTTGTGCTGGGGTCGGGTAGGCGAGGTTCTGCCGCTGTTGGGCGAAGCCGTAGATGTAGCTGTCGATCAGCGAGAAGGCTTGGGCCGCCATGGTCACCGAGAAGCCGCCCCGCCGGAGGGTTCCGATGACGGTGTCATGGTGGCGCGGCATCGCCGGACCAGGGGAGGTGCGCGACTGCATGAGGCTGGCAGCCCAGGAGCGCCTTGCGAGGACATGGCGCTGAGTGTGCCCTTTGCCGCATGCCGGTCTGCCACTCGAACGTGGAGGTCGGTAGGTCGGCCTTGCCGAAGACGAGGTCCACGATGCCATCGAGGATGTCGGCCTTGCACAGGGCCACGCGACTCGGTTCCACCTCGCTCCCGTGCCGCGGGTGGGAGAGGCAACCGTCACGGAGCGTTGTTGCACGCCTATTGCACGAATCCCGGCTCGCTAGACGTTTGTGCACGTCAGAGGCCTGCGGTGTGGTGCCCCCGGCAGGATTCGAACCTGCGCTTCCGCCTCCGGAGGGCGGCGCTCTATCCCCTGAGCTACGGGGGCCGACGGGCCCTGGTCGGCACTGATGACCGGCACTGACCGACTTTCCCCAAGGGGGCCGTTCAGCCGTGCCCGTGAGGCTAGCAGCCTAGGGTGGCATTCATGGAACCGGCAGGCCACGCCCCCCCCATGCCAGCGGCGGGCCAGCCGAGCTGGGTGCTCGTCTGCGACGACACCCCTTCGATCCGGCTGCTGATCCGGATCAACCTCGAGCTTGCCGGGTACGAGGTGCTCGAGGCGAGCGACGGGGAGGCCGCCCTCGCCCTCCTTCGCCGGCATCTCGACCACCTGCCCTCCGTCGTCATCGTCGACGCCCAGATGGCGCCGCGCGACGGGTGGTGGGTCGCGGCCGAGATCAGGACGACTCCCGCCCTGGCCAGGCTGCCGGTCGTCATGGTCACGGCCGCCCTGCAGCAGCACGAGAAGCAGCGCTCCGTGGCGGCTGGCATGGACGCCTTCGTCGGCAAGCCCTTCGACCCCGACCACCTCGTCGAGCTCGTGGGCCGGCTGGCGTCCCGGGGCCGCGCCGAGGGGTCTAGCCCCACCCCCCGCGAGCCATAGGCTCCTTGCATGCGCGCACACGAGGCCGGTGCCCTTCACGCCGAGGGCTACGGGTCCCCGCACTGGCTCCAGGTCCCCGTCGACATCAACCGGCTCGTCCCCTCGTTGTGGGCTTCGTCCGTCGGCCGCGGCGCCGACGGGGCTCTCGTCGTCGCCGGGGTGAGTGTCCTCGACCTGGCCGCCGAGTTCGGCTCCCCGGCATACGTCCTCGACGAGGCCGACTTCCGGGCCCGGGCGCGCGACTTTCGCGGCACCTACTCCGAGGTCTTCGGGGACCTCTGCGGCGGCGCCGACGTCTTCTACGCCGGCAAGGCGTTCCTCTGCACCGAGGTGGTGCGGTGGGTGCGCGACGAGGGCCTCGGCCTGGACGTGTGCTCCGGCGGCGAGCTCGCTGTCGCCATCCGGGCCGGTATGCCGGGGGCGCGGGTCGGTGTGCACGGCAACAACAAGTCGGTCGCCGAGCTCGAGGCGGCCGTCGGCTACGGCGTGGGCCGGATCATCGTCGACTCCTTCGAGGAGATCGAGCGGCTCGCCGCCGTGGCCGAGCGGCTCGGGACGCCCGCCCGGGTCATGGTGCGGGTCACCGTGGGCGTCGAGGCCCACACGCACGAGTTCATCGCCACCGCCCACGAGGACCAGAAGTTCGGGTTCTCGCTCAGCGGGGGAGCGGCGGCGGAGGCGGTGCGGCGGATCCTCGGCCACGCGCCTCACCTCGAGCTGCTCGGGCTGCACAGCCACATCGGGTCGCAGATCTTCGACACGTCGGGCTTCGAGGTCTCGGCCCGACGGGTCCTCGCGCTGCACGCCGAGGTCGCGCGCGAGCACGGGGTCGAGCTGCCGGAGCTCGACCTCGGCGGCGGCTTCGGCATCGCCTACACGACCGAGCACGACCCCCTTACGCCGAAAGCCCTCGCCTCGGGGATGGCCGACATCGTCGAGCGCGAGTGCCGGGCGAGCGGGGTGGCGGTGCCCCGCATCTCGATCGAGCCAGGCCGGGCCATCGCCGGGCCGAGCACGTTCACGCTCTACACGGTCGGCACGGTCAAGGCGGTGGACCTCGACGGCGGCGCGTCACGCGCGTATGTCTCGGTCGACGGAGGGATGAGCGACAACATCCGGACGGCGCTCTACGACGCGGACTACTCGTGCACGCTGGCGAGCCGGGCCAGCACGGCCCCGCCGCGCCTGGCCCGGGTGGTCGGAAAGCACTGCGAGAGCGGCGACATCGTCGTCATGGACGAGTTCCTCCCCTCCGACGTCGCCCCCGGCGACCTCCTCGCCGTGCCGGGGACCGGCGCCTACTGCCGCGCCCTGTCCAGCCAGTACAACCACACCCCCCGGCCTCCGGTCGTCGCGGTGCGCGACGGGGCGGCGCGGCTGATCGTGCGGCGTGAGACCGTGGAGGACCTCCTCGCCCTGGACGTGCCGTGACCCGGGTCGGCACCACGCGCCGTCCCGGATCGCGGAATGACCCGGGTTCGCTTGACGGACAGACGACAGGATCGCGACCGTGACGCAGACCCCTCCCGACGTGGCGCCAAGCCACGAGGACGCCCCGCTGCGGGTTGCCCTCCTCGGCTGCGGCGTCGTCGGCTCGGCGGTGGCCCGGCTGCTCACCGAGCACGCGAGCGATCTCGCCGAGCGGGTCGGCCGCTCGCTCGAGATCGTCGGCATCGCCGTGCGCCGCCCGGGCCGCGACCGCTCCGACACCGGCGTCGACGCGCGACTCTTCACCACCGACGCCCGTGAGCTCGTGACCCGGGCCGACGTCGTCATCGAGGTCATCGGCGGCATCGAACCGGCCCGGACCCTGATCCTGCGCGCCATGGAGCACGGTGCCTCCGTCGTCACCGCCAACAAGGCGCTCCTCGCCGAGGACGGCCCCACCCTCTACACCGCGGCACAGGAGCGGGGGGTCGACCTCTACTACGAGGCCGCGGTCGCGGGGGCGATCCCCTTGCTGCGCCCGCTGCGCGAGTCCCTTGCCGGTGACGACGTGCGCAAGGTGCTCGGCATCGTCAACGGCACGACGAACTACGTCCTCGACAAGATGGACTCAACCGGGGCCGGCTTCGCCGAGGCCGTCGAGCAGGCCCAGGCCCTCGGCTACGCCGAGGCCGACCCGACCGCTGACATCGAGGGCTTCGACGCCGCGGCCAAGGCGGCGATCCTCGCCTCGCTGGCCTTCCACACCCGCGTCGCCGGCGCCGACGTCCACCGCGAGGGCATTTCCGAGGTGACCGCGGCCGACATCCAGGCCGCTCGAGACATGGACTGCGTCGTCAAGCTGCTCGCGATCTGCGAGCGCGTGCAGGTGCCGTCCGCGGACGGCGCGGGGCTCACCACCGGGGTGTCGGTGCGGGTCCACCCGGCGATGATCCCCCGCTCGCACCCGCTAGCCGGCGTGCGCGAGGCGTTCAACGCCGTGTTCGTCGAGGCCGACGCTGCCGGCCAGCTCATGTTCTACGGACGCGGCGCCGGCGGCGATCCCACGGCATCCGCGATCCTCGGCGACGTCGTCGCGGTCGCCCGCTACCGCGTCGGAGGCGGCCGGGGGCCCGGGGAGAGCGCCTACGCCGACCTGCCGATCCTGCGGATGGGCCAGGCCCTGACCCGCTATCACATCAGCCTCGACGTCGCGGACCGCCCCGGCGTGCTCGCGCAGGTCGCCTCGGCCTTCGCCGACCAGCAGGTCTCCATCGAGACGGTGCGCCAGCAGATCCTTCCCGGCCACTCCGCAGGCCACTTCGACGGCGAGAGCGTGCCCGACGGGCGGGCCATCCTCGTTGTGGTGACCCACACCGCGCCCGACGCGGCCCTCTCGGCGACCGTCGAGGCGCTCGCGGCGATGCCCATCGTCCGGGCTGTGAACTCGGTCATGCGCGTGGAGGGGGAGTGACGTGGCCCACCACTGGCGCGGGGTGATCCGCGAGTATGCCGACCGGTTGCCCACGCTCGCCGGCATGCCGGTCGTCACCCTGCTCGAGGGCGGCACCCCGCTCATCCCCGCCGAGCACCTGTCCGCGCTGGTCGGCGCCGAGGTCTGGCTCAAGTTCGAGGGCCTCAACCCCACCTGCTCGTTCAAGGACCGGGGGATGACGACGGCGATCTCCGTCGCCGCGGGCCACGGGGCGAAGGCGGTCATCTGCGCGTCCACGGGCAACACGAGCGCCTCGGCCGCGGCCTACGCGACCAAGGCGGGGATGACCTGCGGCGTGCTGGTGCCAGACGGGAAGATCGCGATGGGCAAGCTGAGCCAGGCCATCGCCCACGGCGCGACGCTTCTCCAGGTCGACGGCAACTTCGACGACTGCCTCACCCTGGCCCGCAAGCTCGCCGAGGCCTACCCCGTCGAGCTCGTCAACTCGGTGAACCCGGCGCGCATCGAGGGCCAGAAGACCGCCGCCTTCGAGGTCGTCGACGCCCTCGGAGACGCGCCCGACATCCACTGCCTGCCGGTCGGCAACGCCGGCAACATCACCGCCTACTGGCGCGGCTACCGCGAGTACCTCGACACTGCTGACCAGCCGGGCCCCGCGACCCACCTCCCGCGGATGTGGGGCTTCCAGGCCGAGGGCGCCGCACCCATCGTCAGGGGCCACCCCGTCGACCACCCCGAGACGGTGGCGACCGCCATCCGGATCGGCAACCCCGCCTCGTGGCGCCAGGCCGTGGCTGCGCGCGACGAGTCGGGCGGGCGCATCGACGCCGTCGCCGACGAGCAGATCCTCGCGGCGCACCGCCTCGTGTCGTCGCGCGAGGGCGTCTTCGTCGAGCCCGGGTCCGCCGCGTCCGTCGCAGGGCTGCTGGCCTCGCACGCCGCCGGGCTCGTGCCCCCAGGGGCGCGGATCGTCTGCACGGTGACGGGGCACGGGCTCAAGGACCCGCAGTGGGCCCTCACCCAGGCCGACGGCTCCGAGGTGGTGCCGGTGCGGGTGCCCGTCGACGCGGTCAGCGCCGCGACCGCGCTCGGCCTCGAGTGACAGCGACGCGTATGCCGTCCCCCGGGTCCGGCGTCCAGGTCCGCGTCCCGGCCAGCAGCGCCAACCTCGGCCCCGGCTTCGACTCCGTCGGCCTCGCGCTCGGCCTGTGGGACGAGTACGACCTCACCGTCGAGCGGGCCGGGGGACTGCGCATCGACGTCACCGGCGAGAGCGCTCAGGACGTGCCCCGCGACGGCTCGCACCTCGTCTACCGCTCCCTCCTGCGGGGCCTCGAGCAGTGCGGCCTGTCCGCTCCGGCCGACCTGCACCTCGTGGCCCGCAACGGGATTCCCCACGGACGCGGGCTCGGCTCGTCGGCCTCGGCGATCATCGCGGGGGTCGTTGCGGCACAGGCACTTCGGGCCATCGATGACGACCCCGGGATCCCGGCCGGCGAGCCGGTCCCGGTCGATCTCGGGTGCGTCAGCGACCTTGCGAGCGCACTCGAGGGGCATCCGGACAACGCGTCGGCGAGCGTCTACGGCGGGCTGACTGTCTCGTGGACCCTTGACCCTGGGTGCCCGCGCGAGGGGTGGACCGGCACGGCGTCGGTCGAGCGACACCCCGACCTCACCGCGGTCGTCTTCGTCCCGACCGCCCAGCTGTCCACCACCGTGGCGCGGGCGGTCCTGCCGCCGACGGTGGAGCACCGGGCCGCCGCCGAGAACTCGGGACGTGCGGCCCTGCTCGTCGAGGCGGTCACGAGGCGACCGGACCTTCTCCTCCCGGCGACGCGCGACTGGCTCCACCAGGAGTTTCGCCGTGCCGCGATGCCGGCGTCGATGGCCCTCGTGGACGCCCTCCGCGCGCTCGGGCACGCCGCGGTGGTCTCGGGGGCGGGACCGAGCGTCCTCGTCCTGACCACCCGGGCCAACGCGGCGGCCGTCGTGGTCCCGGCGCCCTCCGACGGCGGGCAGGGGTGGCTGCGGCTCGTCCCCGGCATACCGGCTCGTGGGGTCGAGGTGACCCGGCTCTGAGACCCCGGGGCCGGGTTCTCGGAAGCTGGGACAGGTCCGAAGGGGGAGGTGTTACATTGAGGGCGCACCGCACTGCAAGGCCGCGTTCTGCGGCTGGTGGCGTGCGGCGTAACCCCCCACAACGGCGACGTGACTCGCCCCACGAGACGCGGGTCTGCGTCCGGGACGTGGAAACCCATCCAGGACATCCCTGGCTCAAGCACCGGTGACGGCATCGCCGCACCGACTTACGAGGGGGAAGGATCCTTCGTGACAGACACCACCACCCTTGCCGGTTCGGCACCCACCGGGTCGAACGGCAAGACGGCCCGGACCGGGCTCGCGGCGCTCAACGTCGCGCAGCTCAAGGGCCTCGCCGCGGGGCTCGGCATCACCGGGACGACGAAGATGCGCAAGGACGACCTCGTCGCCGCCATCGCGTCGCGCCAGTCCGGCGACGGCCCGCGGGGCGAGACAGGCGCGGAGCGCACGAGCACCCGCACGGCCCCGTCGCGGACCCGGCGAGGTGCGCCGGTCGAGGGCCCGCGTGACGTCCCGGGCGAGCGATCCTCGGGCGACGGGACGCGAGAGCAGGACGAGGGGCAGTCCCGAGCGGCGGAGCAGCAGGCCGCGCCGGAGCAGCAGCCCGCGCCGGAGCAGCCGAACCGCGAGGCGGAGCAGCCGAACCGCGAGGCGGAGCAGCCGAACCGCGAGGCGGAGCAGCGTCGGCAGCCCGAGCAGCGCCACGACGCCGGGCAGCAGCACGACGACCACGCGGAGAGCGGCGCACGCCGCGAGCCCTATCAGAGCCGTCAGCAGCGCCAGCAGTCTCAGGGACAGCAGTCTCAGGGACAGCAGGGGCAGCACGGACAGCAGGGACAGGGCGGCCAGGGACAGCAGACTCAAGCCAGGCAGCACCAGCAGCAGGCCGCGAACCGCACCGCAGCCGCAGCGGAGGCCCAGAGCGGGACCGCCAACCGCTACGGCGACGACGACGCTCCCGGTGGGCGGCGACGCAACCGGCAGCGCACCCGCGACCGCAAGCGGGCCGGCCGTCCGGTGGGCGAGGGTCAGGACTACGAGCCCGAGCTGCAGATCAACGACGACGACGTCCTCGTGCCGGTGGCCGGCATCCTCGACGTCCTCGACAACTACGCCTTCGTCCGCACGTCCGGCTACCTGCCCGGGCCCAACGACGTCTACGTGCCCCTCGGCCTGGTCAAGAAGAACGGCCTGCGCAAGGGTGACGCGGTCACGGGGGCGGTCAAGGCGCTGCGGGAAGGGGAACAGCCCCAGGGCGGCGCCGCGAACCGGCAGAAGTTCAACGCACTGGTCCGCCTCGACACCATCAACGGGATGTCGCCCGAGCAGTCGCGCTCCCGGGTCGAGTTCGGCAAGCTCACGCCGCTCTACCCGCAGGAGCGGCTGCGCCTCGAGACCGAGCCGCATGTGCTGACGACGCGGATCATCGACCTCGTCGCTCCCATCGGCAAGGGCCAGCGCGGGCTCATCGTCGCGCCGTCCAAGGCCGGCAAGACCATGGTCCTCCAGGCGCTCGCCAACGCCATCACGGCGAACAACCCGGAGTGCCACCTCATGGTCGTCCTCGTGGACGAGCGCCCCGAGGAGGTCACCGACATGCAGCGCGCCGTCAAGGGCGAGGTCATCTCCTCGACCTTCGACCGGCCCGCCGAAGACCACACCACGGTGGCCGAGCTGGCCATCGAGCGCGCCAAGCGTCTCGTGGAGATGGGGCACGACGTCGTGGTCCTGCTCGACTCGATCACCAAGCTCGGCCGGGCCTACAACCTGTCGGCGCCTGCCTCGGGGCGAATCCTCTCCGGTGGGGTCGACAGCGCCGCGCTCTACCCGCCGAAGAAGTTCTTCGGCGCGGCGCGCAACATCGAGAACGGGGGCTCGCTCACCATCCTCGCGACCGCCCTCGTCGAGACCGGGTCCCGGATGGACGAGGTGATCTTCGAGGAGTTCAAGGGCACCGGCAACATGGAGCTGCGCCTCTCGCGCGAGCTCGCCAACCGGCGGATCTTCCCGGCCGTCGACGTCAACAACTCGGGCACCCGCCGCGAGGAGATCCTCCTCGGCGCCGAGGAGCTCAAGATCATGTGGAAGCTGCGGCGCGTCCTCGCGGCGCTGGACTCCCAGCAGGGCATCGAGCTCCTGCTCGACCGGCTCAAGAAGACCAAGAGCAACGTCGAGTTCCTCCGTCAGGTGCAGATGACCGCCTCGTCGCGTCTCGACGGCGGCGACGACTGAGCGAGCACGGCATACCGGATCGGCAGTCACCTTCGCGGGTGGCCGCCGATCTGTCGCGTATGCCACGCGGTGGCGCCGGTGCCGAGCGATCAGAGCGGCCTGGCGCTGACGGCCTGCTCGCGCCACCCACTCGCACCGTCGGGCTCGACCCACCACGCGCTCGAGGTCGGCCGGAGACTGACGGCCTCGAAGAGGGTCGTCCCGACATAGTGCAGCCCGACGCCGTCCTCGGTGGCGTAGCCGGCATCGAGGGTTCCCGCCGCGACGAGGTCGCGATAGGTCGTCCGCCGCGGCTGGTCGTCGAAGTCGTCATGGACGCCGTTGCTGAAGGGCAGCAGCCCGATCCCGTCGGTGAACGCGTCGAGCGAGTCACCGAAGGAGTCGGTCGGGCCGCCGGTGTGCCAGCAGAGGCTGCCCGCGCTGGCACCGGCCAGCACGACCCCGGCCTCCCAGCACTCGCGGAAGATGGCCGGGAGCCCGTGGGCCCGCCAGACCGCCATGAGATTGACGACGCTGCCGCCCTCGACAAGGACGAGGTCCTGGCCGAGCAGGTGCGCCCGGACGTCGGGGACGCTCGGCTGGGTGAAGAGCGTGAGGACCGAGAGGTCGACCCCGGGGAGCTCGTCGGCGAAGTGGGCTCTGGTGGCCTCGACTACCGTCGGGGAGTCTCCGACCGCCGTGGGGACGTAGCAGACGCGCTGCCCGCCGTGCTTGCCGGTCAGCGTCAGGGCGTGCCGGGTCAGGTCGGCGTTGTTCCGCCTGTCGTCCCGACCAACCAGAATCCCCGAGAAGGCGAAGATCTGGCGGCGGTCAGTCATGGTCGAGGAGCATCGGCAGGCCCAGGGCGGGGAACGTCGAGTACCCGAAGGTCGTGATCTCGGCAACCTTGTGGTCCTCGATGCGGAGGACGTCGAGCTTGAACGCGCGGAACTCCGTGTCCCCGGGCCGACGGAGGTAGCTCCCGGCAGCCGGCATCCGGTTGGCCTTGGTCGGCAGCAGCCGCCAGTCGCCGTCGCGATGCGGCCCGAAGGCGCGCTCGAGCAGCGTGGCGACGGCGGCTCGTCCGTGGAAGAACGTGGGCGCCGGAGGCATGGTGACCCGTAGGTCCTCGAGGGAGATCGCCAGTGCGGCCTCGGCGTCGCCCCGCTCGTGGGCGTCGATGAACCGGCCGAGCAGCGCGCGTTCGGCCGGGCTCGCGTCGGAGGCCGACCAGTCGAGCCGGTGCGACGGCAGGTGCTCCTGCATCGTCGCCCGGGCCCGCTGCAGCGCGCTGTTCGCCGCCGCGACGCTAGTCTCGAGCAGCGCCGCCGTCTCCGAGGCCGGCATACCCAGCACGTCTCGCAGGACCAGGGCGGCCCGCTGCCGCGGCGGCAGGACCTGGACGGCGGCGATGAACGCCAGCTCGATCGTCTCGCGGGCGACGATGAACGACTCTGGGCCCTCCCCGGACGTCACCTCGTCGAGCAGCCGGTCGGGATAGGGCTGCAGCCACGACACCTCGGCGAGCGAGTGGAGGTCGGTGACCCGTCGCGAGCGGGACCGGATGACGTCGAGACAGACGTTCGTCGCGATCTTGTAGAGCCACGCCCGCAGCGCCGTGACCTCGACCCTCGCCCAGCCGCGCCAGGCCCGCAGGTAGGTCTCCTGGACGGCGTCCTCGGCGTCGTCGAACGACGCGAGCATCCGGTAGCAGTGCACGTGCAGCTCCCTGCGGTGCCGCGCCGCGAGCTCCTCGAAGCCCGTCGCGGCGGGTGCCTGGGTGCTCATGACGCGGCTGTTCATGACTCGGCGGCGGCCCGGGAAGGCACCTCCTGGACGGCCCACGTGTTGCCGTCCGGGTCGCTGAAGTGCACGTAGGACTCGTAGTCGCCCCGTCGCGGGTCGGGGCCGTCCACCATCGCGCCCGCCTCGAAGTGGGTGACCCCGCTGCAGTCGACGCCGGCCTTGACGAGCTGGGCGTGGGCCGCGGCGATGTCCGCGACGACGAGGTGGGTCCCCCGGACCGAGCCGGGAGCCGCGTCGGTGATCCCGACTCCCATCGTGATCGAGCAGGCCGAGCCCGGCGGCGTCAGCTGGACGACCCGGAAGGTCTCGCTCGCCTGGTGGTCGACGTCGAGGTGGAAGCCGAGCTGGTCGGCGTAGAAGGCCTTGGCCCGGTCCACGTCGGTCACGGGGATGAGGATGGTCTCGATGGTCCAGTCCATGGGTCTGCTCCTGGGGTGTGGGGCATCGGCGGCCCGGTGGCCGCGTCCGCTCGTGGTGGTGTCTTGTCTGGGGAACCACGCTGTCAGAAGGTAGAACGGCCCGGGCGCCGAGAAGTCATCGGTCCCGCAATGGACACAGGAATGCCGGGGATGTCAGGCGTGTTTACGGGTACGTGCCCCTCTCTGGCACACTTGTCCGTTGGACCGGTTCACGGCACTTCAGGACCTCACGACATCGTGCAGCTCCCGCCGACCCGGCTCGACCCCACCCGAGGAGAGCGTTGTGAAGAAGGACCTGCACCCGACCTACGTGGAGACCACGGTCACCTGCACCTGTGGCAACACGTTCACCACCCACAGCACGGCGGCCTCCGGCAAGATCAACGCCGATGTCTGCTCGCAGTGCCACCCGTTCTACACCGGCAAGCAGAAGATCCTCGACACCGGTGGCCGCGTGGCCCGGTTCGAAGCCCGCTACGGCAAGAAGGTCGCCAAGTAGCTCTCCCGCACGCCGGTCCCACGGCAGGTTCGCCTGTCGTCGGGGCCGGCGTTCGTGTTGGTCTGCCCGACCGCCAGCCCACCCCAGAGGACGCCACATGCTCGAGTCCGCACAGGTCCTCGTCGACGAGTACGCCGCGCTCGAGCTGCAGCTGGCCGACCCGGCCGTCCACGGCGACCAGGGCCGGGTCCGGACCCTCAACAAACGGTATGCCGCGCTGGCACCCACCGTCGCGGCATACCACGCGGTCGTCACCGCCCGAGAGGACCTCGAGGCGGCCCGCGAGCTCGGGGCCGACGACGCGTCCTTCGCCGCCGAGGTGCCCGATCTCGCGGGCGTGGTCGACGTGGCCGAGGAGCGGCTGCGCCGGCTGCTCATCCCCCGTGACCCCGACGACGACCGCGACGTCATCCTCGAGGTCAAGGCGGGTGAGGGCGGTGAGGAGTCCGCCCTGTTCGCGGCCGACCTGCTGCGGATGTACGCGCGCTACGCCGAGAAGCGGGGCTGGAGGGCGGAGGTCATCGACGCGACGGAGTCCGACCTCGGCGGATACAAGGAGGCGCGCCTCTCCGTCAAGGCCAAGGGCACGCCGCAGCCCGGCGAGGCCCCTTGGGCGATGCTCAAGTTCGAGGGGGGTGTCCACCGGGTGCAGCGGGTGCCGGTGACCGAGAGCCAGGGACGCATCCACACGTCGGCGGCCGGCGTCCTCGTCATGCCGGAGGTCGAGGACACCGAGGACGTCGGCGAGTTCGGCCCGAACGACCTGCGCATCGACGTCTACCGCTCCTCCGGACCGGGCGGTCAGAGCGTCAACACGACGGACTCAGCGGTGCGGATCACCCACCTGCCGACCGGGGTCGTCGTGTCCTGCCAGAACGAGAAGTCTCAGCTGCAGAACAAGGAGTCCGCGCTGCGGGTCCTGCGCGCCCGCCTGCACCAGATCGCCCGTGACGAGGCGGAGGCGCAGGCGTCCGCCGCGCGCCGCAGCCAGGTCCGCACCGTCGACCGCAGCGAGCGGATCCGCACCTACAACTTCCCCGAGAACCGGATCAGCGACCACCGCACCGGGTTCAAGGCGCACAACCTCGACGCCGTCCTGGGCGGAGAGCTCGATGCCGTCGTGCGCTCGTGCATCGAGGCCGACGAGCAGGCCCGGATGAGCGCCGTCGCGGGCACCACGTGACCGAGCTGCGGGTCGCGGTCCGCCGGGCCACGATGAGCCTCGCCGAGGCGGGCGTCGTGTCGGCACCCGTCGACGCGCTGCACCTCGCGGCTCACCTGCTGCACCTCGACGTCGCGGAGGTCCGGCGACTCATGGTCCTGGGGGGCGTGGAGGCGCCGGAGGGCTATGACGACCTCGTCGCCGAACGGGCCACCCGGGTGCCCCTGCAGCACCTCACCGGCCGGGCCGGGTTCCGCCGTATCGAGCTCGCCGTCGGACCCGGCGTCTTCGTCCCCCGGCCCGAGACCGAGCTCGTCGTCGACCTCGCGCTGCGCGTCCTCGCCGGCCTCGAGTCACCGGTCGTCGTCGATCTCGCCACGGGGTCCGGCGCCATCGCGCTCAGCGTCAAGCAGGAGCACCCCACCGCGACCGTGTATGCCGTGGAGCTCAGCGAGCTGGCTCACGGCTGGGCCGTGGCCAACCGCGACCGGCTCGGGCTCGAGGTGAGCCTCGAGCTCGGCGACGCCCGCACGGCATACCCGGAGCTCGAGGGACGAGTGGACGTCGTGACGTGCAACCCGCCCTACATCCCCGTCGGGCAGGTGCCCGTGGACCCGGAGGTCCGCGACCACGACCCCGAGCTCGCGCTCTACGGCGGCAGCGCGGACGGCCTGGCCCTGCCGCGGGCGATGGCGGCCCGCGCGGCCGACCTGCTGCGGCCTGGTGGGGTGCTCGTCATGGAGCACGCCGAGACCCAGGGCGCCTTGCTGCCCCGGGCCCTGTCCGCCACGGGCTCGTGGGGCAGCGTCATCGACCAACGCGACCTGCTTGGGCGGCCGCGCTGCCTCGTCGCGGTCCGGGCTCCAGAACCCCACCACGACCGTCCGGGTGGACGGCATACAGTCGGCCCATGAGTGAGGTCTTCGACTGCACGACTCCCGAGGGCCTGGCGGCGGGGGTCGAGGCCGCGACGCACGCGGTCCGCGAGGGACAGCTCGTCGTCATGCCCACCGACACCGTCTACGGCATCGGCGCGGACGCCTTCAACGTCGCCGCGGTGGCCGCCGTGCTCGCCGCCAAGGGCCGCGGGCGCGAGATGCCCCCGCCGGTGCTGGTGCCCAACAAGCGCACCGTGGACGGCCTTGCCAGCGCGGTGCCGGAATACGCGCGCGCCCTCATCACCGCCTTCTGGCCGGGAGCCTTGACCCTCGTCTTCACCTCGCAGCCGTCGCTGAGCTGGGATCTCGGCGAGACGAACGGGACCGTAGCGGTCCGGATGCCCGACCACCCCACCGCGCTGGCCGTCCTGGCTGAGGTGGGACCGATGGCCGTCACGAGCGCCAACCTCACCGGCTCGCCGCCCGCGCAGACCGTGGCCGAGGCGCAGGCCCAGCTGGGCGAGGCGGTCGCGGTCTACCTGGACGCCGGCCCTGCCTCCGGCTCGGCCGCCTCGACGATCCTCGACTGCACCGGCGGCGCGCCGCTCACCCTGCGCGAGGGCGCGCTCTCGCGCCGCGAGGTCGACGAGGCCGTCGGCGCCGCGGAGCAGGAGGCCCTGGAACGCGCCGCGGCGGCGCAGCGGGAGGTCGAGGCCGCGCACACCGCCGATGTCGAGCGCTATGCGCGGGAGCAGCGCGCGGCCGAGCTGGCCGCCCGTGTGGGTCCGGGCCCGCGGTCGGGGCCGCGGGTCGCCGGCTCCCGCCGCAAGCGCTGAGACCCGAGGGACCTCAGCCGGTCACCGAGAACCCGTGGGCGGCGCCGAGCCGTCGCAGCGAGTCCATCCCCGGTATGCCGTCCGCGTCCCTCCCGCCGAAGCCGAGCCGCTGCTGCCACCGGCGGTAGCCCGCCACGCTCGAGGTGCCGAACGAGCCGTCGACGAGGCCCGCGTCGAGAAGGCCCTCCGCGTGCAGGGCGCGCTCGACGACGAGCACGTCGTCGACCGACCCGGGGGTGCCCTGGCCCTGGGGGCGCGGCCCGTCTGCGCGGGCCGCCGCCACGACCCGGGACAGGGACACGACCGGGGTCCTCTTCCCGGCCGGGGCCGAGGCGAGGACGGAGGAAGGGGCGACCGCGCCGCCGGGGCTGCCGTACTCGGGGTAGCCGTAGCCGAGGACGAACTTCGGGTTGCGGATCCGCCGGTAGACGCCGTCGCCGTTGCCCTGCGAGCCGGCCGCTCCCGACGACGTGTTCCCCTCGATGGTCTGGGGCGAGGCGTCCGGCACCTCGACGATGCCCACGTGGTCCGCGGTCGGCCCGCCGTCCCAGGAGAAGAAGACGACCGCGCCCCGGCGCGGTGTCGTGCCCCACTGACCGCGCTGCTTGAACCACGTGACGTGCGACGGGCAGTAGGCGAACCGCCCGCCGACCCCGCCGGCGCCCTCCTGCGCGAAGACATAGGAGACGAACATGTCGCACCACGGCTGGTGGTTGAGCCCATACCAGACGCCGAAGGTCGTGTCGTTGTCGCCCCTCTCCCTGTATCCGAGGAAGGACGCCGCCCGGGCCAGCACCCGGTCGGCGGCCGGCGCGACGTCCCGGTCGCCCGGCGCGGGAGGGGGCATCGGCGTCTGGTCGAGGGTGTCGGGATCCGGCTCCCCCTCGCGGGTGTGCGCGTCGGGGTCGGGGATCGGGGGCTCGACCTCGCCGAGGCTGTTCGTCGGCGGCGCCGGCTCGGTCGTCGGGTTCGTGCTCATCGTGCAGACCTCCTCCATGACCCCGGCCGGTCGACTGTCACGGGCCCGCGACCGCTCCTCGACCAAGAGGCGCCCGGCGGCATACCTGATACGCGGGTCGACGGATGCCTCTGCGACGCTTCTGCGCTCGACGGCCGGTGGGGTCGGGGGGCCTACAGTGGGTCTCCCGCCCGCCGACTCCCCGGAGAACATCCTGCCATGAGCGACCAGACCTTCTACGGCTCCGACTTCGCCGCCCTGAGCTCCTTCGACCCTGAGATCTCGGGTGTCCTCCTCTCCGAGCTCGAGCGGATCCGCGGGGGCCTGCAGCTCATCGCCAGCGAGAACATGTCCTCCCCCGAGGTCCTCACCGCGCTGGGGTCGACGCTGTCCAACAAGTACGCCGAGGGCTACCCGGGCCGGCGCTACTACGGCGGCTGCTCCGAGGTGGACAAGGCGGAGACCATCGCCATCGAGCGGTGCACCGCCCTCTTCGGCGCCGACCACGCCAACGTCCAGCCCCACTCCGGGGCGAGCGCGAACCAGGCCGTCTACGGCGCCTTCATGGCCCCCGGCGACACGTTCCTCGCCATGGCCCTGCCGATGGGCGGCCACCTCACCCACGGGTCCAAGGTGTCGTTCTCCGGCAAGTGGTTCAACGCGGTCCACTACGGCGTCGACCGGCACAGCGAGGACATCGACTACGACCAGGTCGCGGCGCTGGCCCGCGAGCACCGCCCCAAGGTCATCTGCGCCGGCGGCAGCGCCATCCCCCGCCTCATCGACTTCGAGTTCTTCCGCAGGCTCGCCGACGAGGTGGGGGCGATCTTCTGGGTCGACGCCGCGCACTTCATCGGGCTCGTCGCCGGCCGGGCGATCCCCAGCCCCGTCCCGTGGGCCGACGTCGTGACGTTCACCACGCACAAGGTCCTGCGCGGGCCGCGCTCCGGCGCGCTCGTCTGCCGGGCCGAGCACGCCGCCGCTCTCGACAAGGCCGTCTTCCCGATGATGCAGGGCGGGCCGCAGATGCACACCATCGCCGCCAAGGCGGTGAACTTCAAGGAGTGCGCCACCCCCGAGTATGCCGCGTACGCCCGGCAGGTCATCGCCAACGCCCGCCAGCTCGCGACGAGCCTCGCCGGGCACGGCATCCGGCCCACGACGGGGGGCACCGACACCCATCTCTCGCTGCACGACCTGCAAGGGGTCGGCGTCACCGGCGCCGACGCCGAGGCGCGGGCCGACGCGGCCGGCATCGTCCTGAACAAGAACGCCATCCCCTTCGACCCGCAGAAGCCCAACATCGCGTCGGGCATCCGGGTCGGCACCCCGTGCGTGACGACCCAGGGCATGGGCACCGACGAGATGGTCACCGTCGCGGAGCTCATCGCGACGGCCGTGACCAAGGGCGACGCCGACCCCGAGCACCCCGTGTCCACCCAGGTGCGCGTCGAGGTGAGCGACCTCGTGGCCCGCTTCCCGGCATACCCCCGTCCCTGACCCCGACCAGCCCCAGGGCCGCCCGTGCGGGAGTACCTCCTCATCTTCGTGGTCGCCGCGGCGGTCACCTACCTGACCACCCCGCTGGTGCGGGCCCTGGCGATCGTCACCGGGGCGTTCACACCGGTCCGTGACCGCGACGTGCACACGACGCCGATCCCGCGGCTCGGCGGGGTGGCGATCTTCCTCGGCTTCGCCGCCGCGTCTCTCGTCGCGCGCGAGCTGCCCTTCCTGCGGGGTGTCTACAGCACCGGTCAGATCTCCGGGGTCCTGCTCGGGGCGGCCGTCGTGTGCCTCGTCGGCGCCATCGACGACATCCACGAGCTCGACTGGCTGACCAAGCTCGCGGGGCAGGTCCTCGCGGCGGGGGTGATGGCCTACAAGGGCGTCCAGCTCCTCGCGATCCCCTTCTTCGGCACGAGCACCGTCCTGCCGTCACCGGTGCTCGTCGCGGTCACGGTCCTCGTCGTCCTCGTCACGGCGAACGCGGTCAACTTCATCGACGGCCTCGATGGGCTGGCAGCAGGGATCGTCGGCATCGCCGCGCTGTCGTTCTTCATCTACTCCGACCTGGTCTCCCGGAGCTTCAACCCGCCCAACGTCTTCTCCAACGCGACGTTCATCACCGCGGCGGTCCTGGGCTGTTGCGTGGGGTTCCTGCCACACAACTTCCACCCGGCGCGCCTGTTCATGGGCGACTCGGGCGCGCTCGTCCTGGGCCTGCTGCTGGCGGCGGCGACGATCTCGATGACGGGCAACGTCGACCCCAGCGAGTTCACCGGGGGAGCGGTGAGCGCGGCGCTGCTGCCCATCGTCGTGCCGCTCGCGGTGCTCAGCCTGCCCCTGGTCGACATGACCCTGGCCGTGGTGCGCCGCACCCGCGCCGGGCAACGGCCGTGGCACGCGGACTCCAAGCACCTGCACCACCGGATGCTCCAGATCGGGCACGGCCACCGCAACGCCGTGCTCATCCTCTACATGTGGGCCGCGCTGCTGGCGCTCGGCACCGTCTCGTTCGCTTTCGTCGACGTCTGGCAGGCGGTGGTGGTCATCGCCGTCCTGGTCGCGGTGGCCAGCGCCCTGACGATCTGGCTCCCCCGCTGGAGCGGCGTCCGGCGCTTGTGATACCTTTCACAAGCACCTGAAAGAGCCCTGAGAACGGGCGCGGACCGCTCCTCGGAGACTGCCGAGCACGCCGTCCGGCCAGAGTCCGCCGAGCACGACGAACGCGAGGCAGGTCCATCCCGATGAGCGACACCACGGCCCCAGCGGGGCAGGGCGACGCCTTCGCGCAGCTCCTGCGCGGCTCGCTCCTGCCGACGCTCTTCGCGGCCGCGCTGTGCGTGGTGGTGGGACTCGTCGCGAACCCCAAGGCCGCCTGGTCCGCGGCCTTCGGCGCCCTCCTCGTCGTCGGCTTCTTCAGCCTCACCCTGCTCGTCATGCGGCGCACCGCCGACCTGCCGCCGACGACGGTGATGATGGCCGTCATGGCGACCTACACCTTCAAGGTGCTCGCGCTCGGGCTGGCGATGTTCCTCCTGCGCGACGCGACATGGGTGTCGGGGTATGCCGTGGGGGTCACCATCACCGTCTGCACCCTCGTCTGGCTCTTCTTCGAGATGCGCTCCTACCGGCGGCTGCGGATCTTCGCCTACGACCCCGACGGGGCCGCGGCACTGCCCGCACCCGCGACGGGGTCCGAAGGGGACGAGCGATGATGCGGCAGAATGGGTGTCACGATGACCACACCGCCCACACCGCCGACGTCCGGCACCCCGCCCGAAGAGCCGTCGGAAGCCGACAAGAAGGAGGCGCTGCGCGCCTTCAACACCCGCGAGCAGGACGCCGCGTGGCGGGCGGTGGCCTACCTCATCAGCGGTCCGCTGCTCTACGGCGGACTGGGCTGGGCGGCCGACCACTGGCTGGGGACAACGTGGCTCGTCGGTGTGGGCATCGTCGGAGGAATGGCCCTGTCGCTGTATCTGATCTGGTTCCGGTACGGTACTTAAAGGGCTCGGCGGCCGTTCGCGAGGACGACGTCAAACCTGCTGGCCGGAGCAAGGAACGTGCTCGATCCGCGCCAGCACCCCGCCAGGTCCCTCGCACCCGAAGGAGTCTCCCGTGAGCATCGTGGCCACTGCACTTCCGCAGGAGTACACGCCGCCCGGTGTCGGAGAGTTCTGGGAGCCCCTCATCGGTGACGGCGCGTTCGCGGTCACCCGCCCGGCGCTCCTGCTCGTCCTCTCGGTCGGCCTCATCAGCTGGTGGCTGCTCGCCACGACGCGTCACCGCGCGGTCGTCCCCGGCAAGTCGCAGATGGCGACCGAGGCCGTCTACGGCCTGGTCCGCAACAGCGTGGCCCGCGACCTCATCGGCAGCAAGGACTTCCTGAGGTTCGTGCCGCTCCTGTTCACGATGTTCGTCATGATCCTCACCAACAACCTGTTCGGCGTGATCCCGCCGATGTCGTACCCGACGATGAGCCGCATCGGGTTCCCCATCGTCCTGGCGCTCATCGTCTGGATCGTCTTCCACGCCGTCGGGATGAAGAAGCACGGCTTCATCGGGTACTGGAAGTCGCTCGTCCCGGCCGGGCTGCCGGGCTGGATCGTGCCGGTGATCTTCTTCCTCGAGCTCATCACCGACCTCTTCACCCGGCCGGTCACCCTGGCCCTTCGGCTCTTCGGCAACATGTTCGCCGGCCACATCCTCATGGTCCTGTTCATCACCGGCGGCTGGTACATGCTGACCAACGGCGGCGTCCTCGTGGTCGCCGGCGGGGTGACCTGGGTCTTCGCCTTCATCATGACTCTCTTCGAGCTCCTGGTCGAGTTCCTCCAGGCCTACGTCTTCACCCTGCTGGCCGCCCTCTACATCGCTGGCGCCGTGGCCGACGAGCACTGACGAGCAGTGACGAGCACACACATGCCAGGCCTGCCAACAGAGCAACCGACCGCCAGACGTAACACCGCACGACCGCAGCACCGCCAGCGCCCCGGGGTATCCGCCACCGGGACCACACGAGAAGGAACGGAATTGACATGACCGGCAACATCGCCATCCTCGGTTACGGCCTGTCCGCCATCGGCCCCGGTATCGGTGTCGGCCTGATCTTCGCGGCCTACATCAACGGCGTCGCGCGCCAGCCGGAGGCCCGCGGCATGCTCCAGCCGATCGCCTTCCTCGGCATGGCCATCACCGAGGCGCTCGCGATCTTCGGTATCGCCCTCGCCTTCGTGTTCAAGGCCGGCTGACGCCCCACCCCGGCCGAGCCGTCACCCACCCCCTGAGGAGAGCCCCATGCACTCACTGACCATCCCCGCTGCCGAGGGCGGCGACGGCGGGTTCTGGGCGACCGCGGCCCCGATCATCCCGCACCCCCTCGAGTTCTTCTTCGGCATCGCCTGCTTCGCGATCCTCTACGTGATCGTGTCGCGCAGGGTCGTCCCTCGGCTCGAGCAGATCTTCGAGGAGCGCACCGCGGCGATCGAAGGCGGCATCAACAAGGCCGAGGAGGCCCAGGCCCAGGCCCAGGCCGCTCTCGAGCAGTACAACGCCCAGCTGCACGAGGCGCGTGCCGAGGCCTCCCGGATCCGCGAGGACGCCAAGGCCCAGGGCGCGCTCATCGTCGCCGAGCTGCGCGAGAAGGCGCAGGCGGAGGCCGCCCGGATCACCGAGAGCGCCCACAAGCAGATCGAGGCGGAGCGCCAGCAGGCGGTCGTCCAGCTGCGCGGCGAGGTCGGCCGGCTGTCCACCGATCTGGCCAGCCGCATCGTCGGCGAGTCGCTCCACGACGAGACCCGTCAGAAGGGCATCGTCGAGCGGTTCCTCGCCGAGCTCGAGGCGGGCAACGTGCAGCCGGAGAAGGTCGGTGCCGCCGCTTCGGGCGACTCCGTCGGTGACGCCGCCGCCCACAGCACCACGGGGCAGGACGTCTGATGCAGGGCTCCTCGCGCGCAGCGGCCACAGCGGCCAGGGAGGCGTTCCACGCCACCCTGGAGTCGGGGGTGGACCGCGGGAGCCTCGCGGAGGACCTCTTCGGCATCGTCAAGGCGCTCGACGACAACGCCACCCTGCGGCGGGCCCTCGCCGACCCGTCACGGGATGGGGCGGCCAAGGCCGACCTCGTCGGTCGGCTGTTCGACGGCAAGGTCGGGCCCGCCGCCGTGGACCTGCTCAAGGCCCTCGTGGCCCAGCGCTGGTCGCACGAGCGCGACCTGTCCGACACCGCGGAGCACCTCGCGGTCGAGACGGTCGTCGCCTCGGCGGAGGCCAACGGCCGCGCCGACCAGGTCGAGGACGAGCTCTTCCGCTTCGAGCGGATCGTCGCCGGCAACCCGGCGCTGCGCGACGCGCTCACCGACCGCCGGGGTGACGTGCACGACAAGGAGCGGGTCGTCGTCGCCCTGCTGGACGGCAGGGCCACCGACGAGGCGATCCGGCTCGTCCGGCAGGCGGTGCTCGAACCGCGTGGCCACCGGTTCGACCGGGTGCTCGAAGGCTACCTCGCCGTCGCCTCGACCCGGCGCGAGCAGCTCGCGGCGACGGTGACCACCGCCGTCGACCTCGACGTGACCCAGCGTGACCGGCTCGTCGCGGCCCTGGCGTCCTTCTACGGCAAGGCCGTGCACCTCAACGTCGTCGTCGACCCCGTGGTGGTCGGCGGGATCCGGGTCCAGATCGGCGACGACGTCATCGACGGCACCGTCCTGCGCCGGCTCGAGGCGGCGAGGCGGCACTTCACCTGACGCCCGCCGCCGCGGCGACGACGTCCGAGCAGTAACCACAGCAAGGCACCACACGCTTCGGCCCCGAGCGGGGCCGGCAACCGAGGAGAAGAGACACCATGACGGAGCTTTCGATCCGTCCGGAGGAGATCCGGGACGCGCTGGACAACTTCGTTCAGTCCTACGAGCCCGGCGCGGCCTCCCGCGAAGAGGTCGGCCGGGTCACCGACGCTGGGGACGGCATCGCGCACGTCGAGGGGCTGCCCTCGGCGATGACCAACGAGCTGCTCCAGTTCTCGGACGGCACGCTCGGCATTGCGCTGAACCTCGACGTCCACGAGATCGGTGTCGTCGTCCTCGGTGACTTCAGCGGCATCGAGGAGGGCCAGGAGGTCAAGCGCACCGGCGAGGTCCTCTCGGTCCCGGTCGGCGACAAGTTCCTCGGCCGTGTCGTCAACCCGCTCGGCCAGCCGATCGACGGCCTCGGCGACATCGAGGCGGAGGGCCGCCGCGTCCTGGAGATCCAGGCGCCATCGGTGGTCCATCGCAAGTCGGTGCACCAGCCGCTCCAGACCGGCCTCAAGGCCGTCGACGCGATGACCCCCATCGGCCGCGGCCAGCGCCAGCTCATCATCGGTGACCGGCAGACCGGCAAGACCGCGGTCGCCATCGACACGATCATCAACCAGAAGCGCAACTGGGAGACCGGCGACCCCGAGCAGCAGGTGCGCTGCATCTACGTCGCCATCGGTCAGAAGGGCTCGACCATCGCGGGAGTCCGAGGCACCCTCGAGGCCGCCGGCGCCCTGGAGTACACGACGATCGTCGCGGCCCCGGCATCCGATGCCGCCGGCTTCAAGTACCTCGCCCCCTACACCGGCTCCGCCATCGGGCAGCACTGGATGTACCAGGGCATGCACGTCCTCATCGTCTTCGACGACCTGTCCAAGCAGGCCGAGGCCTACCGCGCGGTATCACTGCTGCTGCGCCGCCCGCCGGGCCGCGAGGCCTACCCCGGCGACGTCTTCTACCTGCACAGCCGGCTGCTCGAGCGCTGCGCCAAGCTGTCCGACGACCTCGGTGCCGGCTCGATGACGGGGCTGCCGATCATCGAGACCAAGGCCGGTGACGTCTCGGCCTACATCCCCACCAACGTCATCTCCATCACCGACGGCCAGATCTACCTCCAGGCGGACCTCTTCAACGCCAACGTCCGGCCCGCCATCGACGTGGGTGTCTCGGTCTCCCGGGTCGGCGGCGCCGCGCAGATCAAGGCGATGAAGGACGTTGCGGGCCGGCTCAAGCTCGACCTCGCGCAGTTCCGCGCCATGGAGGCCTTCGCGATGTTCGCCTCCGACCTCGACCCGGCCTCGCGGGCCCAGCTCGCCAAGGGTGCCCGGCTCGTCGAGCTGCTCAAGCAGAAGCAGAGCAACCCGTTCCCCGTCGAGGAGCAGGTCGTCAGCGTCTGGGCCGGCACCACCGGCCAGCTCGACTCGATCAAGGTCGAGGACGTGCGCGCCTTCGAGACCGACTTCCTCGACTACCTGCGCCGGGACAAGAAGGGCCTGCTCGACGGGATCCGGGAGACCGGCAAGTTCGACGACGACACCCGCTCGGGTCTCGAGGAGGCCGTCAAGGCCTTCAAGGTCCAGTTCGGGGGCGACGCGCCCGTCGACGACCGGCGCACCGACGTCGGTCACGAGGCCGACCCCGAGGCACTCGACGACGAGCAGATCGACCAGGAGCGGATCGTCCGGCAGAAGCGCTGAGGCAGGCGTATGCCGTGAGCCCGCCCGGGCTCGCGGCGCGCCTCGCAGCGTGAGCCCGGCCGCACGGCATACCAGCGCAGTTGGCCACCACGAACCGAAGTCAGCACCACGAACTGCAGTCGGCACCACGAGCAGAGAGAGGCGGCAGGTATGGGAGCGCAGATGCGGGTCTACCGCCAGCGCGTCCGGTCCGTCCAGGCGACCAAGAAGATCACCCGCGCGATGGAGCTCATCGCGGCCTCGCGGGTGGTCAAGGCCCGGCAGCGGGTGGAGGAGTCGAGGCCCTACGCGGCGGCGCTGACCCGCGCGCTGTCGGCGCTCGCGACGTTCTCCAACGAGGAGCACCCGCTCACCACCGAGCGCGAGGAGGTGCGGCGCGCGGCCGTCGTCGTCATCGCCGGTGACCGCGGCCTGTCGGGCGCCTACAACTCGTCCGTCCTCAAGGAGAGCGAGCAGCTCGTCCAGCGCCTCAAGGGGGAGGGCAAGGAGGTCGCGGCCTACCTCGTCGGGCGGCGCAGCGTCAACTTCTACAAGTTCCGCCGGCGCGAGTACGCGGCCGAGTGGACCGGGTTCTCGGACGCGCCGACCTACGACGCGGCCCGCGAGATCGGCACCCGGCTCGTCGAGGACTTCCTCAAGGACTACGAGGACGGTGGCCACGACGAGGTCCACATCGTCTACACCCGGTTCAAGAACATGGTCACGCAGGAGCCGCGCGTGCTGCGCCTCGTCCCGCTCGAGGTCATCGAGGGTGAGGAGACGCCAGCTCCCGACGACGTGCTGCCGCTCTACGAGTTCGAGCCCGGCGTCGCGCAGGTGCTGGACTCCCTGCTGCCGAAGTACGTCATCTCCCGGATCTGGACCTGCCTGCTCTCCGCGGCGGCGTCGCAGATGGCAGCCCAGCAGCGCGCGATGAAGTCGGCGACGGACAACGCCGAGGCCCTCATCAAGACCTACACCCGGCTGGCGAACCAGGCCCGCCAGGCCGAGATCACCCAAGAGATCAGCGAGATCGTGGGCGGTTCCGATGCCCTCGCTTCCGCCAAGTAAAGGAAGAGACCCATGACTGCCACAGTTTCCGAGAGCGTCCAGCGCTACACGCAGGGCTCGGTGGGCCGGATCGCCCGCATCACCGGACCGGTCGTCGACGTCGAGTTCCCCGTCGACGGCATGCCGGAGCAGTACAACCTGCTCACGACGCAGGTCGAGCTCTCGGGTGAGTCGAAGAACATCAACCTCGAAGTCGCCCAGCACATCGGCGACAACATGGTGCGCGCCATCTCGCTTCAGCCGACCGACGGCCTGGTGCGCGGGTCCGCGGTCCAGGACACCGGGGGTCCCATCAACGTCCCCGTCGGCGACGTGACGCTGGGCCACGTCTTCAACACGACCGGCGAGTGCCTCAACCTGAAGGAGGGCGAGACGCTCGACATCAAGGAGCGTTGGGGCATCCACCGGCAGGCGCCCGCCTTCGACCAGCTCGAGTCCAAGACCCAGATGTTCGAGACGGGCATCAAGGTCATCGACCTGCTCACCCCCTACGTCCAGGGCGGCAAGATCGGCCTCTTCGGCGGGGCCGGCGTGGGCAAGACGGTGCTCATCCAGGAGATGATCGCGCGGGTCGCGCGCGACCATGGCGGCGTGTCGGTCTTCGCGGGGGTCGGCGAGCGCACCCGTGAGGGCAACGACCTCATGGTCGAGATGGAGGAGGCCGGCGTCCTCGGACAGACGGCGCTCGTCTTCGGCCAGATGGACGAGCCGCCGGGCACCCGGCTGCGCGTCGCCCTGTCGGCGCTGACCATGGCGGAGTACTTCCGCGACGTGCAGGGCCAGGACGTGCTCCTCTTCATCGACAACATCTTCCGGTTCACCCAGGCGGGGTCCGAGGTGTCCACCCTGCTCGGCCGGATGCCGTCCGCCGTGGGTTACCAGCCGACGCTCGCCGACGAGATGGGCGTCCTCCAGGAGCGGATCACCTCGACCCGCGGTCACTCGATCACCTCGATGCAGGCCATCTATGTCCCGGCCGACGACTACACCGACCCGGCCCCGGCCACGACGTTCGCGCACCTCGACGCGACGACCGAGCTCTCCCGCGAGATCGCGTCGCTCGGCATCTACCCCGCCGTCGACCCGCTCACGTCCACGTCCCGGATCCTCGACCCGCGCTACATCGCCGAGGACCACTACAACACCGCGGTCCGGGTCAAGCAGATCCTCCAGAAGAACAAGGAGCTGCAGGACATCATCGCCATCCTCGGCATCGACGAGCTCTCCGAGGAGGACAAGATCCTCGTCAACCGGGCCCGCCGGATCCAGCGGTTCCTGTCGCAGAACACCTACGTCGCCAAGCAGTTCACCGGCCTCGAGGGCTCGACGGTGTCGCTCGCCGACACGGTGGAGGCGTTCACGAAGATCGCCGACGGCGAGTACGACCACTTCGCGGAGCAGGCCTTCTACATGTGCGGTGGCCTCGACGACGTCGAGCGCCAGTGGTCCGAGATCCAGAAGTCCCTCTGACGGCTCCTCCAGCACGACGGCGCGAGGGCCGGGACACCCGACAGTGCCCGGCCGCTCGGCCGGGCGCCGGAGGCCGCCGGGACGGCATACCGGCCCGGGCGTATGCCATGGCGCCCGGCCGTCGGTAGTGTCGCGGCCATGCCGGAGAGCGCCGAGGACTACTACGCCCGGGTTGTCGCTGCCGCCGGCCCGGACGGGCGGCTGCCGACCTTGAGCGCCGACGCGACGAGCGAGTGGGACATCTTCCCCTACGAGACGGGGTCGCTGCGGGTCCGCCCGCTCCAGCCCCTGCTCGATGCCGAGCCGCCGCGCCGCGGCGAGGACCCGGCCGACTGCTGGTGCGCCGACCCCTCGTTCCTCACGAACGACGTGGTCTGGCGCGATGCTGCGTGGGTGCTGCGCGCCGGCAGTCCTGCGGTGCTCCCGGTCTGGCTGACGCTGTGGCCGGTGCGTCACCTCGACCTGCCCGACCTCGACGCCGGGCTCGCCGCGGAGCTCGGGCGGCTGGTCGTGCACCTCGCATCGGCCATCGAGGCCCTTCCGAGCGTCGGGCGGGCCCACGTCAACAAGTGGGGCGACGGCGGCGCTCACCTGCACCTGCAGCTGCTCGGCCGCCCGGCGCGGACGGCCCAGCTGCTCGGCAGCTGCCTGCCCGACTGGACGGAGCACCTCCCGCCGCTGCCCGACGACGTGGCCGCCGAGAACGTGCGGTTCGTCGTCGCGCGTCTGGTCGCCGCGGCCGGCGGCACCGCCGTGGGATCGGCGGCGGGAGCGAACGGCCACGCCCGATAGACTGGTGCCACACGACAACACCGGAGGACACCGTGAGTTCACTGCACGTTGAGCTGGTCGCCGCGGACCGCAAGGTCTGGTCCGGCGAGGCCCGGATGGTCCGCGCCCGATCCGTCGAAGGCGAGCTCGGCATCATGCCGGGCCACACGCCCCTGCTCGGGGTGCTCGTCGCCGGAGACGTGACCATCCACGGGACCGAGGGTGACGACCAGACGGCGACGATCGACAGCGGGTTCCTCTCGGTCGAGCACGACCGTGTGACCATCGTCGCCGACAGCGTCGACACGTCCGGGACCAAGGGCTGAACCCACCCGCATGCCGAGCGCTCTTGCTTCCCTGGAGATCGCGCTCGTCGTGCTGCTCGTGCTCGTCCTGTTCGGTATCGCCGCCGTCTTCGTGAGGCGTCGGGCCATCGCCCGCGGCACGACCCTGACCCTGTGCGGGCTGCGGGCCGACGGCGCCGTCCGCTGGCGTCTGGGGCTGGCCCGGCTCGGCGGCACCGAGCTCGACTGGTTCGCCCTCGTCGGGGCCACGCTGCGCCCCGCGCAGACCTGGACCCGGGGCGGGCTCGACCTCGCCGCGCCGGTGGCGCTCGAGGGCCTCGACCGGATCGACCTGCTGCCCGACGCGGTCGCCGTGCGGTGCTGTCACGAGGGCGACGAGTTCGACCTCGCGCTGGCGCCGACCGCCTACACGGCGCTGCGGTCGTGGCTGGAGTCGGCGCCACCGGGGTCGAGACTCGACGTCGCCTGAGCAGGTTGGCTCGAGTCTGTTCCCGGTCCAGACCGGCTCGGCCGTCGTGGCCCGGGCCGGCCTACGGGGACGACTTCTTTCGCCTGCGCTGGGCGCGGTCGGGTGCCCGCACCCGCCCCCCACCCGGCTGCCAGAGAATGTCGCCGCCGCGGTCCACGTTGGCCACCCGGGCGAGGATGAAGAGCAGGTCGGAGAGCCGGTTGAGGTAGGTCGCGGTGAGCGGGTTGACCCCGCCGACCCCCTTGCCGGACCCCGGCTGGTCCCCGTGCTCGTCGATCGCGGCCCAGGCTGCTCGCTCGGCGCGGCGCACGACGGTCGTGGCCACGTGCAGGTGGGCGGCGCCCAGCGACCCCCCGGGAAGGATGAACGAGCGCAGCGCCTCGACGCGGGTCAGGTAGCGGTCGCAGTCTGCCTCGAGGTCGTCGACCCACGGGGCGGCCACCCGCAGGGGCGGGTAGTCGTAGGTCTCCTGGAGCGGGGTGCAGAGGTCGGCGCCGACGTCGAAGAGCTCGTTCTGGACGCGGGTGAGCGTCGCGACGACCTCCGCGCTCAGCCCGCCGCCCGCGATGGCGACGCCGAGGGCCGCGTTGGCCTCGTTGGCGTCGGCGTAGGCGGCGAGCCGGGGGTCGTTCTTGGAGGTCCGGCTGAGGTCGCCGAGCGACGTCGTTCCGTCGTCGCCGGTGCGGGTGTAGATCTTCGTGAGGTTGACCATGAGCCCCAGCCTGCCACTGGGCCGGGGCCAAGTCGGCCGAAGCCCGCCCGTCGGCCCTGGAGGCCGGTTCCCACCCAGCCGCTAGGGTGCCCTGATGAGCGAGCGGTTCCGGGTCGTCGGTGGCACGTCGCTGCGCGGGCGCGTCCCGGTCGTCGGCGCGAAGAACAGCGCCCTCAAGCTCATGGCCGGCGCGCTGCTCGGGGTGGGGCGGACCCGGCTCACCAACGTGCCGAGGATCGTCGACGTGACGATCATGGCCGAGCTGCTCCGCCGGCTCGGCGTGCGGGTCGACCACGACCCCGAGCTCGGCGTCGTCGACCTCGACGTGCCCGAGCGCATCGGAGACCGGGCGGACTACGAGCTCGTGCGCGCCCTGCGCGCCTCGATCTCGGTCCTCGGTCCGCTCGTGGCGCGCGTCGGCCATGCCGACGTCGCGGTGCCCGGAGGCGACGCCATCGGCTCACGCGGGCTCGACCTGCACGCCGCGGGGCTCGAGGCGCTCGGGGCCAAGGTGCACGTGGCGCACGGCTACCTCATCGCGAGCGCCCCCGCGGGCCTGCGGGGTGCCGACATCCGGCTCGACTTCCCCAGCGTCGGTGCCACCGAAAGCGTCCTCATGGCCGCGGTACTGGCCCCGGGGACCACCACGATCGACAACGCCGCCCGTGAGCCGGAGATCGTCGACATCGCGGAGTTCCTCGTCGAGATGGGCGCGCGCGTGGGCGGGGCGGGCAGCTCGCTCATCGAGATCGAGGGCGTCGACGAGCTCTGGCCCACCGAGCACGCTGTCGTCCCCGACCGCATCGCAGCGGGCAGCTGGGCCTTCGCCGCGGCGACCACCCGCGGTGACGTCGAGGTCGTCGGAGGGGTGGCCGCACACCTCGAGATCTCACTCGACCTCCTGACGACGGCCGGCTGCGACATCTCGACCACGGCCGACGGCTTCCGGGTCGTCGGCACGCCGGCCAGGCCCCGGTCCCTCGACGTCGCCACGCTGCCCTACCCCGGGTTCCCCACCGACCTTCAGCCCTTCGCCCTGACCTACAACGCCGTGGCCGACGGCAGCGCGATGATCACCGAGAACCTCTTCGAGGCCCGGTTCCGCACCGTCCAGGAGCTCGCCCGGCTCGGCGCCGACGCCCGGATCGACGGCCACCACGTCATGGTCCACGGGGTCCCGCGGCTCTCCGGCGCCCCGGTCGAGGCGAGCGACATCCGGGCCGGGGCCGCGCTCGTCGTCGCGGGCCTCGTCGCGGACGGCGTGACCACGGTGAGCGGGGCCCACCACATCGACCGGGGCTACGCTGGCTTCGAGCTGCTCATGCAGGGCCTCGGGGCCGACGTCACCCGCGAGCCCGACGACGCCCCCTTCGCCTGACCTGCTGGGAGAGGTGCGCTGCACGGCATACCGCCGCTGTCACGTTCGTCACACCGGCCACCGGGTGTCGGGCCGCACGGCTGCGGACCGGCCGCTACGGTGTGTATCTGGCTGGGACCTCGCGACTCCTTGGGGGA
This sequence comes from Actinomycetales bacterium, assembly GCA_038237075.1. GTDB lineage: Bacteria > Actinomycetota > Actinomycetes > Actinomycetales > Dermatophilaceae > Lapillicoccus. Next base: position 30,755 of record JBBRZC010000011.1, read on the forward strand.
GTCCGGATCGTGACCGCCGGGCACCGACGATGCTGTCCGGGGATGCGTCTATCGGCGGGTTCACGTGGACGTGCAGAAGGGGGAGACATGGCCGTGCAGCCAGTCCGAGCCGCCACGCCCGTCCGCACGACGACGACCTCGAGAGGCCAGGAGGTCGTCATCGAGGGACGCCTCGACGTGCGGACCGCGGCCGACCTGCGGCTCGCCCTCCACGAGGCCATCGCCACGGGCTCGGGTGACCTGCACCTGCACCTCGGGGCGGCCGAGATCGGCGACGCCACGGGGCTGGGGGTCCTCGTCGAGTCGCACCACCGGGCCCGGCGCGAGGGGCGGCGCCTCGTGCTCGCCGAGGTGACACCCCGCACCGAGCGGCTGCTGCGGGCGACCAGGCTCTCCCGGGTGCTGCACCGGCCCGGGCCCGACACTGTGGCGCCTCTCACCGCCTGACGCCCTGCCCGTCAGCTCGTGCCGCGGGTAGCGTCCAACGGTATGGCCGATGACGCTGACCCGACGCTTCGGCGCCCTTCCCGCGACCGCCCGTGGGTGATGAGGACGTATGCCGGTCACTCCAGCGCCGCTGCGAGCAACGCGCTCTACCGGCGCAACCTCGACAAGGGCCAGACGGGCCTCTCCGTGGCGTTCGACCTGCCGACGCAGACCGGATACGACCCGGACCACGCCCTCTCCCGGGGCGAGGTCGGCAAGGTCGGCGTGCCGATCTGCCACATCGGTGACATGAGGGCCCTCTTCGCCGACATCCCGCTCAACGCGATGAACACGTCGATGACCATCAACGCCACCGCCATGTGGATGCTGGCGCTCTACCAGGTCGCCGCGGAGGAGCAGGCGCTGGCCGCCGGGGAGGACCCTGCGGCCTGGGTGCACTCGCTCGGCGGCACGACCCAGAACGACATCATCAAGGAGTACCTCTCGCGAGGGACCTACGCGTTCCCGCCGGAGCCGTCATTGCGGCTCATCACCGACCTCATCGCCTACACCGTGCGCGAGATCCCCGCATGGAACCCCATCAACATCTGCAGCTACCACCTCCAGGAGGCGGGCGCGACGCCCGAGCAGGAGATCGCCTACGCGATCTGCACGGCGATCGCCGTCCTCGACGCCGTCCGCGACTCGGGTCAGGTGGCCGACGCGGAGTTCGGGGACGTGGTCGCCCGGATCTCCTTCTTCGTCAACGCCGGCGTGCGCTTCGTCGAGGAGATGTGCAAGATGCGGGCCTTCGTGGGACTCTGGGACGACCTCACCCGCGAGCGGTACGGCGTCACCGACGCGCGGCAGCGCCGCTTCCGCTACGGCGTCCAGGTCAACTCACTGGGGCTCACCGAGGCCCAGCCCGAGAACAACGTCCAGCGGATCGTCCTCGAGATGCTGGGGGTCACCCTCTCCAAGGACGCACGGGCTCGGGCCGTGCAGCTCCCGGCGTGGAACGAGGCGCTCGGGCTGCCGCGGCCCTGGGACCAGCAGTGGTCCCTGCGGCTGCAGCAGGTGCTCGCCTTCGAGTCCGACCTGCTCGAGTACGAGGACCTCTTCACCGGCTCGAAGGTCGTCGAGGCCAAGGTCGCCGAGCTCGTCGCCGGCGCACAGGCCGAGATCGGCCGGGTCCAGGAGCAGGGGGGCGCCGTGGCGGCGGTCGAGTCGGGATACATGAAGTCGGCGCTCGTCGCCTCGCACTCGGCCCGCCGGCGGCGCATCGAGTCGGGTGAGGACGTCGTCGTCGGGCTCAACCGCTTCACGACGACCGAGCCCAACCCGCTGACCGCCGACCTCGACACGGCGATCGAGAGCGTCGACCCGCGGGTCGAGGAGGCGGCCCGGCTTGCCGTCCAGGCCTGGCGCACCGGCCGTGACGCCGACCCCGGCCGCCGCAAGCGGCTGGCCGCAGCGGTCGGGCGGCTGCGGGCGGACGCGGCATCCGGGGTGAACCTCATGCCGGCGACGCTGGAGAGTGCGCGCGCCGGGATGACGACGGGCGAGTGGGCCCAGGCGCTGCGCGACCAGTTCGGCGAGTACCGGGCGCCGACGGGGGTCTCCGGCTCGGTCGGCGTGCAGGCGGCGGGGCCGGACCTCGCCCGGGTCCGCGCGGCGGTGGCCCGGACGGCCGAGGAGCTCGGCGAGGGGCTGCGGGTGCTCGTCGGCAAGCCGGGCCTCGACGGCCACAGCAACGGCGCCGAGCAGGTGGCCGTCCGCGCCCGGGACGCGGGGTTCGAGGTCGTCTACCAGGGAATCCGGCTGACCCCGGAGGCGATCGTCGCGGCGGCGGTCGCCGAGGACGTGCACCTCGTCGGGCTCTCGATCCTCTCCGGCTCGCACATGGAGCTCGTCCCGGAGGTGCTCGCCGGTCTCGCGGCTGCGGGCGTCGCCGACGTGCCCGTCGTCGTCGGCGGGATCATCCCCGAGAGCGACGCGGCGGCGCTGCGGGCCTGCGGCGTGGCGGCGGTGTTCACCCCCAAGGACTTCGGCCTCAACGACATCATGGGCGAGTTCGTCACCCTGATCCGGGCCGCGCGCGGGCTTCCGGCCGAGCTCGCGCAGCCCGCTCCCGTCTGAGCGGGCGCGGGTCAGCCCACGCCCGTCGCGGACTCGCGCCGCGCGTCGGCGGCCGCGCCGAGGGTCCCGTCCGCGCGGCGGAAGGCGGCGCCCACGCCGCCGAAGTACATCGACGTCGACTGGTGCACGACGGCCTGAAGCCCGGCGCGCCCGGCCGCCTCGACGATCTCGGGGTCGTCCTCGATCTGGAGCACCGGCGTCCCGTCAACGAAGCTCACGTGCACCCGCGGCCGGGCGATGGCCTCCGCGAGGTCGAGCCCGCCGAGGCAGTGCCGGCCGAGTACCTGCATGAGCGCTGTGGTGATGCGGTCGGCGCCCGGGCTGCCGATGGCGAGGAGCCGGCCGGCACCTCCGCCGCCCTCGCGGCCGCTGCCGGCCCGCCCGACGGTGGGCGACATGTTCGAGGCGAGCCGCGTCCCCGGCGCCAGGGCGTGCAGCCCGAGGCGGTTCAGCTCGGGCTCACCCAGGCAGTTGTTGAGCATCAGCCCGGTACCGGGCACCGTTGCGCCAGAGCCGTACCCGGACGATGCGGTGATCGCGCAGGCCGTGCCGCGGTCGTCGACGACGGAGACGTGCGCGGTCGAGGACGAGGTCGGAAGCCCGACGAGGCCGTGCCGCTCCACTCGTTCGAGCAGGTCGTAGCCGTCCGCCTCGAGGTCGCGGGAGAAGTCGTGGACCTGCAGGCGGTGGCCGAGGACGGTGCGCTGGATCTCGATGACCTCGTCGATGCCCCACTCCTCGCGGCGCACGAGCTCGCGGAGCATCACCGTGAGGACCGGACCGCCGATCGAGGGCGGCGCATTGGTGGCGAGGTCCCACTCGCCGGCCCAGAGCCGCAGGGCCGGGCGCACGACGGGCTCGTATGCCGTGAGGTCGGCGAGGGTGACCAGCCCGCCTCGCGACGACATGTCGTCGGCGAGGATCCGGGCCAGCTCGCCCCGGTAGAGGTCGCCGGCACCGGCCTCGCTGATCCGGTCCAGGGCGCCGGCGAGGTTCGCGTCGACCATGAGCTCGCCGGCCGTCAGGCTCGACCCGCCGTCGTGGCCGAGCAGCGCCACGGTCTCGGCGTCCCACGCGAAGACCGTGTCCCCGGTGATCCGCAGGTAGCTCGCCGCCGCCGAGCCCAGGGGGTAGCCGGCTCGCATGGCAGCCGCGGCGGGGGCGACGACCTCGCGCCAGGGCATCCGGCCGTGCCGCTCGTGGGCGAGCCCGAGCCCCGCGAGGGCACCAGGCGTCGCGACGCTGGCCGGCCCGGCATACAGGGTCAGGCCGCCCCCGTAGGTGGTCGTGACCTCCATCAGCCCGGCGCCGAAGCGCTCGCGGGGCAGCCCGCGCCCCGGCATCTCGACGTTGGCGTCGACGATCTCGGGTTCGCCGTCGTGCGGCCAGACCGCGACGAAGGCGCCGCCGAGGGGGCTGACGACACCAGGCTCGGTCGACATCGCGACGAGCATGGCCGCCACGGCGCCGTCGACGGCGGTGCCGCCGGCGGCGACGACATCGAGAGCGGCCCGGACTGCGAGGGAGTTCGGTGCGGCAACGGCTGCGGTCACGGGGCGATTCTGCCGTGCCCGGGGTCGACGGCGTGCCGCGGGCCAGGCCGGCTGGCACGATGGCTCGGATGAGGGAGACCGAGGCCGAGCTGGCGACGATGCAGCGACTGCTCGACGCGTCGCACGAGCACGCGAGCGCGCACCTGCGCCGGATCATCTCGCCCGAGCACACGCTGAGCGGACGCGATATCGCCGCGCTGATGACGGGGATGCGGGTCCTCACGCTGGCGACGGTGACCGCGAAGGGTGAGCCGCGCATCAGCGCGATGGACGGCCACCTCCTCCACGGCCGGTGGACGATGAGCACGGACCCGGACTCCCCCAAGGGCCGACACGTGCGGGCTCGGCCGGCCGTGAGCGTGGCCTGCGTCGAGGGGGAGGAGGTCGCGGTCTTCACCCACGGCCGGGTCGAGCTGCTCGACCCGGGTCACCCCGACCGGGGTGAGGTGCTCGGCCACTGGGTCGACCACTACGGCGTTTCCGCGCTGCCGTGGGACGACATCCTTCTCATGCGGGTGGAGCCCACCTGGATGGTCGGCTACGCGTTCCGCCGCGCCGAGCTGCTCGCGGCACGAGGGGTCGTCCCGGAGGAGCGCCCGGCCTGACGGCACGCCCCGATGAGAGTGGTCCGTGGTGAGCACCCTCTTCTGCCAGGCCCGGGTCCTCGTCTGCCGCCACGGCAGGGCCGGCTACGGTCAGCCGGCCCTCATCAAGGACGATGACGGGTGGCTGACCGACGTCGGCCGGGACCAGGCCTCCGGCTCGGCACCCGGCTCGCCGGCGAGCGGGTGGCCGCCCGTCTCCGCGAGCACCCGTCATCGCGCACGCCGCGACGAAGGCCGGCCGTCGGGCGGGCTGACCGTGTGGTCCCGCGACCGGGGTTCAGTCAGGTGCCACCCGGATCTCGTCCAGCAGCGCGGCAAACGCCTCGACGTTGCCCATCGAGTCGTTGACGGGGTTGTGGTCGTGCGGAGTGCGCCGGTGCCGTTTCCAGCCCTGGGTCTGGGTGAAGTCGCGCTGGAGGCCGGCGTAGAAGTCGCTGATCCGCCGGGCCGAGTGTCCGAAGGGGTTGCGTCCCAGGGTGCGGTCAAAGCCGAAGCTGATCCACTGGAAGTCGTATGCCGGGTTGTCGCTGACCATGACCGGCCTCCCCCTGGACACCGCTGACAGCCACTTGTCGAAGCGCTCGAAGACCGCGTGCTCGTCGTGGGCCTTGCCGATGATCCGCGGCTTGGCCGGGATCTGCGGGTCGGGCTCGCTGTCCCACAGGATGCCGTGGAAGGCCTCGCGGGTCGTGTAGTCGACGGCCCCGAACTCGGTGAGGACGCCGCTGAAGGGCGAGATGCCGGTCGCCTCGCAGTCGACGAAGACGTAGCCCATCAGGTCTGCCGCGGCGTTCGTGAGGCGGGTGGTCGTGTGTCGTTCATGCCCCCACCCCAGCACAGCGGCCCAGAACACGTCCCTCGTTGTCCACAGGTGGCCGAGCTGGCCCGGTCTCGCCGAGCTCGGGACCGACCGGGGTCACCCCGACCGGGCAGAGTGCTCGCGGCCCGAGGGGTCGGATGAGGGGTGGGTATGTCTGGATCCCGGGTCGTGGGCACCGCGAGTCGGTATCTTGACCAGGGGTCCGCACCGTCGGGCCGGCCCGGGGAGTTTCGATATCTATGGGGGAGCGGCGTGACCTGGACGGACGTCGTCGCACCGACGCGGGCAGCGACACGGCCTGGGCAGGTGGCGAGACGTCTCCCGCGGACGCCGCGACGGCTGCGGCGGGCCCTCCTCGTCGTCGCCGTGGTCGGCGCAGTGCTCGCGGCGACGGCCTGCACCGAGCAGTCGCCGGAGAGCGCGCCGACGATCTCCTCTCGACCTCAGGCGGGCACCGCGACGACCCCGACGTGCACCCCCACGACCCCGGTCGTGTGCGAGAACCTCAAGCCGGGCAGCCCGGCGTCGGAGTGGGACCTGCCGGCGGGGGCCGGTGCAGGCGATGCGTCGATCCAGGGTTTCGCGACGAGTATGAGCGTGGTCCCGGGTGGGATGGTGCAGCTCAAG
>JBBRZC010000012.1:0-35911 GCA_038237075.1 Actinomycetales bacterium
GTAGACGCCGGGGTGCACGGACGCCCACCGTTTCGACATGAGCTTCCACTCGACCTGGCCTTTGGTCATCCCATGGTCGAGGAGCTGCCGGCGGGTGATGAGTCCGAACTGGCCCCGCACGAGGGCGTCGAGCGCGTCGCGCGCATCCTGCGAGAGTGCCGGACCGCCAGGCGGGCGATGCCCCGTCGTCCACAGGACCGGGGAAACCTGACCGTGTCCCAGCAGGGACGACCTCCCCGATCCCTCCCCGAGGCCGGCCGGCCGGGCATACCGGACTTGGTATGCCGTGAGTGGGAGCCGGCGGCACTCAGTCGACGCGGCCGGCCGCCCGGAGCGCGCTGCGGATCAGCGGCAGCTGCACCGGAAGCCGCGCGATCGTCGCGGCCCGCGCCGCCTGCTTCGACGCGCTCGAGGTGTCGCGCTGGGCCCGTCGGTGGGCGGTGACGGCCATCTGGACGTTCGCGGGAAAGACGGCCACGAGCAGGGCGGCACTCCCCCAACCCGCGAGCCGGCGGGTCCGGGGCACGAGAAGCCCTGCCGCGCAGACGAGCTCGGCGACGCCGGAGACGTAGACAAGCTGACGGGGAGCGGGCAGCGCTCGCGGGATCATCGGCTCGAAGACGTGCGGCCGCACCAGGTGCGTCACGCCGGAGGTGAGGAAGGCAGCGGCCAGGCCGATGACGTCCTTGGTGAGCGGGCGCGCGCTGGCGGGTGTGGTGAGGAGGCTCATGCCCCCATCACACCAGTGTCCGGCGTGACGTTGGGCCAGCTGCGGTCATCGGCGCTCGGCGCGCGCCGGAACGCGAGTCTGGTCCGGGGGTCCGCCGGGAGGAGCCGCGGACGATGAGGCGCGTCGGGACGACGACCGTGCGGGCCGGTCCCCGGTCGCCGCCCAGGCGCGCGAAGACGAGCTGGACGGCGCGCTCGCCGAGGGCAGCCGGGTCCTGGTTGACCACGGTGATGGGCGGGTCGAGGAAGTCGGCGAGCTCGAAGTCGTCGTACCCGACCAGGGTGAGGGCGAGATGACGCTCCCGCATGGCCCGGAGCACGGCGAGCGTCACCCGGTTGTTGCCGGTGACGAGTGCGGTGACCGGGCTGCTCCCGGAGCTCCACCGTTCGAGGGTCTCGGCGACCTCGCCCAGGGCGTAGGGCCCCATCGCGGCATGGGCCGGGCGAGGCAGCCCGAGCGCCTCGACGGCGTGGAGGAAGGCCGCGTTGCGGCGTTGCGCGGTCCAGAGGCTGCGGTCGTCACCGAGGAAGCCGATCCGTTGGTGGCGGTGGGCCACCAGGTGCTCGACGGCGCTGCGGATGCCGCCCTCGTTGTCGCTGAGGACCGTGTCGGCAGCCAGCCCCGGCTGGGGGCGGTCGACGCAGACCACGGGGAGGTCGCGGGCCGCGGCGGTGAGGGCCTCGCCGGGCCGGGGGCCGATGGGGACCACGATGAGGGCCTCGACCCGGCGCGCCACGAGCGCCTCGACGAGCTCGGCCTCGCGCTCTGCCGACATCTGGGCCGAGGTGCTGATGAGCAGGTGCCGGTGCAACCGGGCCTCGCGCTCGATCGCGGCCGACAGGTGCGAGTAGAAGGGGTTGGTGAGGTCCTCGACGACGAGTCCGATGCTCGCCGGACGGCTCTTGTGCATCACGTCGGCGCCCTCGTTGCGATGGAAGCCCAGCTCGTCGATGACCGACCGGACCCGTCGCGCCGTGAGGGCGCGCACCCCCGGCTCGTCGTTGACGACGCGCGACACGGTCTTGATCGAGACCTGCGCGCGTTCGGCGACATCCGCCATCGTCGGCCGGCCTGGACGATGAGGACGTCCGACGGAGCGCTCCGCGAACACAGCTCCCGACACCCCAGAGCCTGACACCGCAGAACCCGACACCGCAGAACCCGACACCGCAGAACCCGACACCGCAGAACCCGACACCGCAGAGCCCGACACCGCAGAGCCCGACACCGCAGAGCCCGAGGCCGCAGCGTCCGAGGCCGGGTCAGAGCCCGACAAGGTCGACATGTCCACCCCCATCGTGTTCGCCCCGTCCCCCGGGTCCGGGTCGCAGGCCGGCGGCATCCGACCATTGCCTCACTCCTATCACCCGCACTCGGCCGAGAGCGGGACCAAAGGCTCCTTGATCGCGGGCGGGAGCGGGGTGCCGTGGGCGTGACATGTGCGCGACGGCGTCTTCGCCACCATCTCCGAATCGGGAGCTCGACCCCCTCTGCCGACGGGGGAACAGGGCGATGACCCGGCGTTCCCCAAGCCGGCGTATCACGGCATACTGCTGGGCAGGCGCGGCTCAGGTGCGCTGGCATCGCGCGCTCGATCGTTACGTCCTTGTGACGCCGGGATGGCCGCCTTTTCGCGGACATCCGGATACGCGGTGCGGCAGAATCAAGCGGCCGCGTCCAACGTCGCCGGCCGCTCTGACACAAGGATGTGATGACGGTCCGATGAGCACCAATGCTGTAGCCCGGGATCCGCAGGACACCCGGCCGACCGGAGGGACACCGGTCTCGCCCGGAGACGTCATCCTCGAGATGCGGGAGATCACCAAGGAGTTCCCGGGCGTCAAGGCCCTCTCGGACGTGTCGATGGTCGTGCGCCGCGGAGAGGTCCACGCGATCTGCGGCGAGAACGGCGCCGGCAAGTCAACGCTGATGAAGGTCCTTTCGGGGGTGCACCCGGCCGGCACCTACACCGGCGAGATCCACTTCGAAGGCCGGCTCGTCGAGTTCAACAACATCCGCGACAGCGAGCACGCGGGCATCGTCATCATCCACCAGGAGCTCGCGCTCATCCCCGAGCTCTCCATCGCGGAGAACATCTTCCTCGGCAACGAGATCACCTCCCGCGGCGCGATCAACTGGACGACGACGCGGGTGCGGGCCCGCGAGCTCCTCGCCCGGGTGGGGCTGTCGGAGACACCCGAGACGAAGATCCGCGACATCGGCGTCGGGAAGCAGCAGCTCGTCGAGATCGCCAAGGCCCTCTCCAAGGACGTCAAGCTCCTCATCCTCGACGAGCCGACCGCCGCCCTCAACGAGGGCGACTCCCAGCACCTGCTCGACCTGATCTCGGGGCTGCGCGCCAAGGGCGTGACCTGCATCATGATCAGCCACAAGCTCAACGAGATCGAGCGGATCGCCGACTCCATCACCATCATCCGCGACGGCCGGTCCATCGAGACGCTGCGCGTCAAGGAGGACGGCGTCGACGAGAACCGGATCATCCGGGGCATGGTCGGCCGCGACCTCGGGTCGCGCTTCCCCGACCACACGCCCAAGATCGGCGACGTCTTCTTCGAGGTGCGAAACTGGACGGTGCAGCACCCCAGCGTCCCCGACCGGCTCGTCGCCAAGAACAGCGACTTCTTCGTCCGACACGGCGAGATCGTCGGGTTCGCCGGCCTCATGGGTGCGGGGCGGACCGAGCTGATGCGCAGCCTGTTCGGCCGCTCCTACGGCACCTACGTGCACGGGACGATCCTGAAGGACGGCAAGGAGATCAGGCTGCGCCACGTCTCGGACGCCATCGACGCCGGGCTCGCCTACGTGCCCGAGGACCGCAAGACGCTCGGGCTCAACCTCCTCGACGACATCAAGCACACGACGGTGTCGGCCCGGCTGAGCCGGATCACCAAGGGACTCGTCGTGGACAGCCGCCTCGAGTACAACTACGCCGAGGAGTACCGCAAGTCACTGCGGACGAAGACACCCAGCGTCAACGAGGGGGTGAGCAAGCTCTCGGGCGGCAACCAGCAGAAGGTCGTCCTGGCCAAGTGGCTCTTCACGGAGCCCGACCTGCTCATCCTCGACGAGCCGACCCGTGGCATCGACGTCGGGGCGAAGTTCGAGATCTACGGGATCATCCAGCGGATGGCCGACGAGGGGAAGGGCGTCATCCTCGTCTCCTCCGAGCTGCCCGAGCTGCTCGGACTCTCGGACCGCATTTACACCATCTGCGAGGGGGCAGTGACCGGGGTCCTGAACAAGGACGAGGCGGACCAGGAGTCGCTGATGCGGCTTATGACCCGCACCGCGGCCCGGGGCGACCGGGCCACCCGGACCAGCGCATGACCAGCCACTCCACCCACCTCACGAGAAGCCAGGACTGACTCCATGGACCAGATCAAGAAGATCTTCGGCGGCGACACTCGGCAGCTGGGCATGATCTTCGCCCTTATCGCACTGATCATCTTTTTCCAGATCCGCACCAACGGCCTGACGTTGCAGCCTGACAACGTCATCAACATCTTCCAGGGCAACTCCTACATCCTCGTCCTGGCCATCGGCATGGTCCTCGTCATCATCGCCGGGCACATCGACCTCTCCGTGGGCTCGGTCGCCGCCTTCGTCGGGATCTCGGTGGCGATCGCGATGCGCGACTGGCACCTCAACTGGGTCGTCGGCATCCTCCTCGGCCTGGCGATCGGCACCCTCGTCGGCATGTGGCAGGGGATGTGGGTGGCCTACGTCGGCATCCCGGCCTTCATCGTCACGCTTTCCGGCATGCTCCTCTTCCGCGGGGCGAACCAGTTCGTCGGCAAGTCCAACACCATCCCGGTGAGCGAGGACTTCCAGGTCATCGGCGCCGGCTACCTCCCCGAGGTCGGGCCCAACACCGGCTACAACAACCTCACCGTCCTCATCGGCCTGGTCCTCAGCGTCGGCCTCGTCTACGGCGGCATCCGCAGCCGCCGGGCCCTCCTCAAGCTCGGAGCCGAGGTGGAGCCGGCCTGGGTGATGTGGGTCCGGATGGGCCTCATCTGCGGGGCCATCATCGGCGCGACCATGCTCTTCGCCTCCGGCCGACCGGGCACGTCCTTCCCCATCTCGGGGCTCATCCTCGCCGTCCTCGTGCTCATCTACGGGTTCATCTCCACCCGGACCATCATCGGCCGGCACATCTACGCGGTCGGTGGCAACCGGCACGCCGCCGAGCTCTCGGGCGTGCGCAGCCGCAGGGTCAACTTCCTCGTCATCATGAACATGTCGATCCTCGCGGCACTCGCCGGGATGATCTTCGTCGCGCGCTCCAACGCCTCCGGCCCGTTCGACGGTGTCGGCTGGGAGCTCGACGCGATCGCCGCGGTCTTCATCGGTGGCGCAGCCGTGACCGGCGGCGTCGGCACGGTCGTCGGGTCGATCGTCGGCGGTCTCGTCATGGCCGTCCTCAACAACGGCCTCCAGCTGCTAGGCATCGGCGCGGACGCGACGCAGATCATCAAGGGCCTCGTCCTGCTCATCGCCGTCGCCTTCGACGTCTACAACAAGTCCCAGGGCCGCAAGTCCCTGATCGGCCTCATGCTGCAGAACTTCCGCCGCAACAACGGCCCCGAAGCGGCTGCGGGCATCGAGAGGCGGGAGGCTGCACCGAACGCGGCATCCGAGACGCAGCCGACCTCGGAGACCATCAGCCACGGAGGCTGAGCACGAACTCGGCGTCGGGCACTCCGCCAAACGCCGACACTACCGCGTCCCGTCTGGGACGCGCAGACAGGAAAGAGTGCACATGCGTACCTTCTCCAAGGTGCTTGGCGTCACCGCCGTGGCCGCCCTCGCCCTGACCGGTTGCGGTCGGGGCACGGACGCCGCCACGCCGGCCGCGTCCGGGGGCGCCGCCAAGGCGTCCGGATTCGCCGCGGACGGCCTCATCGGTGTCGCCCTCCCGCAGAAGACATCGGAGAACTGGGTTCTCGCCGAGACGCTCTTCAAGGACGGGCTCTCGTCGGCCGGCTTCAAGTCGGACGTCCAGTTCGCGAACGGCGGGGTCTCCGAGCAGCAGAACCAGATCCAGGCCATGGTGACGAAGGGCGCCAAGGTCATCGTCGTCGGTGCGATCGACGGATCGCAGCTCGGCACCCAGCTGAAGTCCGCCAAGGACTCCGGCGCCGTGGTGCTCGCCTATGACCGCCTCGTCAAGAACACGAACGCCGTCGACTACTACGTCGCCTACGACAACTTCAAGGTCGGGGTCCTGCAGGGAACGGCGCTGCTCGAGGGCATGGCAAAGAAGAAGCCCGCCGGTCCCTACAACATCGAGCTGTTCGCCGGGTCGCCCGACGACGCCAACGCGCAGGTCTTCTTCAACGGTGCGATGAGCATCCTCAAGCCGAAGATCGACGACGGCACCCTCAAGGTGACCTCCGGCCAGAAGGAGTTCAACCAGGTCGTCACCCAGGGCTGGAAGGCCGAGAACGCACAGAAGCGGATGGACACGCTCCTGACCGGTAGCTACACCAGCGTCACCCTCGACGGGGTCCTCTCGCCCAACGACACCCTGGGCCGCGCCGTCATCACGTCGGTCAAGGCCGGCGGCAAGCCCGTCCCGGTCGTCACCGGTCAGGACTCCGAGGTCGAGTCGGTCAAGTCGATCATGGCCGGCGAGCAGTACTCGACCATCAACAAGGACACCCGCAAGCTCGTGGCCGAGACGATCAAGATGGTGCAGGCCCTCCAGAAGGGCTCCACCCCGACCGTCACCGACACGAAGACCTACAACAACGGCGTCAAGGTCGTCCCGGCCAACCTGCTTCCCCCGGTCATCGTGACCAAGGAGAACGCCAAGGAGGCCTACGCCAACGACCCGACCCTCTCGAAGCTCACGCAGTGACCTGAGATTCGACCGCACCACTCGACGAAGGCCCGCCCCCTCGGGGGGCGGGCCTTCGCCACGCGCCGCTCAGGTGTCGGTGCGGCATACCGAGGGGGATATGCCGTGCCGCGCACCTCGGGCGGGCCAGCCGACCGGCTAGAGCAGCACCGTCGTGAAGGAGCCGACCTCGCGGTAGCCGACGGCCCGGTAGAGCGCCCGGGCAGGGGCGTTGAAGTCGTTGACGTAGAGGGAGGCGAGCGGGGCGACGCGATCGAGGATCAGGTCGGTGGTCGCTGCCATGAGCGGGGCGGAGAGATGTCGGCCACGCAGCCGTGGCGCCAGCCAGACGCCCTGGATCTGGGCCGCCCCGATCGCCGCGGAACCGACGTCGGCCTTGAAGAGGACCTCGCCGTCCTCCACCCACACGACGGTGTGGCCCTGCTCGATGAGCCCGGCGAGGAGGGCGCGGTAGCCGCGCGAGGAGCCGTGGAAGGGCGGGTAGCCGATCTCGTCGGTGAACATCGCGGCCGCCGCGGGCAGGACGATGTCGACCTCGTCGGGGCGCGCCATCCGCACCCGCTCGTCCGCAGGGATGCCCAGGTCACGCGAGCGGGTCGTCGTCGCCATGAGCGGCTGGCGGGATCGGATCGCCCGCGGTCGCCCCCAGTGCGGCGCGAGCTGCACCCACATCGGCTCGACCTGCTCGGTGGGCCCGAAGATCGAGGCGCAGCCCCGGTGCCAGCGCCGGATCCGGGCGGCGATCGCGTCAAGCGCCTCGCCGTCGCACTGGACGGGGACGACGTTCGCCGAGACCCAGCACATCGAGCGCAGCTCTCCGCCGGGGCGGAACCCGAGCAGCGCACCGGGCGACGACGTCAGCGCGCCCTCCTCGATCCGCGACGCCACGAAGACGTTGGCGCCGGGGTCGCGGGCACACAGGGCGAGCGCCTCGTCACGGTCGGCCGGTGACAGGGCGCGAACGGGAGAGCCGGTGCGCAGCACGAGGTACAGCCTGCCCGCCGTTGCCACCGCTGTCGAACACCGCCCCACCCGGAAGCATCGAGCGGCGGAAGGCGCCCCGTGCTCCGGCCGCGACGGCGAGCCCGAGCAGCCCGGCGCCGAGGACGATCTGGGTGGTCCTCGGAACGAGCACGGAGGGGTCGGTGCTCTCGAGCAGGTAGCCGAGGACCGGCGGGCTGAGCAGGCCGAGAGAGCCGACCACGACCCGCACCCAGCGCGGGCCGCGACCGGCCAGTGACCAGCCGCCGAGGAGCAGTGCGGGTGCGAAGACGGCCCCCGGTCCGGCGAGGAGGAGGATCGACGGGAGGGCACACAGCCTCCACCAGCGGCTGCGGCCGGCCCGGTCCGCGCCAGTGGCAACGCCGAAGCAGAGGCCCACGACGCCGGCCCCACCGATGATCGTCAGGGTCCCGTCCCAGCTGAACTCGGGCGAGGTGCTGACCATCCGCATCCAGATCCGAGCCGCGACGCCCCAGGCGACTCCGAGCGCGAACCCGACCACCGCATGTCGCCGGATCACCACGACACCGGCAGGCAGGCGAGGCGGGCTCCCGCCGTACCGTTCCCGGCCGTCGGTGCCGCGTGGACGACGATGGCCCGGTTGCCCGGGGCCGGGGCGAAGGGGACGGTGGCGACCGCGTGGCCCCTGCCGGATCTGGTCACGGTGAAGTCGAGCCAGACCTCGGTCCGGTCGCTGACGACCGGGGGCACGTCGCCATGGAGCGCCGACACGTTGTAGTGCGCTCCGGCCACTGCGCCGTCACCCTTGACACAGGGTCCGATGTGCAGATGGGCACCGAAGACCTCGCCCACCGCTGCACGGTTGATGCCGCGCACCGAGAGGACGAACGTCGTCATCCCCCGGTGCATCCGCATTGTCAGGCTGGCGCGCGCGCCGTCGAACGGCTGCACGGTGCTGGTCTGCAGGTCGCGGAGGGCACCGGCGAAGTGGTGCGGGTGACCCCCGTCGACGCCGCAGGCCACGGCGGGGCCGGCGAGCGCGATCGGGAGGGCGGTGGCTGCGCCGGCCACGAGAGTGCGGCGAACCCATGACGCCGATGTGTTGTTCATTGGATGATCCCCTTGTCCGTCAGTGTGTCCTGTCACTTCAACCGACGGGCGTGCGGCCCGTCCGGGCGACACGTTCCGGACACGAAGACTCAACCGATTCTTCTGTCACCCCAGGCTGTTGCTGGCACGTCTGTCCTGATGATGGAGGCGTATGCCGTGGTGCCCGACGAGGCACTGAGCGAGAGACCCCTCGGGGGTCAGGCGATCGATGTCGATGCACTGGTCGTCTCGCTCTTCCGTGCCGAGGGCACCCGGCTCGTCACCCTCGCCCGGTTCTTCGTGGATGACCGCACCGCAGCGGAGGATCTCGTCCAGGAGGCCTTCATCCGGCTCGCCCGCAGCGGCCACCGCATCCACGACGAAGCCCGCGCCGCGGCATACCTGCGCTCGATCGTCATCAACCTCGCCCGAGACCACAACCGGCGTGGCCTGGTCTCCTTCCGCCACCGTCCGCCGGCGGTCGGCGACGAGCCCTCGGCCGAGGAACGGGCCACCGTCGACGAGTCCCGCCGCGAGGTCATCGAGGCGCTGCGGTCGCTGCCGCGCCGTCAACGAGACTGTGTCGCCCTTCGCTACTACCTCGACCTGCCCGTCAGCGACATCGCAGAGTCACTCGGGGTCTCGGCCAACTCGGTCAAGACCCACCTGCAACGTGGGCTGCGGTCCATGGCGAACACCCTGGAGGGAACCCGATGAGCGCGCTCGAAGCCCGGCTCCACGACGCCCTGCACACGACCGGGGACACGCCCGACGCGGCGTCGCCTGACCTCTTCACCCGTGTCGTCGACAGCATCGGACACGACCGACGTCGCCGACGTCACCTCCGCCTCGTGGCCCTGGCCTGGGCCGCCGCCCTCGCCGCGGTCACGACGATCGTCCTGGTCCTCACCCCTCGCACCGTCACAGGAGACCTCGCCATGCCCTGGTGGATCGTCGAAATCGGAACGACGGCCGTCCTCGTCGTCATCGCCCTCTGGCTCGGGCCGTTCATCAAGCGGTTCGGCCGGGCCTATGCCGCCGACGTCTTCCACGACAACCCGCGGACCGGCAAGAGCTACATCGTCCTCACCGACATCGTCTACTACCTGATTTTCTCCGCCTACATCCTCTTCACGATCCGGTTCGAGCCGAGCGAGGACTGGCGCGCCTTCGCCGGTCACGCAACGCCCGGGCAGCTGACCTTCGAGGCCCAGAAGGTCGGCGGCATCCTGCTCGTCATCGGGATCCTCCACGGGCTCAACATCATCCTCATGCCCGTGCTCGGCCGGCTCTTCTCCCTCAACCGGCGACTCCCCGACCAGACCGGCCGCCAGCGGTAGGCCGCGAACGCGTGGCGAGCACCCGGCATACCGGGTGGGTGCCAGCTGACGGCGCCTCGGCTCAGTCTCCCTTCACGTTGATGATCTGGCGCAGCACGTGCTTGACGTCCACGAGGTCGTCCGCGTCCTTCATCACCACGTCGATGTCCTTGTATGCCATCGGGATCTCGTCGATGAACTCCGTGGACCCTGACCACTCGATGCCGTCCATCGACGTCACGAGCTGCTCGTAGGTGAACGTCCGCTGGGCGTGCTTGCGCCCGTACTCGCGCCCAGCGCCGTGGGGCGAGGAGTTGAGTGCGAGGCGGTTGCCCTTGCCCTCCACCACGTAGGAGCGGGTGCCCATGCTGCCGGGGATCAGGCCCGCGACACCCTTGCCGGCGTCGATGGCACCCTTGCGGGAGAGCCACACGTCTTTGCCGAAGTGCATCTCCTGCGTCGTGTAGTTGTGGTGACAGTTGACCCTCTCGGTCTGCTCCACAGCGGCACCGCCGACCCACGCTTCGAAACAGGCGATGACGCGATCCATCATCTCCTCGCGGTTCAGCAAGGCGAAGTGTTGCGCCCACCGCAGCTCGCGGATGTAGGCCCAGAACTCGTCAGTTCCCTCGACGAGGTAGGCCAGATCGGGGTCAGGCAACGTGATCCAGCTCTTCGCACAGTACGCCTGAGCGACCTTGATGTGATGCACCGCGATCCGGTTGCCGACCCCACGCGAGCCCGAGTGCAGGAACAGCCAGACGCGATCCTCCTCGTCCAGACTGACCTCGATGAAGTGGTTGCCTGAGCCGAGCGTGCCGAGCTGCATCTCCCAGCTGGCCGCATAGGAGGCTGGGTCGAAGTGAGCGTTCGCTGCCCTGGTGCGCAGGTCATCGAGGCGACCGACCGTATGGTCGTCCTTCAGCTCCGTGTTGTACTTGCCTTTCGACAGCGGCACCGCTGCCTCGATGGCCTCGCGCAACGGCTTTCGATCGGCCGGCAGGTCACTGGCATGGAACTGCGTGCGGACGGCGATCATCCCGCAGCCGATGTCCACCCCGACCGCAGCCGGCATGATCGCCCCGAGCGTCGGCAGAACCGCGCCGACAGCACAGCCCTTGCCGAGGTGGGCGTCCGGCATCAGCGCGATGTGCGGGAAGATGAACGGCATCTCGCTGGTCATCTGGACCTGCGCGCGGGTGCTGTCCTCAAGGATCGACGCCCAGTTCATGAACCGCTTGGTCACCGCTTCCATGCCGCTCACCCTCTGTGTTTCGGCCAACAGATGAGCTGGCATTTCGGCTCGGCAGGAGCGCGCTGAGCTACTACCCCCGCTGACTCACTCTGGCGTACCTAGCTGACGGTGACGGTGGGCTTGGCTGCGTTGCTGTCCTCGGGCTGCTCCATGCTCTCGGCGAGGCGCATCGCCTCCTCGATGAGGGTCTCGACGATCATGCTCTCGGGGACCGTCTTGATGACCTCGCCGCGGACGAAGATCTGGCCCTTGCCGTTGCCGCTGGCCACCCCGAGGTCGGCTTCGCGCGCCTCACCGGGACCGTTGACGACGCAACCCATCACCGCGACCCGCAGCGGCACCTCCAGACCCTCGAGCCCGGCGCTGACCTGGTCGGCGAGGGTGTAGACGTCGACCTGAGCGCGGCCGCAGGAGGGGCAGGAGACGATCTCGAGCTTGCGCGGGCGCAGGTTGAGCGACTGAAGGATCTGGTTCCCGACCTTGACCTCCTCGACCGGTGGGGCCGAGAGCGAGACCCGGATCGTGTCGCCGATCCCCTTCGCCAGCAGGGCGCCGAAGGCGACCGAGGACTTGATCGTCCCCTGGAACGCCGGCCCCGCCTCGGTGACGCCGAGGTGCAGCGGCCAGTCGCCGCGGGCCGCTAACTGCTCATAGGCCTGGATCATGACGACCGGGTCGTTGTGCTTGACCGAGATCTTGAAGTCGTGGAAGTCGTGCTCCTCGAAGAGGCCCGCCTCCCAGACCGCAGACTCGACGAGGGCCTCGGCGGTGGCCTTGCCGTGCTTCTGGAGTATCCGCGGGTCGAGCGACCCGGCGTTGACCCCGATCCGGACGGAGACCCCCGCGTCCTTGGCCGCCTGGGCGATCTGCTTGACCTGGTCGTCGAACTTGCGGATGTTGCCGGGGTTGACCCGCACGGCCGCACACCCGGCGTCGATGGCGGCGAAGACGTACTTGGGCTGGAAGTGGATGTCGGCGATGACCGGGATCTGGCTGTGCCGGGCGATCTCGGGCAGCGCGTCCGCGTCGTCCTGGGTGGGGCACGCGACCCGCACGATGTCGCAGCCCGTCGCGGTGAGCTCGGCGATCTGCTGGAGGGTGGCGTTGACGTCGGTGGTCGGCGTGGTGCACATCGACTGCACCGAGATGGGGGCGTCGCCACCGACCTCGACCTTGCCGACCCTGATCTTGCGAGACGCGCGCCGGGGGGCGACGACGGGCGGCGGCAGGGACGGCATACCAAGCGAGACGGTCATGCGACCCAGTATCTCTCACCTGCGACAGGGCACCGTCGGCGCCCGGGTTCGGCCGCCTTCGCCGCCCGGGGGTCAGCCGAAGAGCTTGATCGGCTTGACGATGTCGGCGTAGATCAGCAGCGCCGACATGGTGATGAGGATGACCGCCATCGTGTAGGCCACGGGCAGGGCCTTGGCGACGTCGACGTGGCCGGGGTCGGCCTTGCCGAGGATCTTCGCCCCCCTCCGCTTGACGCCCTCCCACAGGGCCCCGGCGACGTGGCCGCCGTCGAGCGGCAGCAGGGGGATGAGGTTGAAGACGAACAGGGCCATGTTGAGCGAGGCGATGAGGGAGATGAGGGTCATGAGCTTGGCCATGGTGCCGCCGGCCCCGAGGTCGGCGCTGGCGACCTCGCCACCGGCCCGGCCGACGCCGACGACGGACATCGGGCCGTTGCGGTCGCGCTCGCCGGTGCCGAACGCCGCCTGGTAGACGCCGACCATCTTCTGCGGGACGTGCACGACGACGCCCGCGGTCGCGGTGAAGGCGTCCCAGAGGTAGCGGGGAGCCTGGAGCAGGCTGCCCTTGACGTTCTCCTGCGTCGGGGACGCTCCGAGGTAGCCGACGTTCTCCGTGACCAGGGAGCCGCTCACGTCGACCTTGACCTTGTCCGTGTCGGCGTACGACGCTCGGGCCAGGCCGACGACGGGTGCCTGCAGCGTCACCGGCTGGCCGCCCCGGTCGACGACGAGGGTCATCGTCGTGCCCCTGGCGGCGCGGATGAGCGGCGTCACCTGCTCCCAGGTGGTCACCGGCTTCCCGTTGACGGAGACGATGCGGTCACCGGTGCGCAGACCGGCCCGGGCCGCCGGCGACGCGGCGTCACCGGGTGCGCAGGTGGGCTGTGGCGTCTGCACGGACGGCGCGGCTGACGGCACGCAGGCCGCGACGGTCGAGACCATCGGGGTGACGGTGGGTATGCCGTAGAGCGTGACGAGCCCGGTCAGCAGGACCGCGCAGATGAGGAGGTTCATCAGTGGGCCGCCCAGCATGACGACGACTCGCTTGGGCACGGACAGCTTGTAGAAGACGCGGTTCTCGTCGCCGGGCCCCACCTCGTCCATGGACTCCTTGCGGGCCTGGTCCATGAGCTGGCTGAAGCGCCCGGTCGACGAGCCCCGCAGCTGGGAGGGGTCCTGACCCGGCTTGGGGGGGAACATGCCGATCATCCGGATGTAGCCGCCGAGCGGGATGGCCTTGACGCCGTACTCGGTCTCGCCGCGCTTGCTCGACCAGAGCGTCGGCCCGAAGCCGATCATGTACTGGGTCACCTTGACCCCGAACGCCTTCGCCGGCACGAGGTGGCCGATCTCGTGCAGGGCGATGGACACCCCCACGCCGACGACGATGGAGATCACTCCGACGAGGTACGCGATCACGCGTGTCTCCTTCCCTGGCCACTGGTCGAGCGGACGACACTACCGACGCCGAGCCCGAGGAACGCGCGGGCCTGCTCCCGCGCCCAGGCGTCTGCGCGCAGCACTGTCTCAACGCTCAGCTCCCTCGGAACGATCCCGCCCCCGGCCGAGGCATGATCCTCCACGACCCGGGCGACGGTGTCGACGATGTCGGTGAAGCGGATCCGCCCGTCGAGGAACGCGTGGACGCACTCCTCGTTGGCGGCGTTGTAGACCGCCGGGAAGGTCCCTCCGGCCAGACCCACCTGCCGCGCCAGCGCGACGGCGGGGAACGCCTCGTCGTCGAGCGGCAGGAACTCCCACGTCGCCGCCTGCGACCAGTCGCAGGCGGGCCCGGCGTCGGGGACCCGGTCTGGCCACCCCAGGCCGAGGGCTATGGGGATGAGCATGCTGGGCGGGCCGAGCTGCGCGATCGTCGAGCCGTCGGTGAACTCCACCATGGAGTGGATCATCTGCTGCGGGTGGACGACGACGTCGATGCGGTCGAACGGGACGTCGAAGAGCAGGTGCGCCTCGATGACCTCCAGCCCCTTGTTGACGAGGGTGGCCGAGTTCGTCGTGATGACGGGCCCCATGGCGAAGTTGGGGTGGGCCAGCGCCTGCTCGGCGGTGACCTCGCGCTGCTGCTCGCGCGGCATACCGCGGAACGGCCCGCCGCTCGCCGTCACGACGAGCCGGCGCACCTCAGCGGCCGACCCGCCGCGCAGGCACTGAGCGATCGCGCTGTGCTCGCTGTCGACCGGCACGAGCTGCCCGGGCTTGGCGACCGCCTTGACCAGCGGGCCCCCGACGATGAGGGACTCCTTGTTGGCCAGCGCGAGGGTCGTTCCCGCCTCGAGGGCCGCCAGAGTCGGCGCGAGACCGATGGAGCCGGTGATGCCGTTGAGGACGACGTCGACCGGGCGGCCCGCGAGGATGGTGGCCGCGTCGGGTCCGACGAGCACCTCGGGCCGGTATGCCGGGTGCCCGGCAGCACGGGCCGCCGCGTCGACCGCCTCGCGCACCTCGCGGCCGGAGCCGCGCGCCAGCGCCACGGAGTCGACCTGGAGGGCGACGGCCTGCTCCGCGAGAAGGGCGAGCTGGCCTCCGCCGGCGCTGAGGGACGTCACGGTGAAGCGGTCGGGGTTGGCTTGGACGACGTCGATCGCCTGGGTACCGATCGAGCCGGTCGACCCCAGCAGAGTCACGGTGCGCGGTGTAGACGTCACCATGGCATTGTCTCCCACTTCCCACGGCACACCGGACCCCGGCATACCGGCGGTGGACGGCTCAGCGGTCCACGAGGGCCACGGTGAGGTCGTCGCGGTCGCTCGCGACGTCGTCGAGGACAGAGAGCACGCCGATGTGGGCCGCGGGGTCGTGGAGACGCAGCCGCTCGGGATGGTCCCAGAGCAGGAGGATCGGGCGGCCCTCGTCGTCGGCAAGGTCACGCAGCGCGTCGGCGAGCGCGTCGAGGTTGTGCCCGAACCAGGCGGGCAGGTCGAGCGCCCGGGCGAAGGCGGCGAGCGTCGACGCCTTGTCGCGGCCCGCGTCGACGACGTGCACGACCTGGCCGTCCCGCTCCGCCTCCCGCACCAGCGCGCCGAGCCCTGCCGGGGCGACGATGCGGTGGCTCACGCTCCGACCCGGATCCGGGCGAAGGAGGCATAGTGGTCGCCCGTGTAGAAGAGCTCGCCGGCGTGGCCGGAGACGATGCGGCGCGGCCCGCGGTCCGGGCTGCCGGGGGTGACGACGGTGTACTCCTTGTAGTAGTCGCTGGCCCGGGCGGGCAGGAGGCGCTCGCGGTTGCCGTAGGTGACCCCGTCGTTGCGCGGGTACCGGAACGGACCGCCCGCGCGGATCGCGACGAGGGTGTCCCGGGCCTGTGGCGGAAGGGCCGACTCCGCCACCCACACCAGCCCGGTCGAGGGGTCGGTCCGACCGGCGGTGGGCGAGGCGTTGGTGGGCGAGGCGGACCTCGGCGTGGTGGCCGACGGGCGGGCCGCCTGGGCCGGCCCGGTTCCCCGAGCCACCGGCTGGGTCCTCGTCAGTGACATGACCGCGACGACCGCGACGAGGACCACCATGAGGAGCGCGACGCCGACGAGGACGGGCCGCCCCGGTCTCTGGCGCCGCCCGGCCGGGGCGGGCGTCAGAGAGCGATCCCGACGTACTTGGTCTCGAGGTACTCGTCGATGCCCTCGACGCCGCCCTCGCGACCGAACCCGCTGTGCTTGACCCCGCCGAAGGGCGCGGCGGGGTTGGAGACGATGCCCTGGTTGACGCCGACCATCCCATACTCCAGCGCCTCGCTCGTCCCCATCGCCCGCGAGAGGTCACGGGTGAAGAGGTAGGCGACGAGCCCGAACTCGGTGTCGTTGGCCATCCGGACCGCCTCGTCGTCATCGGTGAAGGTCGTGATCGGGGCGACCGGCCCGAAGATCTCCTCCCGGTGCATCCGCGCGCTGGTCGGCACGCCGGTGAGGACGGTCGGCTGGAAGAAGTAGCCCGGTCCGTCCTGGGCCTTGCCGCCGGTGACCACGGTGGCCCCCTTGGCGACGGCGTCGTCGAGCAGCTCGGTGACCTTGTCGCGGGCCTTGCCATCGATGAGCGGCCCGACCGTCACCCCCTCCTCGGTCCCGCGCCCGAGCGTCAGGGCGCCCATCCGCGCAGCGAAGCCGCGGGAGAACTCCTCGGCCACCGACTCGTGGACATAGAACCGGTTCGCGGCCGTGCACGCCTCGCCGATGTTGCGCATCTTGGCGAGCATCGCCCCCTCGACGGCCCGGCCGACGTCGGCGTCCTCGAAGACGAGGAAGGGGGCGTTGCCGCCGAGCTCCATCGACAGCCGCAGGAGCTGCTCGGCCGACTGCTCGACGAGCATCCGGCCGACCTCGGTCGAGCCGGTGAAGGTCAGCTTGCGCAGCCGCGGGTCGCGGACCATCGGCTCGCAGACGGCGCCGGTGTGTGACGTCGTGATGACGTTGAGGACGCCCTTCGGCACCCCGCACTCGGTGAGCAGCTCGGCGAGCAGGAGCATCGTCAGCGGCGTCTGTCCGGCGGGCTTGACCACCATGGTGCATCCGGCGGCGATCGCGGGGCCGATCTTGCGGGTGCCCATGGCCAGCGGGAAGTTCCACGGCGTGATCATCAGGGTGGGGCCGACCGGCTGCTTCATCGTCAGGAGCCGCGTCGCGCCGTTGGGGGCCACGGCATACCGGCCGTGGATGCGCACCGCCTCCTCGGCGAACCACCGGAAGAACTCGGCGCCGTAGGCCACCTCGCCGCGCGACTCGGCGAGCGGTTTGCCCATCTCGAGGGTCATGAGGAGCGCGAGCTCCTCCGCCCGCTCCGTGAGGCGCTCGTATGCCGCGCGGAGGATCTCGCTGCGCTCGCGCGGCGCGGTGGCGGCCCAGGACGACTGCGCGTCGACGGCGGCGGCTAGGGCGGCCTGCCCGTCGGCGACGCTGGCGTCGGCGACGTGGGCCAGGGTCTTGCCGGTGGCGGGGTCCTCGACCGGCAGGGTGGCGGCGCCCTCGGCGTCGCGCCAGGCACCGCCGATCAGCAGGCCCTTGGGCACGGACTCGAGGAGGGACGACTCGGACAACGGCATGGTGGGTCTCCTTTGCGGCTCGACGGGCAGGCTAGCGGGGCTCAGGCGGTCGCCGCGAAGGCCGCCTCGAGGATGTCGAGGCCCTCGGTGAGCAGCGCGTCGCCCGCGACGAGCGGCGGGAGGAACCTGAAGACGTTGCCGTAGGTGCCACAGGTGAGGGTGATGAGGCCCTCGCGGTGGCAGAAGGCGTTGACCGCGGCCGTGAGCCGCGCGTTGGGGGTCACGTCGGTCTTCGACGTGACGAGCTCGATGGCCAGCATGGCCCCGCGGCCGCGGATGTCGCCAACCTGGTCGTACCTCGAGGCCAGCGCCTCGAGCCGCGGCCGCAACAGGGCCTCGATGGCCCGGGCCCGCCCGGCGAGGTCGTCGACGCGCATCGTCTCGATCGCCGCGAGCGCGGCGGCGCAGGCGACGGGGTTGCCGCCGTAGGTGCCCCCGAGGCCGCCGGCGTGGACGGAGTCCATCATCTCGGCGCGGCCCGTGAGTCCGGCCAGCGGGAGGCCGCCGGCGATGCCCTTGGCCGTGGTCACGAGGTCTGGCACGACACCCTCGTGCTCGCTGGCGAACCAGTCGCCGGTGCGGCAGAACCCGGTCTGGATCTCGTCGGCGACGAAGACGATGCCGTGTTCCGCGCACCAGGCGGCCACCCGGGCGACGAACCCGGCTGCGGGCACGATGAACCCGCCCTCGCCCTGGATCGGCTCGAGGATCACCGCGGCCGTGTTCTCCTCCCCCACCTGGGTGTGGACCCGCGAGACGAACTCGGCGAACGCCTCGTCGGCGCAGGCCTGCGGCCCGGTCGGCCAGCGGTAGGGGTAGGCCATCGGGACCCGGTGGATCTCACCGGCGAAGGGGCCGAACCGGTGCTTGTAGGGCATGTTCTTCGCCGTGAGCGCCATGGTGAGGTTCGTCCGGCCGTGGTAGGCGTGGTCGAACGCCACGACGGCCTGGCGCCCGGTGTGCGAGCGGGCGACCTTGACCGCGTTCTCGACCGCCTCGGCACCGGAGTTGAAGAGGGCCGACCGCTTCTCGTGACCGCCCGGCGTCAGCACGTTGAGCTGTTCGCAGACGGCGACGTACTCCTCGTAGGGAGTGACCATGAAGCACGTGTGGGTGAAGTCGGCGACCTGGCTGCGGACCGCGTCGACGACGCGCGGGGCCGCGTTGCCGACGGACGTCACGGCGATGCCCGAGCCGAAGTCGATGAGCTGGTTGCCGTCGACGTCGACGACGATGCCCCCGCCGGCCCGTTCGACGTAGACCGGCAGCCCGGTGCTCACCCCGGACGACACAGCCGCGGTCTTGCGGGCGTGCAGGGCCACCGACCTGGGGCCGGGGATGGCGGTGCGCAGGACCCGCCGTTGCTCGACGGCCGGGCTGATCCGGGCTGCTGGGCTGGACTCGACGGTCGGGGTGCTATCGACGGCTGGCCTGGTCTCCAGGGTCACGGTTCACTCACCTTTTCACTCGATGTGGTGGGGGTCATGAGGGCAGCCGGCCGTCGAGCAGGGGCCGGGCAGGGTCCCACGCCGTGCCGTCCCGCTCGTCGCGGCGTCGGCGGGCGATCGCCGAGAGCGCCTCGAGGACGACCCGGTTCGCCAGTGCTGCGGTGATGTCGGCGTGGTCGTAGGGCGGGCTCACCTCGACGACGTCCATGCCGACGACGGGCAGCTCGAGGCAGATCCGGCGGACAGCGTCGAGCAGCTGGCGGGCGCTGAGGCCGCCGGGCTCCGGGGTGCCGGTGCCCGGTGCGTGGCCCGGGTCGCAGACGTCGATGTCGACGGAGAGGAAGACGCCGTCGCAGTCGTCGGTGGCGGTGGCGAACGCCTCGGTGAGGCACGTGTCGAGGCCGCGGTGGCCGATCTCGGTCATCTCATAGGACCGCATCCGTTGCGCGGCCATCCAGTCGAGGGTCTTGGGCGGCGGCCAGTAGCCGCGCAGCCCGACCTGGAGGAAGCGGTCGCCGCGCAGCGCGCCGGACTCGATGAGCCGTCGCATCGGCTGGCCGTGACCCCACAGCGAGCCGAACTCGATGTCGCCGGTGTCGGCGTGCGCGTCGAAGTGGATCATCGACACCCGGCCGTGGCCGAAGACGTTGGCCACGCCCGTAGCGTCGGGGTAGGTGACGGAGTGGTCGCCGCCGAGGACGACCGGGATCGCACCGGCCCGGGTCACCCTCTCCACGGCCGCCTCCAAGGCTGGCAGCGCGACCTCGATGTCGCCGGAGAACATCTCCACGTCGCCGGCGTCGACGACCCGCAGGTCCTGGAGCCCGTCGGTGCGCAGCGCCAGCGACGGGCGTGAGCCGTCGTGCGGGAGGTAGTCGGTGGTGCGGATCGCCTGCGGCCCGAACCGCGTCCCGGGACGGTGGGAGGTGCCCCCGTCGAACGGTGCGCCGAGGATGACGACGTCGCACCCGGCATACGTGCTCTCGTCGTCGATGTCGCAGCGGTCGACCCCCAGGAAGGTGACGTCGGGGCCGTACTGGCTGCCGTATCGGGTCACCAGTGGATCCTAAGGCCGGGGCGTCTCCACGGCAGGCGCCGGGACACGGGTCTCACGGGCGCTCGTCCTGGCCCCACGCCGAGCCGTAGCCCGTCGGTGCCGGTGCCGCGAGGAGGTCGAGGAAGGGGACCGCGTCGAAGGCCTCGGGGCCGAGCACGCCCGCACCGGACCAGACCCCGGTCGCGAGCAGCTCGAGGGCGACGACGGGGTTGACCGCGGTCTGCCAGACGACGCACTGGGCGCCGTACTCGCGCATCGACCACTCGTTGTCCACGACGTGGTGGAGGTAGGTGCGCCGGGGCTGCCCGTCGACGCCGGTGCCGGTGACGTAGAGGCCGGCGCAGGTCTTGCCCGTCATCCGCGGGCCGATGGTCGAGGGGTCGGGCAGGACGGCGGCGACGACGTCGCGCGGGGAGACCTCGACCCCGCCGACGCGCACCTTCTCGGTGCGGTCGAGGCCGAGGGCGTGCAGGGTGCGCAGCACCCCGATGAACTCGTCGCCGAGACCGTACTTGAAGGTGACCCGGTTGGCGTCGACCCACCGCGGCATGAGGAGCACCTCCTCGTGCTCGACGTTGACGCACTCGACCGGGCCGATGCCCTCGGGGAAGTCGAAGACCTCGGCGCCGCTGAACGGCTCGGTGGTGTACCAGCCGCGCTCCTTCTCCCACACCACCGGCGGGTTGAGGCACTCCTCGATGGTCGTCCAGATCGAGAAGCTCGGCGCGAAGATCTCCTCACCCGCCTCGTTGCAGACCACGAGGTTGGCGCCGTCGCGCGTGCCGAGCTCGTCGATCTCGGAGAAGAGGTGGTCCGCGGCGTAGCGGGCGAAGACGTCGGAGAGGCCGGGCTCGACACCCATCCCGACCAGGGCCAGCCGCCCCTGCTCGCGCCACCGGTCGGCGGCGGCGAACTGCTCGTCGCCGAGCTTGACGCCGACCTGCGCATAGGGCTCGTCGGGGTGGCGGGTCGAGAGGCTCATCGCCATGTCGAGATAGCTCGCGCCGGCGGCGAGGGCTCCCTCGAAGACCGGCATGACGAAGCGCGGGTCGACTGCGTTGAGGACGTGGGTGACCGCGTGCTCACGGGCCAGCGCTGCGACCGCGGCGGCGTCGGAGGCGTCGACCCGGGCGGCGAGGAGGCGGCTCTCCCCCGGGCGGCGGGCCGTGGCCGCGGCGACGGTCGCCTCCGCCCGGCCCAGGTCGTAGTCCGACATGACCAGGAGCTCGAAGAAGTCGCGGGCGACCGCGATGCGGGCCACCGCGTCCCCGACCCCGCCGGACCCGACGACAAGGATGCGCATCGCGATGACCTCTTCTGAAGCTGTGGGTGATGAGCCGGTGGGGTTGTCAGCGCTTGCGGCGCGACGAGATGACCTGGCCGATGACGACGAGCAGGACGGCGACGACGAACATGCTGAAGCCGATGACGTTGGCCTGAGCCGGTATGCCACGCAGGTAGGACACGAAGACGAACTTGGGGAACGTCGTCGCGTCGCCGGAGACGAAGTTCGTGATGATGAAGTCGTCGAAGCTCAACGAGAACGAGAGCAGCGCCGCGGCGACGATGCCGGGGAGCACCAGCGGGAAGGTGATCCTCCAGAACGTGCCCTGCGGGCCGGCATACAGGTCGCTCGCCGCCTCCTCGAGGCGCGGGTCGAGGCTCTGCAGCCGCGCCTTGACGGTGACGACCACGAACGAGATGCAGAACATGATGTGGGCGATGACGATGGTCCAGAAGCCCAGCTTGAGACCGAGGTTCGCGAACCCTTGAACGAAGATCGTCAGCAGGCTCGCGCCGAGGACGACCTCGGGCGTGGCCATCGGCAGGAAGATGAGGACGTTGGTCGCGTCCCGGCCGTGGAACCGGTGGCGCACCAACGCGAACGCGATGAGCGTGCCGAGGAGCGTCGCGATGCCCGTGGCGAGCAGACCCACCTGAAGGCTGACCCCGAGCGCCTCGCAGACGCCGGGAGCCCCGCAGGGGTTCTGCCAGTGCTTGAGCGTCGGGCTGCCCTCGGGGTTCCAGACGATGTTGGACTTCTTGTAGTTGTTGAACGAGAAAACGAACGTGTAGGCGACGGGGAGGAAGAGGTAGACGAGGACGACCAGGGCGACCATGAGGATGACGTGGTCGCCGAGCCACAGCCGCAGGTTCGAGCGGGCCGGCCCTCGGGTGGGACGCGAGGTGGCGGCCGTCTGCTCGGTGGCCGGACGGGTGCCGAGGGCGCTCACAGGACCTCCTCCGTGCCGAAGCGGCGGACGTAGAGCAGGACGAGCAGGAGGATGACCGCCATGAGGGTGAAGGAGAGGGCCGCCGCGGTCGGGTAGCCGCCGAGGACCCGGAAGAACTGGCTGTCGATGACGTTGCCCACCATCTTGGTCCCTGTGTCGGAGCCGAGCAGCTCGGCGTTGACGAAGTCTCCCGCGGCGGGGATGAAGGTGAGCAGGGTGCCGGCGACGATGCCCGGGGCCGCGAGGGGGATGGTCACGGTGCGCATCACCGTGGCCCCGTTGCCGTAGAGGTCGCCGCCCGCCTCGATCAGCCGCGGGTCGGCGCGTTCGAGGCTCGCGTAGATCGGCAGGACCATGAACGGCAGGAAGTTGTAGGTCAGCCCCGCGACGACGGCGACCCACGTCTCGGTGATGTGGCCGCCGGGCAGGAGGTGCAGCGTCTGCAGCGTCCCCGAGACCCAGCCGTCGTCGGCGAGGATCTGGCGCCACGCGATGGTCCGCAGGATGAACGACGTGAAGAACGGGGCGACGACGCAGATGAGCATGATGTTGCGCCAGCGTCCCGCCTTGAAGGCGATGGCGTAGGCGAGCGGGAATGCCAGGGCGAAGCAGAAGACGGTGGCGGCCAGCCCGTAGAGGAGCGACCGGCCGAAGTGCCCCGCGAACGAGGAGAAGGCAGTGGCGTAGTTGCCGAGGTTGAGGTCGCGGTAGTAGTAGCCGGGGTAGCCGGGGAACGGCGACTGGAGGCTGACCGACGCGAGCTGCACAAGCGGCACGACGAAGAAGATCGCCAGCCACGCCATCCCCGGGACGAGCAGCAGGTAGGGCGTCAGCGCGCGACGCCGGGCACTGGTCACGGGGCCACGACCGGGTCGGGCGCCCGGTCGGCGAGGAGCAGGTCCTCGTCGATGCCGGCGTGCAGGTCCTGGTCGCCGCGCAGGGTGAAGGTATGCCGTGGGTCCCAGCCGAGCTCGACGACGTCACCGCGGCGGACGTGGCGGTCGACCTCGAGGTTCTGCTCGAACACGATCCAAGCACCGGCCCCTTCGACGTCGAGGAGGTACTGGGTGCTCACCCCGCTGAACGACACGTCCTGGACGACCGCCCGGCCGAGGGTGTTGCCCGAGCCTTGGCCCGCGGCGACGATGCGCACCTTCTCGGGCCGCACTCCGACGATGACCTTGCCCGTCTTGTCGTGAGCCCGGGCGGTCGGCACGAGGAGGCGCTGCCCGGCGACCTCGACCTCGATGGCGTCGTCGCGCTGGCCCGACACCTGCCCGATGACGAGGTTGGCCTGCCCCAGGAAGTTGGCGACGAACGAGGTCTCAGGCAGGTCGTAGAGGACCTCCGGTGCTCCCATCTGCTCGATCCGGCCCCGGTTCATCACGGCCACGGTGTCGGCCATGGTCATGGCCTCCTCCTGGTCGTGGGTCACGTGGATGAAGGTCAGCCCGACCTCCGTCTGGATCCGCTTGAGCTCGACCTGCATCTGCCGGCGCAGCTTGAGGTCGAGGGCGCCGAGCGGCTCGTCGAGGAGGAGCACCTCTGGACGGTTGACGATGGCGCGGGCCAGGGCCACCCGCTGCTGCTGCCCGCCGGAGAGCTGCGCCGGCTTGCGGCTCGCGAAGTCGCCCATCTGGACGAGGTCGAGCGCGTCCCGGGCGAGCGCCGCCGAGTCCTTGACGCCGCGGCGCCGGGGACCGAAGGCGACGTTGTCGGCGACGGTGAGGTGCGGGAAGAGAGCATAGCTCTGGAACACCGTGTTGACGGGCCGCTCGTAGGAGCGCGAGCCGGTGAGGTCGGTGTCACCGATGAGAACCCTTCCGGAGGTGGGCTGCTCGAGGCCGGCCACCATCCGAAGCGTCGTCGTCTTCCCGCACCCCGAAGGACCGAGGAGGGCGAAGAACCCGCCCCGGGGGACGACGAGGTCGAGGTCGTCGACGGCGGTGAAGTCACCGAAGGTCTTGCTCACGGACTCCAGGCGCAGGTCCCCGGTGGCCTGGCGCAGGGCGGTCGAGGTGGCCATCAGTTGCCCACCACGCTCGCCCAGAGGGCGCTGTAGTCGGCGTCCTCCTGGGTGTTCAGCGCGCGGAAGCCCTGGATCTTGTGGGCCTTGAGGTAGGCGGCATCCGGGAAGATGAACGGGCTCTTGGCGAGCTCGGGGTCGAGCTTCTCCATCTCGGCCTGGGCGCCCTGGACCGGACAGATGTAGGTGACGAACTGCGCCACCAGCGCCGCGACCTCGGGCTGGTAATAGTAGTCCATGAGCTTCTCGGCGTTCTTGCGCCGTGGCGAGGTGATCGGGACCATCATGTTGTCGCTCCAGAGCGTGCCGCCGGAATCGGGGATCGTGAACTGCCAGCTGTCGTCGCCGGTCTCCGCCTTGAGGACGAAGAGGTCGCCGCTCCAGACGATGCCGGCGACGGCGTTGCCGCTCTTGAGGTCCTCGAGGTAGGAGTTGCCCTTGACCCGGCGGATGTGGCCGTCGGCGATGCGCTTCGTCACCTCGGCGAACGCCTTCTCCACCTGAGTCCGGGCGAACGGCCCCGAGATGTCGACGCCCTGCTGCTGCATGATGAGGCCCGCGGTGTCGCGGAACTCGCTGAGCACGACGACCCGGCCCTTGAGGTCATCGGCCCAGAGGTCGTCGAGGGTCTTCAGGTCGCGCCCGATCTTCGCCTTGTTGTAGCCGATCCCGGCGAACCCGCTCTGCCAGGTGAGTGAGTGCTGCCGGCCCGGGTCGAAGCTGACGTCCTTGAGCGGCTCGAGGAGGTTGGCTGCGTGCGGCATCCGGATCAGCTCGAGTGGCTGGACGAGCTGGTCACGCACGACCCGGTTGGCCATCCAGTCGGTGAAGACGACGATGTCTCGGCCGATGTCCTGCCCGGCTCGCAGCTGCGGCGCGACCTTGTTGAAGTACGAGTCGTTGTCCTCGATGTCCTCGCTGTAGCTGACCTTCATCCCCGTCTGCTTCATGAAGGTCTCGAGGGTGGGGTAGGTCTTCGTCTTGTCGTCGAAGTCGAGGTATGCCGTCCAGTTGGCCCACTTGAGCGTCTTGTCGCTCGCCGAGATGTCCTTGGGCAGGACCTGGGTGGCCGCTCCCCCGGCCGCGGGCGGCTTGGGCGGCGCGCATCCGGCGAGCAGGGCGGCCGCGGCTCCTCCGCCTGCGAGGCCGAGCGCCTGGCGCCGGGTCAACCCCGTCCGCGCCATGGCTGCGAGCTCGCGCAGCAGAGGGTCCTCGGGCATCGGTATACCTCCGTGGTCTGGGGTGGCTGGTCCGGTGGCTGGCCGGGTGGCTGGTCCGGGTGGAAGGCTCGAACACTTCGCGGAAAACGCTCAGCTGTCGATGTTGGCCATGACGTGCTTGATCCGGGTGTAGTCCTCCAAGCCGTACATGGACAGGTCCTTGCCGTAGCCGCTCTTCTTGAAACCGCCGTGCGGCATCTCGGCCACGAGCGGGATGTGGGTGTTGATCCACACACACCCGAAGTCGAGGGCCCGAGAGACCCGCATGGCCCGCCCGAAGTCCTTGGTCCACACGCTCGACGCGAGGCCGTAGTCGACACCGTTGGCCCAGCGCAACGCTTCCGCCTCGTCGGTGAACCGCTGGACGGTGATGACCGGCCCGAAGATCTCGTTCTGGATCGCCTCGTCGTCCTGGAGGAGCCCGGAGATCACGGTCGGCTCGAGGAAGTAGCCGTCGCCGAGCGCGGTGACACGCGAGCCACCGGCCCCGACCGTGGCGTGGTCGGGCAGCCGGTCGAGGAAGCCGCTGACCCGCGCGAGCTGGGCTGCGTTGTTGACCGGGCCGAACAGGGCGTCAGGGTCATCGGGGGCGCCGACCTTGGCACTGCTGCTGGCGTACTCGGACAGGGCGGCCACGAAGTCGTCGTGGATGCGGGGAGCGGCGAGGACCCGCGTCGCGGCCGTGCAGTCCTGGCCCGCGTTGAAGTAGCCGGCCACGGCGATGCCCTCGACGGCGGCCTCGATGTCGGCGTCGTCGAAGACGATGACCGGCGCCTTGCCGCCGAGCTCGAGGTGCACCCGCTTGATGTCCCGGGCGGCACTCTGGGCGACCTCGGCGCCGGCGCGCACCGACCCCGTGATCGCCACGAGGGCGGGGGCGGGGTGCTCGACGAGCGCGCGTCCGGTCTCGCGGTCGCCGGTGACGACGTTGAAGGTGCCGGGCGGGAGGAACTCGGAGGCGATCTCGGCCATGAGCAGCGTCGTCTCGGGCGTCGTGTCGCTCGGCTTGAGGACGATGGTGTTGCCGGCGGCCAGGGCCGGCCCGATCTTCCAGGCCGCCATCATCATCGGGTAGTTCCACGGCGTGACCTGGCCGACGACGCCGATGGGCTCGCGGCGGACCCACGACGTGTGCCCCTTGAGATACTCGCCCGAGGCGCGGCCCTCGAGCACCCGAGCCGCGCCGGCGAAGAACCGGATCTGGTCGACCATCGGCGGCATCTCCTCGCTCGCCGTGAGGGCATACGGCTTGCCGGTGTTCTCGGCCTCGAGGTGGACGAGCTCGTCGGCGCGGGCCTCGATGGCGTCGGCGAACTTCAACAGCGCCCGCTGCCGCTCGCCCGGGGTGGTCTGCCCCCAGGTCTCGAAGGCGCGGGAGGCGGCGGCGTATGCCGAGTCGACGTCCGGCGCCGACGACACCGGCGCGGTGGCGACGACTTTCGCAGTGGCCGGGTTGACGATGTCGGTGGTGGCGTCGCTGGTCGCGTCGACGTAGTCGCCGCCGACGAAGTTGCGCAGGACACGGACGTGCTCGCTCACGTGCTCTCCTCGGGGAGTCGGCCTCGGTTGATGCGAACTGTAGCCATGGACTGGCCGGATCAACAGTGCTGAGCGAGGTTGACAACGAATTCTGCGGCAATAATTCCGTCTTGGCGTCGGATTCCGTCGACTCAGCCTTGCGGTCGGCCGGCAAACACGGCACCATCAGGCTTCATGAGCCAGCGCCGGACCGTCCCAGACGGCGGCGTCCCGCGCCGCCGGGCGGGGCAGGACGGCACCGGCTCGGGCGCCGCGCCCGTGCTCGACGCGGTCTCGAAGCAGATCATCGAGCAGCTCCAGAACGACGGCCGCCAGCCCTACGTCACCATCGCCAGGGCGGTCGGGCTGTCCGAGGCCGCCGTGCGCATGCGCGTCCAGCGGCTGCTGGAGTCCGACGTCATGCAGATCGTCGCGGTGACGGACCCGCTCCAGGTGGGGTTCCGTCGCCAGGCCATGATCGGCGTCCGGGCCACCGGTGACCTCACGCCGGTCGCCGACGCGCTCAGCGCCATCCCGGAGGTCTCCTACGTCGTCACGACCGCCGGCAGCTTCGACATCCTCGCCGAGGTCGTGTGCGAGGACGACGACCACCTGCTCGAGCTGCTCACGCAGCGCATCCGCCTGCTCCCGGGGGTCGCGTCGACCGAGACCTTCGTCTACCTGAAGCTCAACAAACAGCACTACAACTGGGGTACCCGATGACCACTGAACCGATGACCACTCAACCTACGCCCGCTCCGCAGGCTCCCTCCGACCTCTCCCCGTCCCCGGCCGCGCCGGGGCGGACGCCCGCCGGCACGGCATACGCCGACGCCGCCCGCGACCACCTCTGGGGACACTTCACCCGCCACTCCGTCTACGAGTCCGTCGAGAACGGAGGTCTGGGCTCCCGGGTGCCCGTCATCGTGCGCGGCCAGGGGCACCGGATCTGGGACGACCGGGGCAAGGAGTACATCGACGGGCTGGCCGGGCTCTTCGTCGTCCAGGTCGGCCACGGCCGCGCCGAGCTCGCCGAGGCCGCCGCCAAGCAGGCCGAGCAGCTCGCGTTCTTCCCGCTCTGGTCCTACGCGCACCCGCGCGCCATCGAGCTCGCCGAACGACTGGCGCAGCATGCCCCCGGCGACCTCAACCGGGTCTTCTTCACCACCGGTGGCGGAGAGGCCGTCGAGAGCGCCTGGAAGCTGGCCAAACAGTACTTCAAGCTCGTCGGCAAGCCAGGCAAGCACAAGGTCATCTCCCGGGCGGTCGCCTACCATGGCACGCCCCAGGGCGCCCTGTCGATCACCGGCATCCCGGCGGCCAAGGAGATGTTCGAGCCACTCGTGCCCGGCGCCTTCAAGGTGCCCAATACCAACCAGTACCGCGCCCCCGAGGCGCTGCGCGACGATGCCAAGGCGTTCGGGCTGTGGGCGGCCGAGCGGATCGCCGAGGCCATCGAGTTCGAGGGCCCCGACACCGTCGCCGCCGTCTTCCTCGAGCCGGTGCAGAACTCCGGTGGCTGCTTCCCGCCGCCCCCCGGCTACTTCGAGCGGGTCCGTGAGATCTGCGACGAGTACGACGTGCTGCTCGTCTCGGACGAGGTGATCTGCTCCTTCGGACGGACCGGGTCGATCTTCGGCTCCCTCGACTTCGGCTACGTGCCCGACATCATCACCTGCGCCAAGGGGATGACCTCCGGCTACTCCCCCATCGGCGCGATGATCGCCAGCGACCGCCTCTTCGAGCCCTTTCGCAAGGGCACGACGTCGTTCCTGCACGGGTACACGTTCGGCGGGCACCCCGTCTCTGCGGCGGTGGCGATGGCCAACCTCGACATCTTCGAGCGCGAGGGCCTCAACGCCCACGTCAAGGAGAACGCCCCGAAGTTCCGGGCCTCGCTCGAGACGCTGCTCGACCTGCCCATCGTCGGCGACGTGCGGGGCGAGGGATACTTCTACGGGATCGAGCTGGTCAAGGACAAGGAGACACGCGAGACCTTTGACGAGGCCGAGTCGGAGCGCCTGCTGCGCGGATACCTCTCTCGTGCGCTGTTCGACGCCGGCCTCTACTGCCGCGCCGACGACCGGGGCGACCCGGTGATCCAGCTCGCGCCGCCGCTCGTCATCGGGGAGCCGGAGTTCGCCGACATCACGTCGCGGCTGCGCTCGGTCCTCGAGGGCGCGCTGGCGCGCATCTGACCTGGCGTCGTGACTGACGAAGCACGCGCCGACGGGGCGCCCACAGACGGTGGGAACGGCCTGCACCCCCTGTGGTGGGACGGCGCCGCGCCGCTGTCGACCCGGCCGGAGCTGAGCGGCGACGAGACCGTCGACGTGTGCATCGTCGGGGCGGGCTACACCGGGCTGTGGACGGCATACCATCTCCTGCTTGCCGATCCGGGCCTGGCCGTGCTCGTCGTCGAGGCCGAGCACGTCGGGTTCGGGGCGAGCGGCCGCAACGGGGGCTGGGTCTCGGCGCTCTACCCCGTCGGGCCGCAGACCTTGGCCCGGCGCCACGGCGAGGCCGCGACGCGCGACCTCCTCGCGGCGCTGCGTGAGAGCGTCGACGAGGTGGGGGCGGCGACGTCGGCCGAGGGGATCGACGCGGGGTTCGTCAAGGGCGGCACCGTCGTCGTCGCCCGCGGCCCGGCCCAGGTGACCCGGGCCCGCGCCGAGGTGGCCCACTCGGCGCACTGGGGCACTGGGACCGCCTGGCTCGACGCTGCCGAGGCGGCGACGCGACTGGCCGCCCACGGGGTGGACGGTGCGACCTTCAACCCCCACTGCGCGCGGGTGCATCCGTTCCGCCTGGCGCACGGGCTCGCGGCCGCGGTGGAGCGGCACGGCGGCCGGATCGTCGAGCGGTCCCGGGTCACGGCGCTGCGCCCCGGGCGGGTCGACGTCGCGGGCGGGTCAGTGCGTGCCTCCCACGTCATCCGGGCCACGGAGGCGTGGTCGGCGAGGCTGCCTGGGCTGCGTCGCTCGGTCGCCCCGGTCTACTCGCTCGTCGTCGCGACCGAGCAACTGCCCCGGGACGTCTGGGACCGGGTCGGGCTCGAGCGGCGCGAGACGTTCAGCGAGCACCGGCACCTCGTCGTCTACGGCCAGCGCAGCACCGACGACCGGCTCGTCTTCGGCGGCCGTGGCGCGCCCTACCACTTCGGCTCGGCGATCGCGCCGGGCTTCGACCACGACCGCACCGTCTTCGACGGGCTGCGCCGTTCGCTGCGCGCGTTGCTGCCGGGCCTCGGCGGAGCGCGGTTCACCCACGCGTGGGGCGGCCCGCTCGGCATTCCCCGCGACTGGCACCCCGGCGTGCGCTACGACCCGATGACCCGGATGGGGTCGGCCGGCGGGTATGTCGGCGACGGGGTCGCGCTGTCGCACCTGGCCGGGCGGACCCTCGCCGAGCAGGTGACGGGACGGCATACCGCGCTCTCGTCCCTGCCTTGGGTGCAGCACGTCGCACGGCCGTGGGAGCCCGAACCGCTGCGCTGGCTCGGGGTCAACGCCGGCCTGCGGGCAGCCGGCCTCGC
This sequence comes from Actinomycetales bacterium, assembly GCA_038237075.1. GTDB lineage: Bacteria > Actinomycetota > Actinomycetes > Actinomycetales > Dermatophilaceae > Lapillicoccus. The sequence continues at coordinate 30,585 of JBBRZC010000012.1, forward strand.
CGACCGCGAGGAGGCACTCACCGGCCGGCCGGCGCGGCTCGGCCGGGCGCTCGGCGCGCTGACCGGCCACTGAGCGTGCGACCGTCCCGGGGGGGTCAGCCGAGGCCGGTGAAGACGAGGGCGACGAGCAGGATCACCGGCACCGAGAGCAGGGTGCTGACGAAGATCGCATCCCGGGCGAGGAAGAGCGCACGGTTGTAGCGGTTGGCGTAGGTGAAGACGTTCTGAGCCGTCGGCAAGGCCCCCGTGACCGCCGAGGCGAACAGTGCGTGCCCACGCAACCCGACCAGGGCGTAGCCCACCGACACCGCGACGACCGGCTGCACGATGAGCTTGAGGGCGACGAGGGTCGCGACGTGGGACAGCGACCCGCTGGCACCCGGACGCGGACCCCGCCGCAGCGAGATGCCGAAGGCGATGAGCATCGCCGGCACCGCCATGTTGCCGACGAGCTCGATGGGCCGCATGACCTCCGCCGGCACCCGGCCTCCGAGGAGCGAGGCGAGGATGCCGACGAGGGCGCCGACGGTGATCGGGTTGCGCAGCACCCGGGCCAGGCTGGCACCGAACGACGGACGCTGTCCCCGGGCGTCGCTGTCGAGCAGCGCCATCGCGACGGGCGTGAGCACGAGCAGCTGCATGAGCAGGGTGGGGGCCATCAGCGAGATGTCGCCGAGGACGTAGAGGGCGATGGGCAGCCCGAGGTTGCCGGCGTTGACGTAGGCCGCGCTGAGGCTCCCGATGACCGCGTCGCCGAGCGCGGGGCGCCAGCGCCGGCGGGCCACGGCGAGGTAGATCGCCACGGTGACCACGACGCTGGCGAACGAGGAGACGAGGTTCGCGGAGAAGATCGCGGCGATCGGGGTGCGCGCCATGACGACGACGAGCAGGGCCGGCGAGGCGACGAAGAACGCGAGGCGCGAGAGGAGGTTCTGCGCGGCGGTGTCGAGCACGCCGAGGTGGGCCAGGACGAAGCCGAGGCCGACCACCGCCGTGATGGTCGCGAAGCCATCGAGGACACCGAGCACCGGCCGATCCTGCCACGGGGCGGGGCCCGCGGCGCGGTCCCGGCGCCGGGGGTCAGCCAGGCTTCACGGCGCGGGTCAGTCGCTCGGGTCGGCCGCTCGGGTCAGCCGCGCAGCATGGCGCGCGGACCACCGCGCAGCACGGCGTCGAGCGCGGTGAGGACCGACGCATCCTCGATCGTCGCCGGGACGACGGGCGTCCCGCCGTCGGCGATCTCGCGCATCGTCTTACGCAGGATCTTGCCCGAGCGCGTCTTGGGCAGGGCCGAGACGATGTCGACCTGGTGCAGGGCCGCGACCGCGCCGACCTCGGACCGCACCCGGGCCACGAGCTCCTTGCGGATCCGTTCCCCTTCCGTGTCCGCGTCGATGCCGGCCTTGAGCACGACGAGAGCCCGGGGCACCTGACCCTTGAGCGCGTCGACGACCCCGATCACGGCGCACTCAGCGACCGCTTCGTGGCCGGCGAGCGCCGCCTCGATGGAGCCGGTGGACAGGCGGTGGCCGGCGACGTTGAGGACGTCGTCGGTGCGGCCCATGACGTAGAGGTAGCCGTCGTCGTCGACGTAGCCGCCGTCCCCGGTGAGGTAGTAGCCGTCGAAGGCCGCGAGGTAGGACGAGACGTAGCGCTCGTCGTCCTCCCAGAGCGTCGGCAGCGTGCCCGGAGGCATCGGCAGGCGCAGGCAGATCGCGCCCTCGGTGCCCCGTGGCACCTCCTCACCGCGATCGTCGAGGATGCACACGGCATAGCCGGGGACGGGCACGGAGGGCGACCCGGCCTTGAGCGGCAGCTCCTCGATGCCGATGCAGCTGGACGCGATCGCCCACCCGGTCTCGGTCTGCCACCAGTTGTCGACGACGGGGACGCCGAGCCGGTCGGTGGCCCACTCATAGGTGGCGGGGTCGAGCCGCTCCCCGGCCAGGAAGAGCGTGCGCAGCGACGAGAGGTCGTGCCCGCGCATCAGCTCACCGGCCGAGTCCTCCTTCTTGATGGCCCGGTATGCCGTGGGGGCGGTGAACATCGCGACGACGCCGTAGTCGGCGATGAGCCGGAAGAACGCTCCGGCATCCGGGGTGCCGACCGGCTTCCCCTCGTAGAGAACGGTCGTGCAGCCCGCGAGCAGTGGCGCGTAGACGATGTAGGAGTGGCCGACGACCCAGCCGACGTCGCTCGCCGTGAACCACGTCTCGCCCGCGTGCACGCCGTAGACGTTCTCCATCGACCAGTGCAGCGCGACGGCGTGTCCGCCGTTGTCGCGGACGATGCCCTTGGGCCGGCCCGTGGTCCCGGAGGTGTAGAGGATGTAGAGCGGGTCGGTGGCGGCGACCTCGACGCAGTCGGCGCCGGCGTCGGCGGCCTCGCTGGAGACGAAGTCCTGCCAGTCCACGTCGCGCTCGCCGAGCTCGGCCGGCCCCTGCTCGCGCTGGAGGACGACGCAGATCTCGGGCTTGTGGCTGGAGCGCTCGATCGCCGCGTCGAGGTACGGCTTGTAGTGGACGACCCTGCTCGGCTCGACACCGCAGGACGCCGAGAGGATGACCTTGGGAGCGGCGTCGTCGATGCGGGCGGCCAGCTCCGCGGGGGCGAAGCCGCCGAAGACGACGGAGTGGATGGCGCCGATGCGGGCGCAGGCGAGCATCGCGACGACGGCCTCGGGGACCATCGGCATGTAGACGACGACGCGGTCGCCCTTGCCGACGCCCTGGCCGACCAGCGCGCCGGCGAGCCGGCGGACGTCGGCCAGCAGGGCGGCATACGTGATGGAACGTCGTGTGCCGGTGACGGGCGAGTCGTAGTGGATGGCGACCTGCTCGCCGCGGCCCCGCTCGACGTGCCGGTCGAGGGCGTTGTAACAGGTGTTGAGCGAGGCCCCGGGGAACCATCGGTAGAACGGCGGCCGGCTGTCGTCGAGGACCTGGGTCGGTGGGGTGATCCAGTCGATGCCCTTCGCCGCCTCGCTCCAGAACGCCTGCGGGTCCTCGATGCTGCGCGCATAGGTGGTGGCGTAGGCGCCGTTGCCGGTCCGGTCAGTCATGCTCGATCACTCATGGTCACGAGCCTGCCGCACACCGCCCGTCGGGGCCACAGGACCTTCGTCCTGACGCGCCCAGCCCGCCCGTCGGTGCGCCGAGTGGTCGGGCTGGTAAGGGGTGGTTGGGCTGGGCGGGTCTGGCACGATGAGCGGGTGGAGATCCAGGCCCTCGACGAGCTCCAGACCCGGCTTCGCGCGGGGCTGCCCCTCGAAGGAGTACGCCTCCAGGACCTCGACCTGCGACCCGTCGAGGCGCAGCTGCTCTCCCGGCGCGACCTCGGCGGGCTCGTCGTCCTCGGCGGGAGGGTGCCTCCAGGCCTGGCGGCCCACCTGCTCGCTCAGGGCGCCGTGGTGTTTCCCGGCGACCCTGGTGCGCCCGTCGACGTGTTCCGGGCCCACCTCTACACCGGGCACGAGCTCTACGCGGGACTCGACGGCCCTGGCGGCTATGCGGGCACGCCGGACGCCCGCGCCCACCGCTGGTCTCGGGACGCCCGGGAGTCGCGAGACGCCTACGCCACGCTCCTGCGGGCGATCCATGACGACTCGATCAGCGACGCGCTCGGCGAGTGGGTCGGTGGCCGGCGGGTGGTCGGGGTCATGGGCGGCCACCGGGCGGCGCGCGGCACACCGGCGTATGCCGCCGCGGCGCACCTTGGCTTCGCGCTCGCCGCCCGGGGGCTGCTCGTCGCGACCGGCGGCGGACCGGGAGCCATGGAGGCGGCGAACCTCGGCGCCGCAGCGCCCTCCGTCGCCCATGTCGAGTCTGCCCTGGCGCGGCTGGCACGGGTGCCATCGCACCATCCCGATGTCGGGGGCTGGGCGCGAGCCGGCTTCGAGGCGCTCGCGGATTTCGGCCCGCGGGTCTTTCCGCGGGTCTCCTCGCAGAAGGGAGCGTCGGGTCCGTCGCGCGTGCCCGGCGCCCTGCGGACGCGCCCGCGGTCTCTCGGCATCCCGACGTGGTTCTACGGTCACGAGCCTCCCAACGTCTTCGCCGAGGGCATCGCGAAGTACTTCTCCAACGCGATCCGCGAGGACGGGCTGCTGGCACGGTCCAACGCCGGCGTCGTCGTCCTGCCGGGCGCCGCGGGGACGGTGCAGGAGGTCTTCCAGCTCGCGACCCGGCTCTACTACGCGGACGCCGAGTCGATGCTGCCGCCGCTCGTGCTTGTGGGCACCCGGCACTGGACCCAGACACTGCCGGTGGCGGCCCTGCTCGGCGCGCTCGGCGTGGACCGACCGATGGCGCAGGTGGTGCACCTCGTCGACACGATCGAGGAGGCCGTTGCGCTGGTCGCCTCGTGACGTCCTGCCTCACGGCCCCACGACGACCGCTACGTGACACCTCCCGTGCCAACACGGCATACCGCGCGCCGATGAGTTCTCGTCCGTGAGCAGGTCTCCCCCTGTGTCAGCTTCTGTCCGACACCGTGTGTGACTTCCCTGCCGAGGAGACCCATGAGCCAGCCGCCCGTCGTGGTGAGCCTGCCGATCGCCGACCGGCGTGCGTCGTTCGCGTTCTTCGCCGAGGGGCTGGGGTTCGAGACCGTCGGTGAGATCGCGCAGGACGGGGTTCCCGAGCCGCTGCAGCTGGCGCTCGGCGAAGGCGTCCGGATCATGCTTGTCCCGACGGGGGGCTTCGGCTGGATCACCGGGGGCCGGGAGGTGGCGCCGAGGGGCAGCAGCGAGTGTGTCATCACGGTCGGCACCGAGACCGACCTGCAGGTCGACGACCTCGTGGGACGGGCCGTCGCTGCGGGCGGGACCGTGGTCGGCCCGGCCGGGCGCCAGCCGTGGGGCTACGTGGGGACGTTCGCCGACCTCGACGGGCACGTGTGGATGGTGCGCTCGGAGGCGGCTCCGACCTGAGGGGACCCGTGTTGTCCAGGGCTGGGGTAGCGCCTGTGGATGGCGTGACCTCGCGAATACCGCCTGTGGACAACGGTGTTGGCGTTCCGGCGTGGCCGGGGGGCTGTCGTGGCCGAACGCGGCGACATCCTCGCCGACGTGGACATCCTCGTCGCCGGCGCCCGCGACGACACCGACGGGCGCGGACTGACCTGTCGTGAGCTCGCCAAGGCCATCACCGTGGCCGGGCAGCACCTCAAACCCGCCCAGGAGCTGGAGAAGAACGACCGCGCCGCCCGAGCCGCCCGAGCCCTCCACCGGCACGACGGACCAGCCGGGATGACCACCTACCGGATCATCATGGACCCCGAAGGCACGGCCATCATCGACGCCGCCGTCGCCGCCTGGTCCCACCCCGTCA
>JBBRZC010000013.1:0-35485 GCA_038237075.1 Actinomycetales bacterium
CGATGACCAGCGGCCTCGGCGGGGAGGAGTCGGGGCGTCCGGCCTCGGTCACCTGGACATCGTGGCACGGGACCGACCCTCCGTCCGCTAGGGCAGACGCGAAGGATCAGGGTGCCGTGTCTGGCGGCGGTGGCCCGGGTGACGGAGGCAGCCGCCACCCGGGTTCTTTCTGTATGCGCTGCGGCCTCCGCTGGGCCCGGCGCCAGGGTCCGGCGTCAGCGGCGATGCGGCTTTGGGCTCTGTGAAGGAGGGACTCGACAGACGCTGTCCCTCACGGAACCAGCCTCCGATCTTTGCCGATCTTTCCGCTATCGAATCGGCGAATCCAGGTCGAATTGGTGTAGCGCCCACCCAACGGTGCCGCGGTGGAGCCGAGTGGGAGCAGCCTCGGTCACCGGCATATCGTGGCCCGGTGACCGAGCCGTCTGACCGACGCTCCTCACAGGAGCGTGCAGCTCGGCGTTCCATGGGCGTGGTCCTTCCCCCGTTCCAGCACCTCGTCGACGCCCACTGGCGCGACGTCGCCCGGCTGTCCCGCGCGCTCGCGGGTCCGGTCGACGGCGACGACGTGGCCCAGCAGGCGTGGACCCAGGCGTACACGGCATACCCGGCGTTGCGGTCCGCGACCAACCTGCGCGGCTGGCTGCTGACCATCACCCACCGCTGCGCCATGGACGCCCACCGCGGCCGGGCCCGGCGTGCGGTCCCCACGCCGGACGAGACCCTGGCCCGCGTCGGCGACCGCTCGGTCGCGGGGCCCGAGGCCGCGCTGGTCGACGACGAGCTGTGGCGGCGGGTCGCGCGGCTGCCCGAGCGACAGCGGGAGGCCGTCGTGCTCAAGTACGTCGGCGACCTCGACCACCCGAGCATCGCCGCGGTCCTCGGCACCACCCCCACCATGAGCAGGCGCCTGGTCAGTGACGGCCTCAAGGCGCTGAGAGAGGCACGGCCATGACCAGCCCGACGAGCAGGACCCTCGAGCAGCGGCTGGCGGCCTATGCGCCGCCGGTGCGGCCACCCACGTTCGACACCGCCGACGTCTCGTATGCCGTGACGGACACGCCCATCGGCCGGATGCTGTTGGCGCGCAACGACGCCGGCGCTCTCGTGGCCTCGACGTTCGTGCCCGACGACGACGCCGAGGCGGGGGTCGTCGAGCGTCTCGGGCGCGTCCTCTCTCCGCGGGTGCTGCGGCTGCCAGCCGCCCTGGACGACGCCCGCCGTCAGCTCGACGACTTCCTCGCCGGGCGCCGGCACGGGTTCGACCTCGTCACCGACCTCGCGCTCGCCACGCCGTTCCAGCGGCTCGTCCTCACGAGCCTCGCGCGCGGCGTCGGCTACGGCGAGCGCTCGACCTACGGCCGCCTCGCCGCCGCGATCTCGCGGCCGACGGCGAGCCGCGCGGTCGGCACCGCCCTGGGGTCGAACCCGCTCTGCGTCGTGCTCCCGTGCCACCGGGTCGTCGGGGCGAGCGGGCGGCTCACCGGGTATGCCGGGGGGCTGGCAGCGAAGGAGTTCCTCCTCGCGCTGGAGGCCGGGGCCGCAGGGGCACCGCGTTCGGAGCGCTGACTCGATCGGGAGATATCGGGATGTCTAGGAGATCCTCAAGACGGTGCGCGCCCGGGCCGGTCAGGTGAGCCAGTGCCGCGGGCGGTCCAGGGCGTCCGGGAGCGCCGTCGCGGCGTCGCCCCGGGCCGCGTTGGCCTGCGCCTGGGTGAGGAAGAGGGTGTCCCCGAGGTCGGCCCCAGCCACGTCGGCTCCCCGCAGGTCGGCCCCGACGAGGTCCGCGAGACGCAGGTCCGCCCCGGCCAGGTCCGCCCCGATGAGGTGGGCGCCCCGAAGGTCGGCCCCGCGCAGGTTCGCGCCACGCAACCGGGCGCCGATGAGGTCCCGGCCGCGCAGGTCCTGCGCCGGGGTGCCCCTGCGCACCAGCGCGCTCGTCCGGAGCAGGAGCGGGTTGACGTCGGCCCGGACGCCCGCGACGTCGACCTCGAGCAGCGCGTCGGGGCTGCCGCTCGTGAGGCGTTCGATCCGCTCCCGCTGCAGGCGCAGGTCGTCGTGGATGGCCCGAGCTGCGGGTCGGTTCAACGCGTCCCCGAGATACCAGAGCATCTCGTGGAGCTGCCGCATCGCCGCGAAGGCCGCGTACATCGGGCCGGCGACGTGCGGCATACCCTGCCAGTCCGTGCCGGCGAAGGTGACCTGGGTGACCTGCTGGCCGGCCCCGAAGCAGTCGAAGACCGCGCACCCCGGGAAGCCGCGCGGCCGCAGCTCGGCGTGGATCTCGCAGCGGAAGTCGCGCTCGAGGTGGAGGCACGGCTCGCCCGCGTCCTTGTCGATCGCGAAGTCGGCCGACCGCGCGAACGGGAGCGCGACGCAGCAGAGTCCGGCACAGCCCGCGCAGTCGGCACGCAGGTCGCTGGTGCCAGTCGCCACCCGACGAGGCTAGCTGCAGTGTCCCGGGCGCGGCGAGCGCCAAGACGTCGCGCAGGTTCTAGGGTGGGCAGCGTGAGCGCTGGGTTCGCAGACAATGACTATGACTACCTGGTTGATCTCCTCGTCGACCGGGGGTTCGGCGATGTCGAGCTCGTGTCCGACGAGACGCTGAGCCAGTTCAGCCAGGCCTGGTGGGCGGCGGCCGAGAACCTGCTCACCAAGGCGCGACGGTGGTTCGCCGCCGGTGACGACGACCGTGCGCGGCGACTGGTCGACCGTGCGGTGGCGCTGCCCTACGACCCGCACGAGGACGCCGCGCCAGCCGCTCTCGCTGCCACCACACTGCTCTTCGATATCGTCGTGGACGAGATGGAGGCGGCGGAGACCACGGACACGCGCTGGCTGGACGCCGCACTGGCCGTTCTGGACGGCGCAGACGAACAGGGACGGTTCGAGCTGCGCGACGTGCTCGTGGCGGTCCGCGACGACTATCGCCTCCCCAAGCGGGAGAACCGCCGGATCTTCGAGGCGACCAGTGGGATTCCGGCGCGGACCGAGCTGCGAGACATGGGCCTCCTGCCACCCGAGCAGCTGGGGCTCATCGTCGAGTCGATCATGAGAGCGTCGATCGCCTACGGAGAGGCGATCACGGCGTCCCATGACGGGTCGCACGAACGCTCGTAGTCGACGCCTCGCAGCTGCAGTCCAACGGGTACGTACGCGGTGCAACGCACAGCCTGTCGGTGCGGGAGAAGACCTACAGGATGATCCAGCTGGCCGCCGGCCCGTCCTGGCTCACGAGCTCCCAGGGCGGAGACGTCCTCGTGATCGCCTGCTCCCCCAGCGCACTGACGCAGGTCACCCCAACGACCTGACAAACCCTCGCGAAGATCAGCCCGTCGCCGAACCGTCACTCTGCCAGCTCACCCGGGCTGCCGCCGATGGTGCGGGCCGCTCGATGGGCCGAGGATGGCATCAGCGAGGGCTTCGCCGAGGTATGCCGCGTAGGCGTCGGGAGTCCAGCCCCGGTGGTTCACCAACAGCTCCCACAGGCGGCCGTCAACCATCGCCCAGACCAGGTCGTGGGCCTCGTCGCGAGTGCGGCCCTCGCGGAGTCGGCCGAGCTCGACCACGCGGTCGAGGACCCGCCCCGAGCCGGTGAGCCTCTCGCCACGCGTGGTCTCCAGCAGCTCCCGGAGGTCCGGGTCGCCCCCCGCGGCACCCGCCTCCACCATGGCGGCGAGGGGGCCGACCCGCTCTGCCAGCCGCGATGCGAGGCGCGCGTACGCCATCAGGAGCCCGCGCGCATCGGTAACCTCCCGCACCGCCTGCACCTCGGGACGTCCCATCAGCGGCACCCCGTCGTCGTCACCGACGACGGCCACCTCGTAGACCGCCTTGAGCAGGGCCGACTTGGAGCCACAGGAGTTGTAGACGGTCTGGCTCGTGACACCCGCCGCCCTGGCGACGTCGGCAACGGTGGTGGCGGCATACCCTCGGGCCAGGAGCAGCTCGGTGGCGGCGGCGATGATCCTCGATCGGGTGGCACGAGCCTGCTCCTCGCGGGTGGAGCTGATGTAGGTCCGCCTATTGGCTTGATCCTGAGTCAAATCACTGTACCCCCGGCCTAGCCATTCTAGCAGCCTAGACCCGTATGAGGCCCGCCGTGAGCACCTTCCTGTTCGTCAGCATTCCCATCCCGGCTCATACGACCAACCTGATGCCGTTCGCCGCTCGGCTCGTGGAGGCCGGACACCGGGTGCTCTGGCTCGCCGGAAGCAGCTTCCACGAGCGGTTGTCGACGACCGGCGCGGTCCCGCAGCCGTATGTCGCCACCCCAGACTTCGGCGCGACGGAGGTCGACGCGTTCTTTCCGCAGCTCGCCGGCCTGGAGGGCATCGCCGCCATCCGGCGGGGGTTCGCCGACATCTTCGTCGGTCTGGCGCCTCAGCGGGTCGCCGACATCGACGCCATCCTGCGGGAGCACGAGGTCGACGCCGTGCTCACCGACCTGCTGTCGTACGGCGTCGGACTCGCCCACGAGCGCGGCGGGCCGGTCTGGGCCACGATGGGCGATGGTCCGCTCCCCTTCGAGGACGTCGATGTCCCACCGTTCGGGCCGGCGCTCTCCCCCTTGCGCGGGCCCCTCGGGCGGGCGCGCAACCGACAGCTGCGCTGGCTTCGCGACCGGCTCATCTTCGCCTCGGTGAACCTCCGGTATGCCGCAGTGCGAGCCGAGCTTGGCCTGCCCGCGGCGTCGCGGCCGGCACTGGACGACTCCCCGTCGCCGTACCTCCATGTGCAGGGGTGCACACCCGGGTTCGAGTACCCGCGTCGGGAGGTGCCCGCGCATTCGCACTGGGTGGGTGCGCTGCGCCCCGAGCCGGCTGCCGGGTGGGTCCCCCCGCGGTGGTGGACCGAGGTCACGTCCCATGCCCGACCGGTGGTCTTCGTGAGTCAGGGCAGCATCCGGCCTGACGTGACCGAGCTCTTGCAGCCCGCCGTCCATGGCCTGGCCGGCACCGACGCACTGGTCGTCGTGGCCACCGGCCGGGGCACCCCGCAGGCCCTCGTGTGTTCCCTTGACGGCAGCGTTCCGCCGAACGTTCGCGTCACGGACTTCGTGCCCTACGACGAGATCCTTCGCCACGCGGACTGCTTCGTGACCAACGGCGGCTACACCGGTGTCACCCTGGCCCTCTCCCACGGCGTGCCCCTCGTGCAGGCCGGGAACACCGAGGAGAAGGCGGAGATCGCGGCCCGGATCGCCTACACCGGTGTGGGCGTCCGACTCGGCACCACCCGGCCGACCAGCCAGCAGGTGCGCTCTGGCGTCGAGCGCGTGCTGCGCGACCCGGCATACCGAAACGCGGCCCGGCGTGTCCAGGCCGAGCTGGACGGCCACGACGCCGGCCGCGAAGGCGCACTGCTCCTGGAACGGCTCGCCGAGACGCAGCGACCAGTCCTGCGGTCCGACGTCAGGGACCTGCTCCGCGGACAGGAGCCCGCCCCCGGGCCGGATGCTGCCTCTCCCGTCAGCGGGTGATCGGCTGCTCGAGCTCGGTGACCCAGTCGGACTGGTCCTCCCCTTCGCCCGGACGTAGTCCCTGCCCGCTTTCCCCGGCCCCGCAGATCAGCCGTGAGCCTCGCCCACGATCGGCCAGAGCCGTGAGCGGGCGACCGACCATCGCGACGGTGGTTGCCAACCGCGTGAGAGGCCCCTCTTCGTCGACCGGCTGACGGGGAATGCAGACCGGTACTGTTGCTCACCTGCGAGGTCATGGAGTCTCCGGGTTGGTCGCGTGGCTCCGTCCAGTGCGAGGAGAGCACGATGTCCGGCACTTCGGGGCCAAGGGAGAGAACGGCCGGGGCTGCGCAGGTGTCTGGGTCACCCGCGGCACACCGCGTGGGTTGGGGTTTCATCTCGCTGTACGCGCTGGCCTACACGAGTACCTCCCTGGTGTTCCTCGCGCCCGCCCTGGTCACCTTGGCGTTGAAGGTCAACTCACTCGTGGGGATCAGGCAGGCACCGAACAGCCTGGCTCTGGTGGCCGGGACCGGAGCTCTGGTTGCGATGTTCGGCAACCCGTTCTTCGGGAAGATGAGCGACCGCACCCGCTCGCGGCTCGGCATGCGTCGGCCATGGATGGTCATCGGCCTGGTCGGCGGTTCAGTCGGCATCCTCGTCGTCGCGCAGGCACCCAACGTCGCGGTCGTCGTGCTCGGCTGGTGCGTCGCGCAGCTGTTCTTCAACGCGCTGCTCGCCGCGATGGTGGCGGTGCTGCCAGACCAGGTCCCCACCGCTCAACGGGGCCTGGTCTCCGGCGTCCTGGGCGTCTGCCTGCCCGTCGCGTCGGTGATCGGCACCTTCGTGGTCAAGCTGTTCACCGGCAACCAGCTCGCCATGTTCCTGGCCCCGTGCGCCATCGGCGGGCTCTTCATCCTGACCTTCGCGGTCACGCTGAAGGATCGCCGGGTTGCCATGGCGGACCGGCCGACATGGTCGCTGCGGGAACTCGCCAGCACGTTCTACGTCAACCCGCATACGAGCCCCGACTTCGCCTGGGCGTTCGCCAGCCGATTCATGTTCGTCCTGGCCTACGCCTTCCTGACGACCTACCAGGCCTACTTCCTCCTGAACCGGATCGGCACCGCCGAGATCGATGTGCCGCAACAGATCTTCCTCGGGACCGTTGCCCAGTCGGTCGTCCTCGTCGCCGCTTCCCTCGTCGGTGGCAGGCTCTCGGACCGGACGGGTCGACGGAAGATCTTCGTCTTCACTGCGTCGATCGTGTATGGCCTGGCGCTGTTCGTCGTGGCGCTCGCCACCAGCTTCAACGGCTTCGTCGTCGGCATGGCCATCAGCGGGCTCGGGTTCGGCATGTACATGGCGGTCGACCTCGCGCTCGTGGTCGACGTGCTGCCGGACATGGACCACGCCGCCAAGGACCTCGGGGTCCTCAACATCGCCGGCGCCCTTCCGTTCTCCGTCGCGCCCGCGCTCGCGCCGGCCATCCTGGCAGTCGGCGGCGGCAGCTACAGCGCGCTGTATGCCGTCGCCGGGGTCTGCGCCATCATCGGAGCCTTCGCCATCCTGCGGGTGAAGCGTGTCCATTGAGCGGGTCGGCCTGTGCAGACGGCGGCCGGGCCCTGGCGGACCCGGCCGCGTTCTCCCTGCTAGACGGCGACGTTGCCCGGCGCGGTCGGGGTGTCGAGGGCGACCATTCCGGCGGTGATGGGCGAGGCCTTGAAGCCCTTGACGACCAGGTAGACACCCAGCGACAGCTCCCAGACGAAGATCGGCGCGGCCAGGATCCACCACGCACTGCCATGGTGGGTGAGGCCGAACATCGTCGCGAACGTGACGGCGAGGATCATGGGGGCACCGATGAGTCCGATCGCGGGGATGACGCGAGGAACGAGCCCGGACTTGAGCATCAGGGTGCCGAGCAGCAGAGCGTTCAGACCGGCCATGACGTTGGGTCCGAGCAGGAACGTCCAACCGCGGACGGCGACGAGCGACTGGCCCACGGTCACGAGCGAGTCCGCCTGCACCCCTGTGGCGCCGGGCTGTCGCAGGGCGACGACGGCAAGGAGGCTGACGACACCGATGACGATGACGGCGGCCTCGAACATCCGCGTGGTGACGAAGCCCAGCGCCAATGCCTCGCTCTGCCGCTTGACCACCGGGAACAGGGCGACCGCCGTCCCGATCCCGGTGAGGGCGGTGACCAGGTCGAGGAACGCCCCGAAGGTCACCTGGGTGTCGGCGCCCGAGCTGACGATGTAGCTCGGGTCGTTCAGGACCGGGCCGAGGAGGAAGAGGGCAGGGATCGAGGCGAGGAAGGTCAGGACGTAGAAGACCCCCCCGGCGAGGGCGGTCCTCCTCAGCGAGCTCATCGAGGCTCGTTTCGTGGCGGTGGGGCCGGTGGTTGATGTCGGGGTTGCTGTGGGCCGGACGGTGGTGGTGGTCATGTCGATCTCCTGTGGTGCGTTGAGGGCTTGTCGAAGGTCGTGCTGGGAGCCGCTGGCCGGTCGGGTTCGGCGTGCCTGACCGAGACCAACGGCAGGCCCAGGTCGCGCACTCTCTGGAGCAGGCCATGAAGCGCGGCCTGGTCGGCGATCGGCCCACGGATGACGGTGGTGCCGTCGCCGTCCTGGGTCAGGCTCAGTCCGTCGAACCAGGTGGCCCACCGGGTGTCGAGGTGCCCTTCGATGCGGATCTCGTACCGCCCAGGGCTGGTGTTGCGGCCGGTCGGGACTTCGCTCATGGCGCTCCCTTCCTTGTTCTTGCGATCCGAGCCGCCGTTGCGTGTTCGTCGGTGCAAGCGAAACGTAGAAGGGCATGTGGTGAGGAGGCATCACCAGATGTGGTGACTGACCTGGTGATCTTCCGGGCGCGGAACCAGCGCGGCGGGCTGGTGAGCGGCGGGTCAGGACCGGCGGTTGCGGGTTCGAGCCGGCAGGTCGAGCTCCTGGCCCTGTCGGACCGCTGCCCTGCGGTTGGTCACGCCGAGCTTGGCGTAGATGTTCTTGGTGTGGGTCCGCACCGTGTTCAGCGAGACCATGAGCTCGCGTGCGATGGCCGGGCCGTCCAGCTCGGTTCCCAGCAGCCGAAGCACCTCCAGCTCGCGTTCACTGAGCGGCTCGACCAAGCCCTGGTTCACGTGGACGCTGCGATCACTCGGGCTCAGGGCTGCCAGGAGCCGGCGGACATAGCTTGGGGTGTTTCCCTGCTTCCCAACCGCTCTCAGCAAGGAGGCTATCGGGGGGCCTTCGTCGACGAAGACCCTGACATAGCCTTCCGGCTCGGCCAGCGTCAGGGCGTGAGCCAGGGAGGCAAGCGCGGCGGGGAGATCCCCCAGCCTCTGGTGCGCGAGCGCCTGCAGCACGAGGATCTCGATGACGCTGCCCGTCCGCTGTCCCTCTTCCGCCCCCAGCAGGAGTCGCTCCAGGAGTCGGCTCGCCTCGCGGACGGAGCGCTCCGCACTCTCGCCCTGGTGCCGCGCCAGGAGAGCCCTGGCCAGGGTGACGTGCTCGAACTCCCTCTCGTAGCTGAGGCCGCCAGCATCGGACAGGCCCTGCTGACGGGCCCAGGCGATAGCGGCTTCCACCTTCCCCTGCTTGATCATCACCCTTGCCCTCATCGCTGGAACCGGCCGCACGTTGGGGAAGAAGTCCCCCACATACACCCGCTCCGCCTCGTCGAGCAGGCCGAGCGCACCGCTCAGATCGCCTTCGGCCTCCCGGATGCGAGCCATCGCCACCCGCCAGCGATAGCGGTTCTGAGGCAACCCGTTGTGCTCGCCGAGCTCCTCGCTTCGCAGCAACAGCTGCCTGGCGACAGGCAGGTCGTTCCGCTCGCGGTGGAGCGCACTCATCCCGACGTACATGTCGGCCGTTCCCCGCAGCGCCAGCCCGCCGTGCTCGGTTGCGAGCTGCAGGGCCTGCTCGTAGGTGCGCATCGCCTCGCCGAGACGTCCCTGGGCAGTCCGGATGTCCGCCAACGCGACCGTGCAACCGAGCACGTCGGAGATGTGCCCGGCCCGGTGCAGACTTGCCGTGCAGGCGGCATACGCCTCGTATGCTGCCGCGAGATCGCCGCTCGCCCAGGACGCCAGTCCCAGCAGGGCCGCCGCCGCTCCCAGCCCGAGGAGGTCGCCCTCCTCGAGGAGCTCGAGAGCCCGCCGGGCGTAGGTCACGGTGGTGGAGGTCTGACCCAGCGCCATGGCCTGGCCCGCCCGGTAGACGGCGATCCACCCTGCTACGCGACGCAGCTCCTCGTCGTCCACGATCCCGGCCTGCCGGACTTGCCGTCCCGCGCGTCTCGCAGAGCTGGCGGCCAGCCACCGCTCCGCGTCCCGCAGGCGCGCCTCGACGCCCGCGACCTCGTTGGTGGCCAGCATCGCCCCGACATGGCCGATGCTGAGCATCGGCCGGTCGTGGAAGAGGTCGGCGGGGAGCATCTCGAGCCAGCCGCGCAGCGTGGCCTCACGCCGCTCCCGCCGCATGGCCGGCATCGCCCGTTCGACCAGGTCCGCTGCACGAGTGAAATCCTCTGCGGCCAAGGCGTGTTCGATGGCGATCGCCGGCTCGCCGTTCTGCTCGTGCCACGCGCTCGCCCGCCGGTGCAGCTCATGGACGCGATCGGGGCGCTCGTCCAGGAGGCGTGCCTGCAGCACGTCTGCGAAGAGATGGTGGTACCGGTACCACCGGCGGCGGTCGTCCAGCGGGACCACGAACAGGTTCCCGTGATCGAGCAGCTCCAGCATGGCCTTGCCACCACCCTGCCCCGTGACGGCATCGCAGAGTGGACCGCTCAGCCGGCCCAGGACCGAGGTCTGCAGAAGGAAGGTCTGAACCCGGTCGGGCTGCCGTTGCAGCACCTCCTCGACCAGGTAGTCGACGACGTAGCGGTCATCCCCTGCAAAGCCGGCGATGAAGCCGGCGACGTCATCGCGACCCTGCATCGAGAGGGCCGCAAGCTGGAGCGCAGCGATCCAGCCCTCCGTGCGCCCCTCCAGTGCATCGACGTCCGCGGCCGTCAGCTGCAGACCCATCAAGCCGTTGAGGTATGCCGCGGCCTCGTCAGGGGTGAACCGCAGCTCGGCCGCGCGGATCTCGACCAGCTGGCCGCGCGCTCGCATCCGGGCCAGCGGCAACGCAGGATCGGCCCGGCTGGCGATCACCACGTGCAGCCCTGGAGGGAGATGGTCGAGCAGGAAGGCCACGCCGTCCTGCACCTCGGGGGCCTCGATGACGTGGTAGTCGTCGAGCACCAGGACGATGTCGCTGTCGACGGCCGCGAGGTCGTTCAGCAGCGTGGTCAGCACGGTCTCGATCGGAGACGGCCCCGACGCCTGCAGGAGCTCCACAGCGCTCCCGCCGACCCCGGGTGCCACCGTCCGCAGGGCGGCGACGACATAGGTCCAGAAGGACGCGGTGTTGTTGTCGGCCCGGTCGAGCGACAGCCACGCGGCCGACCGCGGACCGGTGGGCCCGGACGGTCCCGCCGCAAGCCATTCGGCGAGCAGCGTGGTCTTGCCGAAGCCAGGAGGGGCGGAGACGAGCAGCAACGTCGACGCGGCCCCGCGGTGAAGCCGCTCGATCAGTCGCGGTCGCGGCACCAGACCACGTCGCGACCTCGGGACATGGAGCTTCGTCTCGAGAAGGGCTGCCGGCACAGGGTCATTCTCCATCGAGCCCGTGGGCGACAGGATTCCGCTTGCCGGTGTCCCGATGCCTCAACCCTTCGGACATGCGGCCATGCGGCCATGCGGATGTCACAAGGATCGAGACATCAGGACATCCCGAGGCACGACGAGCCGGCCCGGCTCACGGGTTGGCGCGCAGGTAGCGGCCGAAGTGCGGGACGGTGAACGCGATCCGCCCCCGCTCCCCCGAGTAGACGAGCCCCTTCTTGAGCAGGGCGTCACGGGCTGGCGACAGCGACTGCGGCTTCCGGTCGAGATGCGCCGCCACCGACGCCGTCGCCACGGACTCGGCCTCGCCTTCCGTTGCGCCGGCTCCCGCCGACTCCCCGACGCCCACGCCATCGACAGCCGTGGGGCCCTCGACCAGGGCCGTGTCGGCCATCGCACGCAGATACTCCCGTTCGGCCGGCGTCGCCCGCTCGTAGCGGGACCCGAAGAACCCCACGGCGAGCTCCGCCTCCGCCTCGGGCGCCGCGACCCTGACGTCGTCGGGCGTGATCGGGCTGGCCGGCGCCACGTCCCAGGCCACCTTCCCATACGCCTGGATGAAGTAGGGGTAGCCGGCGGTGACGGCATACATCTGCTCGAGGGCCTCGGGCGTGAAAGCGGCGCCCTCGTCGCGGGCCGGCGAGACGAGCGCGAGGTCGGCCGCCGCGCGGTCGAGCCGGTCAATGCGGGAGTAGCGGAAGAGCCGCTCGCTGTAGGACTTGCTGGCGCTGAGCACCGCGGGCAGGTGCGGCAGCCCGGCGCCGACGACGATGACCGGCAGGCTCGACTGCGCGATCTCGTGGCAGGCCGCGCAGAGCGCGGAGACGTCGTCGGGGCCGAGGTCCTGCATCTCGTCGACGAACACGGCCACCCCGCGGCCGACGTCGGCGGCGAGCCCGCCGATGTCGCTGAGCAGCTCGACGAGGTCGATCTCGATGTCGCCGGAGTCCGCGCGGCCGCTCGTCGCGGGGACGTCGATGCCGGGACTCCAGCGGTCACGAAGCCGGGCGCTCGGGGCCGCGTCGCGCAGCGCGAACGCCTTGATCGTGCCGAGCACCTGGCCGACGTCGTCGGACTGGGGGTGCCCGAGCTCGCGGACGGCGACGTGCAGCGCCGACGACAGGGGCCTTCGCAGCCGCTGGTCGGGGCGGGCCTCGAGCTTGCCGGTCCCCCAGTCGGCGCGGACCGCCGCGGAGCGCAGTGCGTTGAGCAGCACCGTCTTGCCGACGCCGCGCAGGCCGGTGAGGACGATCGAGCGCTCGGGCCGGTTGCGTGCGACCCGCTCGAGCACGACGTCGAAGGTGCGCAGCTGCTCGTCGCGGCCGGCGAGCTCGGGGGGCCGCTGGCCGGCTCCCGGGGCGTAGGGGTTGCGTACGGGGTCCATGGCTCGGACTGTATTCGGCTCTCTAGCGGTGAGCAAAGACATCCCTACACTCCGGTATGCCGTGTCGCCCGCGGGTGGTGCGGCGGTCGCCCGGGGTGGACAGACCTCGGGGCTGACGTCCCGGCCGTAGGCGAGCGGCCGGATGGAAACTGCTGACGGCCGCCGGCTCCGAATGACAGGGTCGGGCCATGGCCTCACGGACGAGCAACTTCTGCATCGACGCGGGCGATCCCTATGCCCAGACCATGTGGTGGGCGAAGGTCCTCGACGACCACCACCTGCCCGAGGGCGACGACCAGAGCCCCGGCGACGAGGAGTGCGGTCTCGAGGGCCCCGACGGCCGCTACCTGCTGTTCCTCAAGGTGCACGAGCCCAAGGCAGTGAAGAACCGGATGCACATCTGCCTGCGGCCGACCGACCGCGGCCGCGACGAGGAGGTCGAGCGCGTCCTGGGGCTGGGTGCCACGCTCGTCAACGACCTGCGCAAGCCGGACGGGTCGGGCTGGGCCGTCCTCGCCGACCCGGAGGGCAACGAGCTCTGCGTGCTCCGCCCGCTTTCGACGAGCTGAGCGGGGCGTCGTGAACGTCGTCGCGGACGCCCTCATGGCTGCCGTCGGCGACGAGTCCCCCGTCGTCGGGACCCGACCGGGCAACACCGGGCTCGACAGCCGGTGCCGCAGCGAGGCGCTGGCGCTCGGCGCGGTCGCGTTCTGCGGGACCCAGGCCGCGAAGTGGCTCGTCGCCCAGGCCAGCCCCAGCACCGATACGGGGTCCCCCGGCCTGGGTGGTCTCGAGGTCGACCCCGGCCGGGTGGGGGCGAGCTACCGGAGCTGGACTCACCTTCGGCTCGACGGTGCCGCGTTCTCGGCGTTCGACCCCTCGTCAGGGTTCTTCCGTTCCCGTGACGGGTGGGTGCGCACCCACGCGAACTACGACTGGCACCGCCGGGCGCTGCGGGCCGTGCTCGGGCTCGACGACGAGGCCGGCCGGCGGGAGGTCGTGGACGCCGTCGGGCAGTGGTCGGCGCAGGACCTCGAGGATGCCGTGACAGCGGCGGGGGGCATTGCGGTCCGGGTGCGGACGGCCGTGGAGTTCGCCGAGCTGGTGCCGCCCGCACCGCTGCTGACTTCGGTGCCGGGCGCTCGGTGCGGCCCGCTCGGCCCGCTCGGCCGGCGGGCTCGGGTCCTCGACCTCACCCGGGTCATCGCCGGACCCGTGGCGACCCGGACCCTCGCGGCGCTCGGGATGGACGTCCTGCGGGTCGACCCGCCCCAGCTGTCGGAGATCCTCGCCCAGTACCTCGACTCCGCGGCCGGGAAACGCTCCGCGGTGGTCGACCTCGCCGCCGACCCGGAGCTCGTCGACGACCTCGTCCGGGACGCCGACGTCGTCGTCACCGGCTACCGGCCCGGCTCGCTCGACCGCGTCGGGCTCGACCCCGACGCGCTGGCCGAGCGACGTCCCGACCTGGTCGTCGCCTCGCTCCAGGCCTGGCCGGCCGGGAGCCGCTGGGAGCACCGGCGTGGGTTCGACAGCGTCGTCCAGGCGGCGTGCGGGATCTCTGCCATCGAAGCCGGGCCGGACGGCATACCCGGGGCGCTGTCGGCGCAGGCCCTCGACCACTCCTGCGGCTACCTCCTCGCCGGCGGCATCCTCGCCGCGCTCGGGGCCGGTCGCGGGGCGCGAGTGAGCACCTCGCTCACCGCGGCCGCGCAGGCACTGCTCGCCCTCGGGCCCGCCACCCCGGCCGGGGAGGCGAGCGACGACACCGCCCACCTCGAGACCGTGCAGACCCCGGTCGGTGAGCTCGTCCGGGTGCGCTCGATGTGGGAGCTCCCCGGAGTGGACTCCCGCGTGGTCCCCCCGGGCAGCAGCACCCCGACCTGGTCCTGATCAGTGCAGGGGGACGACGGCGAACTGCTCGTCGGGGTGGGCGATCGCGTCCTGCTCGGCGATGAGCCGCATCTCCGCGTGGCCGCCGTCGTGCGTCGCTCGCAGGACGGCATACATCGTCGCCGCGGTTCGGGACAGGGCGACCCGCGGGCCGTCGGTGAGCGTGTGCGCGAGGAAGATCGCAGCGGTGACGTCGCCGCCGCCACGCACGGTCATCGGGAGCATCGGCGTGGTGACGAGCCAGGCCTCGTCACCGGTGACGCAGGCCATCTGGATCGAGCCGTCAGGGGTGTCGTTGGTGATCACGCTCGTCACGAGCACCGTCCCGGGGCCGGTCGCCCGCAGCGCCGCGGCGGCCGCGATGAGACCGGCCTGAGTGGACACTGTTGTGCCCGTGAGGAACTCGAGCTCGAACTGGTTGGGGGTCGTGATGTCGGACCGCGGGACGACGAAGTCGCGCAGGAACTCCGGGATCCCCTCGCGGACGAAGAAGCCCCGCCCGACATCCCCCATCACGGGGTCGCAGCAGTAGACCGCCGCGGGGTTCGCCGCCTTGACCCGCGCCACGGCGTCGAGGACCACCTCGCCGACGGCCTCGGCCCCCTGGTATCCCGAGAGCACTGCGTCGATGTGAGGGAACGCGCCCCGGTCCTCGATACCGCGGATCACCTCGGCGACGTCGTCCGGCGCGATGAGCGGGCCTCGGGTCTCGCCGTAGCCGGTGTGGTTCGAGAACGTCACCGTGAGCACGGGGTAGACCTCGTGGCCGAGGCGCTGGAGCGGGAAGACGGCGGCCGAGTTGCCGGCGTACCCGTAGGCGACGTGGGACTGGATCGAGAGGATCTTCACGAGGTCACCGCACGCGTGGCGCGACCGGGCCGTCGGCCACGAGGCGCTTGCCCGCGGCCTGCCATGCGAGCATGCCGCCGTCGAGGTTGGCGACGTCGAAGCCCTGCTGGGTGAGCCAGGCCACCGCCCGCGCCGACCGGCCCCCGCTGCGGCACACCACGGGAAGCGTCCCGGCGTCGGTCTCGGGCATCTCAGCGAGCCGGGCCGGCAGCTCGCCGAGGGGGATGAGCACCGCACCCGGTGCGTGCCCGAGCGCCCACTCGTCGCGCTCGCGGACGTCCAGGACGGCGACGTCGTCGGCGACCTGCTGCGGTTGCACCTGCGGGACGGTGTCCATGGCGGGCATCCTCTCACCCGAGCAACGCGGCGCTACTTGAGCAGCCGCGACATCCGCCGGTCGGCGAGGGGCTTGCCCCCGGTCTGGCAGGTCGCGCAGTACTGGAGCGATGAGTCGGCGAACGAGACCTCGCGGACCGTGTCGCCGCAGACGGGGCAGGTCAGGCCGGTGCGCCCGTGCACCCGCATCCCCTCGCGTTTGGCGTCCTTGAGCTCCTTGGCCGGCTTGCCGGACGCCGCGACGACGGCGCCGGCGAGTGTGTCGCGCAGCGAGGCATACAGGCGCCGGACCTCCTCGTCCTTGAGCGTCCCGGCGATGGCGAACGGCGAGAGGCGCGCGACGTGGAGGATCTCGTCGGAGTAGGCGTTGCCGACCCCCGCGATGAGCTCCTGGTCGCGCAGCAGGCCCTTGACCTGGGTCCGGCGGCCGGCGAGCATCCCGGCGAAAACCTCGCGGGTGAAGGCGTCGGCCAGCGGGTCGGGGCCGAGGCGGGCGATGCCCGGCACCTCGCCCGGGTCACGGACGATGTAGGCCGCGAGGGACTTCTTCGTGCCCGCCTCGGTCAGGTCGAAGCCCGACCCGTCGGAGAGCCGCAGCCGCAACGCGATCGGTGACTTGCCGGGCCGCACGACGGTGCGGGGCAGCTCGTCGGACCAGCGCAGCCACCCGGCGCGGGCGAGGTGGAAGACGAGATGGATCCCGTCGATGTCGAGGTCGAGGAACTTGCCGTGCCGCGAGACTCCGTCGACAGGGCCGCCGACGAGCACCGACGAGGGCGGGTCGAACGTCTTGAGGACGGAGAACGAGGCGAGCTCGATCCCGGCGACCGCGAGGCCGGCGGTGCGCTCGGCGAGGAAGTCGACGAGCGCCTGGACCTCGGGCAGCTCAGGCATCCCGCCATGCTCCCACCGAACGGCCGGTCAGTGCGCGGTCACCCGGCTGCCCACGCCAGCCCGCTCACCCGTCGGGCTGCGGCACCCTGCCGGCGACCCGCAGGATCCGCAGCAGCCCGTAGCCGTCGGGGGCGTAGTAGACCGGCACCTCGCGGGTGGTGCGGTGCGGCCGTGGCGCGATCTCCTCGTTGGAGACGGGGAGGCCGTGCGACAGGACCTGCTCCGTCGCGGTGAGCTGGCGGATGGCGATGGCGTCGACGAGCTCCGGCCGGGCCTCGGCGAAGTCCTGGTAGATCTTCGGGTCGTGCTGGCCGTCATCGCCGATGAGCAGCCACCGGACCTGCGGGAAGTCGCGGCCGAGCCGGTCGAGCGAGGCCCGCTTGTGCTCCTGCCCGCTACGGAACCAGCCGGTGTTCGTCGGCCCCCAGTCGGTGAGGAGCAGCGGCCCGGAGGGGTACCCGTGGGTCTTGAGGAACCGGGTCAGGGTCGGCGCGGTGTTCCATGCGCCGGTGGAGACGTAGACGATCGGCGCGCCCGGGTGAGCGTCGAGCAGCTCACGGTACATCGGGGCCATGCCAGGCACGACGTGCCTCGCCCCCTCGTGCCGCACGAACGTGTTCCACGCGGCGATCATCATGCGCGGCAGGTGGGTCGAGATGACGGTGTCGTCGATGTCGCTGACGAGGCCGTAACGCACGTCCGGCCCGACGACGAAGACGTCGGCCTGAACGGGGTCGGCATACTGCGCGCTGATCGTCACCTCGTGCCACCCCGGCTTGAGGCGGTGCCCGCGGACCGTGAAGTCGACATGGCCGGAGCGGTCGCTCCGCGAGTGCGCCACCTGCTCTCCGACCGTGACGGTGACCGGCACGTTCATCGCGGGCGCGGTGACGAACGCGCGCCACCCGCGGGCCCGGCCGTACGGCGAGCGCAGCCCCCCGAAGGTGTCGTCGGACTCGACCTCGCTCGGGTCGTGGGTCCGGCCGAGCAGCACCCGGGCGAAGATCCGTAGGAAGCCGCTCGAGCCGTAGCCGGTGTGCCCGATGATCCGGTTGCCCCAGCCGCGGCGGCGCAGCCCGCGGTCGACCTGGCGGTGCCAGGCGTCCTCGACGACGGCCGCGGCGTGGGGGCGGGACATGCCCCAAACCTAAGGCATCCGGTATGCCGTGCGGCGGCCGGAGCGCTTCGCTTCGGCGGGCGGGGCAGCGGTCGCGCCGGTGGATGCCTCGCTGGTGGGCGTCTCGCCGTGCTGGCGGGCCCGGGCGGCGTCGAGGTCGGCCAGCGTCCGGAGGATGTCCCGGTCGCCCTCGAGGTCGGCCCCGAACGGAGCCCTGCCGAGGCCGGACGTGCGCCGGTGCGTGCGCTCGAGGGTGATGCCGAGCCACGTGACGAAACCAGTACCGAGAAGGAGGGCGATGACGGTGTCCATGGCTGGAAGTTTGCGCTCGTCCAACAAGTGCCACGAGTGGCAGAACCGACCCCTGTAGTCAACTTCCTGCCAACTCTGACATAGTGGCTCTCATGGCTCTCTCGTCGGTCGCCGTCCTCCTGCCCCAGCAGTCCGCCGTCTTCGAGTTCGGCGTTCTCTGTGAGGTGTTCGGCATCGACCGCACCGCGCAGGGCGTCCCGCCCGTCGACTTCCGGGTCTGCGCCGAGGACCCCAGCCGGCCGGTCACGCTGACCAACGGGCTCGCCATGACCGTTCCGTTCGGGCTCGACGGGCTCGAGGGCGCCGACCTCGTCGCGGTCCCCGCCACCCGCCTGCGCGAGTTCTCCCCGGCGCTGCTCGGGGCGCTGCGCCGGGTCCACGACGCGGGAGCCGTCGTCCTCTCCGTGTGCTCCGGGGTCTTCGTCCTCGGGGCCGCCGGGCTCCTCGACGGCCGCCGGTGCGCGACCCACTGGATGAACACCGAGGAGCTCGCCACGGCATACCCCTTGGCGCGCGTCGACCGCGACGTCCTCTTCGTCGACGACGGCGACATCGTCACCAGCGCCGGCACGGCGGCCGGCATCGACGCGTGCCTACACCTCGTACGCCGCGAGCTCGGGGCCGCCGTCGCCACGACGATCGCCCGGCGCATGGTCGTGCCGCCGCAGCGCGACGGCGGCCAGCGGCAGTTCGTCGACCTGCCCATCCCCGAGTGCTCGTCCGACAGCCTCCAACCGGTCCTCACCTGGATGGTGGAGCACCTCGACGCCGACCAGCCGGTCCGGGAGCTGGCCCGGCGGGCGGCGATGTCGGAGCGTACGTTCGCCCGTCGGTTCGTCGGCGAGACGGGGACGACACCGGCCAAATGGCTTGCGCTGCAACGGATCCACCACGCCCGCGAGCTGCTTGAGGCGAGCGACATCAGCATCGAGTCGGTCGCCGCGCGCAGCGGCTTCGGCAGCGCGGCCCTGCTGCGCCATCACTTCACCCGGGAGGTCGGGGTGCCCCCGGGGGACTACCGCCGGTCGTTCACCCGCTCGGCGTAGGACCGCCCGACCCGTGGGACCCGGACGCGGGAGGATGCCAGGGTGAGCGCCCTCGATCTCGACTCCCTCACCCCCGACGTGCTGCGGGCGCGCCGGACGATGAAGTGGAACACCCACCCCGACGACGTCCTGCCACTGTGGGTCGCCGAGATGGACTACCCCACCGCGCCCCCCGTCATGGCCGCGCTGCACCGGGCCGTCGACGCCGAGACCTTCGGCTACCCGCTCACCGCCAGCGCGTCCGGTCTCGCGGAGGTGGTGACGAGCTGGCTTGCGGCGCAATATGACTGGGCCGTCGACCCCTCGGGCGTCCACCTCGTCGCTGATGTCATGAAGGGCGTCGCCCTGGCCATCGAGACGTTCAGCGGGCCGGCCGACGCGGTGGTCCTGCCCACCCCGCTCTACATGCCGTTCTTCGACGTCGTCGCCCTCACCGGACGCCCCCAGGTCCACGTGCCGATGACGTTCAGGGCCGGCCGGTGGAGCCTCGACCTCGAAGGCATCGACCGGGCGCTCGCCGCCGGAGCCCGCACCGTGGTCCTGTGCAACCCGCACAACCCGCTCGGCCGGGTCCTCGACCGTGGCGAGCTCACCGCCCTGGCCGAGGTCGTCACCCGGCACGGAGCCCGGGTCGTCTCCGACGAGATCCACGCACCGCTCGTCTTCGACGGCCGGCACACGCCCTACGCCTCCCTCTCGCCGGCCACGGCGGCGCACACCGTCACCGTCGTCTCCGCCTCCAAGGCCTGGAACCTCCCGGGCCTCAAGTGCGCCCAGGTCGTCACGAGCAGCGCCGCCGACACGGCCGCCTGGCGGCGCATCCCCCTGTGGTCCACCGTCGGCGTGTCGACCCTCGGGATCGAGGCGAGCCGCGCAGCATACGCCGACGGCGGTGAGTGGCTCACCGACGTGCTCGCCTTGCTCGACCGGAACCGCAGGCTCGTCGCGCAAGCCGTTGCGGGTATGCCGGGCGTGCGGCACCTCGTCAACGAGGGCACCTACCTCGCCTGGCTGGACTGCACCGCGCTGGGTCTCGACGTCGAGCCGGCCGACTTGCTGCTCGAGCACGCCCGGGTCGCCCTCAGTCCCGGCCCGCCCTTCCGGGCCCCGGCCCACGGGTACGCGAGGCTCAACTTCGCGACGACGGCCCCCATCCTCGACGACGCCCTGGGCCGGATGACCCGGGCCCTGGCCGCGCGCTGACCGCCGCCGCACGCTTTGACCGCAACACGTCGGAGTCAGCCGGTTGCGTCCGGGAAACGGTTGCTCAGGCGACCACGATCCCGGCGGCGGCGGGACCTCAGGTGACGGTGAGCGGGACGGCGGCGCTGACCAGCGTGAACCCGCCGGCCCGCCCACCCGGGGCCCCGTTCAGGGCATCGTCCCCGTAGCCGACGACCGCCCTCAGGTCGTAGCGCCCCGGCGGCACGGGCGAACCCTCGCACTCGACGAGGGTGATGGTCGTGGGCAGGGTCTGGGCGGTGCGTTCCTGGCCACCCCGGGGCTGCAGGGGGACGGCGGTGCCGGGCGCCGCGGGGGTCCGGGCGACGAGGACTCCGGCGCGGGAGAGCTCCAGCCGTGAGGTCTCAGGTCGGAACACGAAGCGCGGCCCGTCGCCGAGCATGACGAGGCGGGTGGTCACCGTGACCGCCGTTCCGGCCGTCGCCGACGCGGGAGCCGACAGCGCGACGCGGACGAGGTCGGCCGCCGGCCCGGTGCTCGCGCTCGTGGCCGAGGACGCGCCCTCCCCGGCGGAGCATCCCGCGCTCGGGGTCGGCGGGGTCCGCGTGCCGGCGCGGGTCGGCTCGTCGCTGGGGGTGGCGCCCGACGGGGTACCGCTCGACGGCATACCCGTGGAGCCCGGGCCTTTGGAGCCGCTCGCGCCGGCCCCGGGTGGGGTGGTCACCGACGAGCACCCGGCCAGGGCAGTGGCGAGCAGGAGGGTGCTGAGCAGCGCTCGGGCAACCGCTGCCGGGCCCGGACGCGTCGCAACGTGGTGCCGTCGTGCTGGCCGGTCCACATCGCCACCTCCATCCTCGGCGCGCCCCGAGCAACCCCGCGCAGCCTTGACGGCACGGCCTCCCGGGGACAGCAGAAGCGCGCCTCGTGGGCCCCGCTCATCATGCATTGTCCTGTCCTGACGTGCGCCCACTGACAATTGTCAAGTTTGGATAACGATTGAGTGTCAGTCTTCCGCTCCTCGTGGCATTTGCACCAGTCTCGCCGACGGGTCACCCGGCAATCGCCTAACCCGGCACCGGGACCTGTCGTCAGGGAGACATATCCATGCGCTCACGCTCCAGGCTCGCCATCCCCGTCGTCGTCGCCGCGCTCGGCCTGGGCTTCCTGCCCGCGCTGAGCCCGGCCCACGCGCTGCCGGCAGACGACACCCCCACGAAGCTCACCATGAAGGGCGAGCACGAGACCGGTGCCGAGGAGGCGGGGTTCGACAAGCTGCGCGACGCCTACTACGCGAGCCGGCTGCTCTCCGGTGACACCCCGCTGAGCATCGAGCAGGCGGCCTCGCTGCGCCTCGACGCGAGCCGCAAGTCGTCCTCGATCGTCAGCGAGGACGAGCGGGGCAAGGCCCGCGGAGGCACGTGGACGAGCGTCGGGCCGGCGCCCATCGTCCAGGTGGTCCGCACGACCAACACCTTCGCGGCGATGAGCGGCCGCGTCGGCGCGCTCGTGGTCCGGGGCGACGGCACCGTCGTCCTCGGTGCGGCGCAGGGCGGGGTCTGGACCTACGACGCGGCGGCCAAGCTCTGGACCTCCCGCACCAAGGACGCCGACACGCAGGCGGTGGGCGCCCTGGCCCTCGCCCCCAGCGACGACCGCATCATCTACCTGGGCAGCGGCGAGGGCGCCCTCTCCGGCGACTCCTACTACGGCGACGGCGTCTACCGCTCCGCCGACGGCGGAGTCACCTGGGCCCACGTCTCGAGCCGCTTCGCCGGCCAGGCCACCTCCGCCATCGCGGTCGACCCCACGAACCCCCAACACGTGTATGCCGCGACGCTGCGCGGCCGCGGTGGCAACCGCCGCACCACGGCGCCGACGGCGACCCCGTTCGGGGTCTACGAGTCGACGAACGGCGGCGTGACCTGGACCCTGCGCAAGGGGACGACCGACCAGCTGCACGGGGCGACCGACCTCGTCATGGACCCCCAGAACCCGCGCACCCTGTGGGCCTCCTTCTGGGGCGACGGGATCTACAAGTCCACCGACGGCGGGCTCACCTGGGCCAGCGGGCTGGGCAACCTGCCTGCCGGCAACTTCCTGGAGGGCGGCACGCGCTTCTCGCTGGGCGTCTCGCACCCCGCAGGCTCGGCCCAGCCGACCCTCTACACCGGCTTCGACTACTTCGACCTCACCGACAAGTACCACGCCGCCCAGGTCTTCAAGAGCGTCGACGGCGGCACGACGTGGACGAACGCCACCGGCAGCCCGGCCAAGGGCCCGGACTCCGTCGCCGGATACTGCGGCACCCAGTGCTTCTACGACAACGTCGTGAAGCCGGACCCGTCGAACCCGGCCATCGTCTACGCCCTCGGCTCCTACGGCTACAACAACTCCCCGCAGTCCGGTGGCATCTTCCGCTCCACCGACGGCGGCGCGCACTGGCTCAGCCTCGGCTACGACCTGCACCCCGACTTCCACGCCATCGCCTTCGAGGCCGACAACCCCGCGCACGTCGCGATCGGCAACGACGGAGGCGTCTGGCAGTCCTCGACCCGTGGCGGACGCAACGGCGGCGGTCCGTTGTCCACCGTCGACTGGGAGAACCTCAACGGCACGGTCGACCCCGCCCGCGGCGCTCTGCTCCACTCCACCGGACTGGCGATCACCCAGTTCTCCTCCATCGCGACGGTGCCGAAGATCCCCGGGCAGTACTGGGGCGGCACGCAGGACAACGGCACACTGCGCAAGTCGCTGGCCAACAGCCGCTGGTTCGACCAGGCCAGCGGCGACGGCGGGCAGGTCATCATCGACCAGACGACGCCCAACACCCTCAACCCGGCCGTCCCCGCCTGGGTGTTCGGCACCTACTTCGGCATCAGCCCCTACCGCTACGACCCCGCGCACGCCAACACGTTCTTCGGAAACGAGACCATCGACGGCGGGATCGACACGCGTGACCGCGCCGAGTTCTACGTCCCGTGGGCCCAGAACCGCGGCAACCCCAGCCAGATGTTCCTCGGCACCTACCGGCTCTACCGCACCAACAACGCGGAGACGCCGGCTGCCGGCGACGTCCACTGGGATGCCATCAGCCCCGACCTCACGACCGGGTGCACGGGAGCGGCACCGAACGGGGCCCGCGGCTGCCTCATCTCGGCCGTCGGTGTGGCCGACGGTGGCGACGGGGTGTGGGTCGGCACCGACGACGCGGTCGTCCAGGTCAGCCCGAACGCCGTGACGTCCGACAAGCCGACCTGGACCCGGGTCGGAAAGGGCGTCTTCCCGAACCGTCCCGTCACCCAGATCGCCGTCGACCGGTCCAACTGGCGGGTCGCCTACGTCGCCTTCGGCGGCTTCGGCGCGGCCACCCCGACTAACCGCGGGCACGTCTTCGCGACGACCGACGGCGGCCGGACCTTCCGTGACGCGAGCGCCAACCTCCCCGACGTCCCGGTCAACAGCGTGGTCATCGACCCGTCCGACTCGAGGACGATCTACGTCGGCACCGACGTCGGCACGTTCGTGTCGACGAACGGCGGCGAGCGGTACAAGCGCCTCGGCAACGGCATGCCCAAGGTCGCGACCTGGCAGCTCGACTACGACGCCACCAACGGGGTCCTCATCTCCGGCACCCACGGGCGCAGCGCTTATACGCTGCAGAACCGTGACGCCTCGGCCGCGCTGGTGGTCTCGAAGACCGACAGCACGGTGCCGGTCGGGCCGGGCAGCACCATCGCGTACACGATCACCGTCAAGAACATCGGCAACGCGGCGGCCACCGGGGTCTCCATCACCGACCCGCTTCCGGCCGGCACGACCTTCGTGTCCGCCGACCAGGGCGGCCGGGCCAGGGACGAGGGCGTGGCGTGGTCGAACCTCACCATCCCCGCCGGGGGCCAGATCCAGGTCCACTTCTCGGTGCGGATCCGGGCGTCCCTGCCCGCGTCGGTGACGTCGATCGTCAACGACGGCATCAGGGTCCGGGCCAACGGTGGCGTGTCGACCACGGGCAGCCCCCACGCGACCCCGATAGCCCCGGCGCACGCGGTGGTGCTCGCCCCCGCAGCGCAGGCGGGCGGGGCCAGGACGGGCGACTCAGCGACCTACACGGTGCACGTCACCAACCGCGGGTTCCGCGCCGACAGCTACGCGCTCGCGACCAGCGGGACGTGGGCAGCCACGGCATACGACGCCACCTGCACCACCCCGGCGACCACGACCCCGACCGTGGTCCCGGGCGGCAGCAGCGACGTCTGCGTCAAGGTCGCGGTGCCGACCTCGGCCCCGGACGACACCCGCAGCACCACGACGCTGAAGGCCACCTCGGTCGGTGACCCAGCGGTCTCGGGCTCGGCGACGATGACCACCATCGCGGTGGCCAGCGACACCCTGCTCGTCGACGGGGACGGCGACGCGCCCGACGTGGCCGGACGCTACAAGGCCGCGATGGGCGCCCGGACCTTCGGGTACTGGGACCTCCTCAAGGACCCGGTGTTGCCGCGGTCCTACCTCACGGCACACAAGAACGTCGTGTGGTGGACCGGAACCGGCTACCCCGGGCCGGTCAGCCCCTACGAGTCGAGCCTCAAGGCGCTGCTGGACGGCGGCGGCCGGCTCATGCTCTCCGGTCAGGACATCCTCGACCAGGCAGCCGGGACGACGGCGTTCGTCCGCGACTACCTCCACGTCACCTGGGACGGCACCGAGAAGCAGAACGACCTGGCCACGGCCAACGTCAACGGAGTGGCCGGCGACCCCGTCGGCGGCGGAGCCGGGACGGTCCCGCTCGACCACACCGTGCTCAAGGGGGCCTTCGAGGACCAGATCACCCCGATCACCCCGGCCACGCCCGCGTTCACCGACGACAGCGCGGCTCCGGACGCGCTGACCGTCGCGAGCGGCCCCTACAAGGTGTTCTTCGCGGCCTTCCCGGTGGAGGCCTACGGGTCCGACGCCCAACGGGCCGCGCTTGTGGACCGGACGCTCACCTGGTTCGCCGCGCCGTAGTCGCGTCAGCGCACGCACCGAGGAGCCCGGCCGTCCGGCCGGGCTCCTCCGCGTTCGGGTTCAGAGCCGCGTTCGGAGTCAGCCCTTCGTGACCTGGGACAGCGGCACGTCGGGGTCGGCGAGCCGCTCCCGGTCGACGGGCGTGCGCGCCGTGATGAGGGCCTGGATGTCGTCCTGGACGTCCCAGACGTTGACGTTCATCCCGGCCGTGACCCGGTCGCCGTCGAGCCAGAACGCGACGTACTCGCGGCCCTCGAGGTCGCCGCGGACGATGACGTCGTCGCCGCGCCCGCCCAGACCCGAGTACTCCAGCCCGAGGTCGTACTGGTCGGAGTAGAAGAACGGCAGCTTGTCGAAGCCGCCCTCCTTGCCAAGCACACCGCGGGCCACCGACGGCGGCCGGTCGAGCGCGTTGGCCCAGTGCTCGACCCGGACGCGAGCGCCGAGGGCCGGGGTGTCGGCGTTGGCGACGTCGCCCAGGGCGAAGACGTCCGCGGCCGAGGTGCGCCCCTGGTCGTCGACGACGATGCCGTTGTCGAGGTCGAGCCCCGCTGCCGCGGCGAGGTCGGTGTTGGGGACGGCGCCGATGCCGACGATCACGACGTCGGCCGGCAGTGTCGTGCCGTCCTCCAGCCGCACCCCGCCCGCCAGGCGGGCGCCCTCGCCCGGCTCGATCGCCGCGACGCTGACACTGGTGCGCAGGTCCACCCCGTGCTCGCGGTGCAGGTCGGCGAAGCTGGCGCCCAGCCGCGGCCCGAGGACCCCCACGAGCGGCTGCTCCGCCATCTCGAGGACGACCACCTCGGCACCGGCGTCCCGGGCCGCGGCGGCCGTCTCGAGGCCGATCCAGCCGCCGCCGACGATGACGACCCTGGCCCCCTCGACGAACGCCGCTCGCAGCGCGTCGCTGTCGTCGATGGTCCGCAGGTAGAGCACGCCGCCGAGATCTGCCCCGGGCAGTGTGGAGCGGCGCGGCGACGCCCCGGTCGCGAGGACGAGCTTGTCGTATGCCGTGCGCTCACCGTCCGCCGTCACCACCTCGTGCGCGTCGGGCTCGATCTGGGTCACCATCTGGCCGAGGCGCAGGTCGACGTCGTGCGCGGCATACCAGTCCTGCGGGAAGACCCGCGCCTCCTCGGCGGACGACTCCCCCTTGAGGTAGCCCTTCGACAGCGGCGGCCGCTCGTAGGGCAGGTGCGGCTCGGCGGCGAAGAGGACGATGTGCCCCTCGTAGCCCTCGTCACGCAGCGCCTCGGCCGTCTTCGCCCCGGCGAGACCACCCCCGACGATGACGACCTGCTCGACGGTGCTCGTCGCGGGCGTGTTCGTCGCCACTTCTTCGCTCATCCCTGCTCCTTCGACGCGATGAGCATCCGGCACGCCACCAGCGGGGCGCCGTCGCTCAGGGGGGACCTCTGTGAGGATGGGGTCATGGGGAACCCGACATCTCGCAACCTACGGCACCGCACCGCCGTCGTCACGGCCACCGTCGTCGGCACGGTCGCCGGGCTCGCGGGGTGCTCGCTCGTCGACCCACCTCCGCCGGAGCCCAACGCCGCCGCCGAGGTCCTGGCCGGCGGGCTGGCCACCGGGGACCTCGCGAAGGTCGCCTTCGACGGCGCGACCCCGGCGGACGCCACGGCATACGTCACGGCAGCCGTGGGGACCCTCAAGGACGTCGCCCGCACGGTGAAGGTCGCCTCGGTCACCAAGAGCGCCGACAACGTCAAGCAGGCCAAGGCGTCGCTCGCCGTGACGTGGGACGTCAGCGACTCCCCCACCGACTGGACCTACACCACCGACGCCACCCTGCGGCTCGCCGACGACAAGACCTGGCACGTGGTCTGGAGCCCGGCGCTCCTCGCGCCCGCACTCACCGCCACGGAGAAGCTGGTGAGCGTCCGCGTGCCGGCCAAACGGGCCGACATCCTCGGCGCCGGGGGCGCGCCCCTGATGACCGAGCGCGCGGTGTTCCAGGTCGGCATCGACAAGGGCCGGATCACGCCGGCGCAGGCCGGGTCGTCGGCCGCCGCCCTGGCCCAGGTCTTCGGCCTCGACCCCGCCGCATACACCAAGGCGGTCACCTCGGCCGGTGCCAAGGCCTTCGTCGTGGCGCTGACACTGCGGGCCACGGACCCCCTTGCCATCGGCAAGGCCGACGCTGTCGCGGCCATCCCCGGTGGCGTGCGAGTCGCGGACAAGGGCGTGCTCGGCCCGACCCCGACGTTCGCCCGGGCGTTCCTCGGCGTCGTCGGGGAGGCCACCGCGCAGGTCGTCGCGGCGTCGAAGGGGAAGGTGTCGGCCGGCGACGTCGTCGGCCTGTCGGGGCTCGAGCAGCGCTACGACAGCCGGCTGCGCGGGACGGAGGGTCTCACCGTCAAGGCCGTCGGCACCAGCCCTTCGGGTGAGGCCACCAGCCGCCCGCTCTTCAGCCAGGAGCCCGCACCCGGCAAGCCGCTGACCGTGGCGCTCGACATCCCCGCCCAGACCGCGGCTGAGGCGGCGCTGGCTGCCAGCGCGGCGACCCCGACCGCTCTCGTGGCGATCCGGCCCTCGACCGGCGAGGTCCTCGCCGCGGCGAACGGGCCCGCGGCCTCGGGGCAGGGGCTCGCCACGACGGGCAGGGCCGCCCCCGGGTCGACCTTCAAGATCGTGGCCGCGCTGGCCCTCCTGCGCGCCGGGCTGACCCCCGACTCGCCGGTCAGCTGCACGCCGACCGTGGTCGTCGACGGGCGGAGCTTCAAGAACTACGACGACTACCCCGCCGACAGGATGGGGCAGATCCCCCTGCGCACGGCCTTCGCCAACTCCTGCAACACGGCGTTCATCTCCAACAACGGCAAGGTCTCGCAGGCCGACCTGGCCAGCGCCGCTGCCTCGCTGGGCATCGGCGTCGACCTCGACCTCGGTGCCCCGGCCTTCCTCGGCTCGGTGCCAGGCGAGGGGCAGGGCACGGAGCACGCTGCGTCGATGATCGGGCAGGCCAAGGTCCTCGTCGCGCCCATGGACATGGCGACGGTCGTCGCCTCGGTGGTCAAGGGCTCGGTGGTGCGGCCCGTGCTCGTCCTCGACAACCCGGCGGCGGCGTCCTTCCCCGCTCCCGCGAGGCCGCTGCAGGCCGCGGAGGTGGTGGCCCTGCGATCGCTCATGGGCGCCGTGGTCACCGAGGGGAGTGGCAGGGTCCTCGCCGACGTCGGGGTCACCGCGGCCAAGACGGGCACCGCCGAGTTCGGCACGGCCATCCCGCCCAAGACCCACGCGTGGATGGTCGCCGCGAAGGGCGACCTCGCCGTGGCGGTCTACGTCGAGGACGGCGTCTCGGGCTCGAAGAGCGCCGCCCCGCTGCTCAAGGCCTTCCTCCAGACCTACTCCGGCTGAAGGGAGCCCGTGCCCCACCGCCTGGACACCCTGCCGGCCGGGACCGGCCCGCGCCGAGAGGTGGAATCTCACGACGCCGATGGGTTGCGCCCCAGGGCCGGGAAGGGGTCGACTGGTCTCGTGGACCCCGGTCCGTGACAGCCAGGTCCGGGCGGGTCCCGACGAAGGAGGATCGGATGTCCGAAACGGCACCAGATGAGGTGGTCGACGACGGGGCGCAGCAGCCCGACGCCGTCGAGGTCGACACGGTTCTCGACCACCCCGTCGACCACGTGTGGAGGGTTCTCACCACCAACGACGGCGCGCAGGCCCTGCTCGGCTCCGGCGCGAAGCTCGGCGGCAAGGGCGAGCCGTGGCGGGCCGAGGACGGCACCCACGGCGTGTGGCGCAGCTACCACCCCCTCGAACAGGTCCGGGTGTCCTGGCACGCGAACGCCGACGCGCCGCGCTCGCTCGTCGACCTCCATCTGGAGCCCGAAGGCGGCCGCACCCGCCTATCGCTGCGGCACGAGCCGGTCGGACCGGACAGTGAGGCGCTGCGCCGGCGCTGGTCCGAGGCCCTGACCCGGCTGGAGTCGCTCGCCACCTGAGCCCCCGGGCAGCGCATCGTCGCTCGTCATTCGGCCGTGGGTGCACGCGGTGAGCATGCAGTCCATGGGATCCCCTGGACTCGCAGCTCATCCGCGGAGCGCTGCTGCTGAAGTGACGGGTGAGACACAGGCCGTCAGCCGGCGCCCTCGCGCTCCCCGGTGCGGATGACGTCGACGTCCGCGGCCCTGACGAAGCCGATCCGGTGGCCGTAGGACACCTGGTAGTAGCGGTCCGTGCCGACGACGTCGACGTGGTCCGCCGGCGGCAGTGTGGCGAAGGTGGCCGCGCGGTAGTAGTCCGTGACCACGCTGGCGTCACTGAGGACAGCACGCTGCCCGGCGGGGATCGCGTACTGCAGCGGCACCACCGGCTGCACCGGGATCCCGTTGCCGTAAGCCGACGCCTCGGGGTAAGCCCGACCGTAGAGCGGCACCGATGCCAGCCCCGCCTTCGGGACGACGAGGGACCCGGAGACCCGGATGGCGCTCGGGTGCCGACGCGGGTTGAGGAACCACGCCTCCTGGCCGAGGTACCAGACCGCGGTCCAGTCGCCCTGCCGCCGCTGCGCCACGGCATACTCCACCCCGGCCGTGACCCGGGCCCCGATGTCGGCGACGTCGGTGGTGGCGGGGCTGCCGTCCGGGTGCAGGCCGACGTCCCTGACGAGAGGGGCGCTCTCGCTGGGGCCGGTGTGGAGGTAGAGGAAGTTCGTGCCCTGCGGCGCACAGGCGACCCCGGCGGCGGTGCACCCGGTCACCTGCTGCACGTTGCCGCGGAAGCCGGGCAGGATCCGGACGATGTCGCCGCCGCGCCGGTCGTCGTCGCCGCGGCGCGCGCGCTCGTCGCCGCCGCCGCCGCCGCCGGAGAGTGGGGCTCCGAGGAGGTCGAAGTAGTGCTCCCAGTCCCAGTACGGGCCCGGGTCCCAGTGCATGCCGCGGACCGAGGCCGGGGTGGTCCCGGGGACCTGGTCGTGGCCGAGGATGTGCGCCCGGTCGCGGGGGATGTCGTAGCGCGCGGTGAGGTAGCGCACGAGCTTCGCCGAGCTGCGGTAGAGCGACTCGGTGTACCACGTCGCGCCTGCGGCCGCGAAGCCCTCGTGCTCGAGCCCGACGGAGTGGCCGTTGACATACCAGTTGCCGGCGTGCCAGGCGACGTCCTTGGTCGCGACGTGCTGCGCGACGTGGCCGTCGGCCGACCGGAGCGAGTAGTGCCACGAGACGTAGGTGGGGTCCTGGACGAGCTGAAGGGTCGTGTCCCAGCTCGCCTCGGTGTCATGGATGACGATGTAGTCGACCTCGGGGCCGGCCGCGGTGTCGCGGGCCGCGAGGTCGTGGTTGCCGTAGTGTCCGCCGCCGAGGTCGGCGTAGGGGGCCGGGACCCACTCGCAGTCGAGCGACCTGGGGCACTCGACGTTGGGGTTGGGCTTGCTCCGGTGCAGGCCGAGGCGGGCGAGCTGCGCCCGCTGCGGCACAGCTGCGGTCGGCGCGAGACGCACGGCCTTGCCGTCGCTCGTCGCGCGGGTGACACCGGCTGCCAGCACGGCATACACGTCATCGGCGAAGGCGGCCGCCACCGCCTCCTCGCCGGAACCGCTCGCGGCGGCCACCGTCGCGTACCACTGGCCCGGATCGGAGGTGGCACCCGCGGGCAGGCTCAGGGACCTCTGTCGCTGAGCGAGGAGGGCTGCCCCGCCCCGGATGTTGGCCGAGGCCTCGCGGCGCAGGACGTCGCGGCCCACCCCGAGCAGCGCCGCCGCCCGGCCGAGGGTGTCCACGGCGCTCGCCGGGGTGGCACTGCCGGCCACCGAGGCCGGGCCGCTGCCGTCGCGCCCCGCCGCCCGGTCCGCGGCGAAGAGGGTCCCGTCGACGAGGTTCATCGGGCCGTAGCCCCCATCGGTGCTGTGCTGCCCGGAGTGACCCTCCCACCGGGTCTGCGCGTAGGACACCGCCTCGAGCACCGACTGGGGGACGCCGAACTCGCGCGCCGCCTGAGCGAAGCCACGCTCCCGCGAGGCGGGGTCGTGGTCGGCGCCCGTCGCGGACGGTGCTCCGGCGGGTGCCGCTGCGGCCGGCGTGGGGCCCAGCACGAGGGCAACCAGG
The DNA here is from genome assembly GCA_038237075.1 of Actinomycetales bacterium. Classification (GTDB taxonomy): domain Bacteria; phylum Actinomycetota; class Actinomycetes; order Actinomycetales; family Dermatophilaceae; genus Lapillicoccus. The sequence goes on from JBBRZC010000013.1 coordinate 31,227, forward strand.
AGGCACACTGCACCGACGAAGGCCACACCGGCGGTCCGTCGCGTGCTCGATGAGGGGAACATGGGCGCCTCCGGGGACGGGACGAGCTGAGCCACGGACCCGTTAAGTTAATCACCACCGTCGCGTGACCGCACCCCGTAAATTTCTCACGCACTAGCCTGAGGGCACCACCGAGCACCGACCCGAGGAGCACCCCGCCGATGGTCAAGTTCTACCTGCTCGCGCTCGTCGTCGTCGTCATCCTCCTGTCCATCCCGACCACCCGCCGCGTCGTCCTGGACCCGAGGTCGTGGTTCCGCGGCGGCGCCGACGCCTCCGCCTCGATGCGGCGGGCCCAGGCGCAGGCCCGCGGCATCGGCGACGCGGTGACCTCGAGCCGGAACGGCCGGGAGCTGCAGAAGCTCGGCCAGACGTTGGTCATCGAGGCGCCGGTGGAGCAGGTCGGCCCCCTGCTGACCCGGGCGATGGGCGAGACGGCCGTGATCGACCCGGTCGCACCCCTGCCGGGCGAGTCGCTGGCCTGGACCTACTCCGGCCTCACCGAGACCCGCTTCGCGGCGGTCGCCGACCCGGCGCGGGGGACGGTGTTCGGCGTCGTGCACTTCGAGTTCTCCATGCGGGTCCCGCAGGGCGCCTCGGCCGCGGACCAGGCCGTCGACAAGGCCAGCGCGGCCCTGCGCGCGGCAGGAGTCGCCTTCCACCTCGTCGCCCGCGCCTACGAGCCCGGCCCGACCATCACCGCCGACGGGCCACGGACCGCGGTCCCGCTTCCCTGAGGTTTGATCGCGAGCTGAGAAGAACCACTGGTATGCCGCACGCACCTCGCTCGTCAGTCGAGCTCCGCGGGCAGGCCGAAGAAGCGGAACAGGTCGACGTCGAAGAAGGCCGTGACCCGCTCGACCCCGCCGGCCCCGAGCGTCAGCTGCTGGAGCTGGAAGGCGCGGTGCACGCCGTCCTCCCCGCGCATGTACACCGCGAAGGCAGGCTGGCCGTTCGCCGAGGTCGTGAGCAGGCGCATGTCGCCAGGGCCCGACGCAGGGCAGTTCCCCGCGATGAGCCGCCCGATCTCGACGTTGCCCTGGTACCACCCCGTGAACGGGGGCATCTCCCAGACCGCGTCCTGGGTGAGCATGGCGACGATGCCGTCGATGTCGTAGGCCTCGAACGCCGCGACGTAGCGCTCGAGCTGCGCACTCACCCGCGGGTCGTCGCCGTCGAGGGTGGCTCGCGAGGACTCGGTCCGGGGCGCCAGACGCTCCACCTGGGCACGCGCACGCTGCAGGGTGCTGTTGACCGCGGCCACGCTGAGCGCCATGGCCTGCGCCACCTCGGCCGCCCGCCAGGCGAGGACATCACGCAGGATGAGCACGGCGCGCTGCTGGGGGGTGAGGTGCTGCAGGGCCGCGATGAAGGCGAGCCGGATGTTTTCGCTGGAGACCATCGAGGCCTCGGGGTCGGTCGGCGCGGTGCCGGCCACGACGGCATCCGGCAGCGGCTCGAGCCAGGGGATCTCGGGACGTGACTCGAGCGCGCCCGTCGCCTCGGAGGCGGGTGCGCCGAGCCCCGTGGGGAGGGGGCGGCGCGCGCGGCCCTGCAGGGCGGTGAGGCAGGTGTTCGTGGCGATCTGGTACATCCACGTGCGCACCGAGGAACGCCCCTCGAAACGGTGGAACGCCCGCCACGCCCGCAGGTAGGTCTCCTGGACCTGGTCCTCCGCGTCGTGCACCGACCCGAGCATCCGGTAGCAGTGAGCGGTGAGCTCGCGGCGCAACGGCTCCACGAGGTGCATGAACTGCTCGTCGGAAGAGACCTGGCCGACCGTCGCCGTCGTCATGTGGAGAGAACGTACGCGAGAACCGGCTGAGTTTCGAGACCCCGCGACCGCCCGTCACTTCAGTCACTGGTGCACCAGCGCTCCACTGACGGGCGCGCAGTCAACGGGATCCCCTTGGCTGCGCGCTCACCCTTGGCACCAACCGCCACGTCCCTCGGCCGTATGCCGGCCGGTCACCTCGGGTGCCCGGCAAGCCTCAGCCGACGGGTACCGGTGTCGGCGGAACCGGCGCCGCGGGAGCCGGCGCCGCGGGAGCCGGCGTCACGGACGGAGCCGCCGACGACGGGGACGCGCTCGGTGGTCCGGAGGTCGGCGAGGCGGTGCTCGTGCCGGTGGGGCTCGAGGTGGCCGTGGAGCTCGGGGACGGCGTGGTCGAGGGAGTGGACGTCACCGACGGGGTGCTCCGGGTCGTCGGGGTGGGCGCAGCCGACCGGGTCGGCGTCGACCAGGTGACGGCCTGACCGATGGAGGTGCCGCCCGTCGTGGAGCTGGAGAGGGGGTGCCCCAGAAGCGCCTCGACGGCGGTGATGCCCCCCAGCGCGACGACCATGCCGGCCAAGACGCCGACCGCGAGGCGTACCGCCCCGCGACGTGGCCGGCGCCGGCCCGGGACCTGCTCGCGAAGCGGGCCCTGGACGGCCACGGGCTCACGGGACGTGTTCCGGGCGACAGGCTCCACCCGGGCGATCCGGAGGCGTGCTCCGGCGGACCGCAGCGAGTGGTCGTAGACCGCCGACCCCACGGTGGCCACGAGAGACCCGATCGCCGCGCCGGCGATCGTGCCGGCGACGCCGAGGAAGGAGGCCGCCAGAGCCGCCGTCGCCGCGGCCAGGGCGCCGCCCAGGACCTGGGTCAGGGTCAGCCCCAGCACACCCGCGGGGGCGGCGAGGTCTGCGGTGGTGGAGCCGGTGGCGGGCTGCCGCGGGTTGTCCTGCGTCGCGGTGGACGGGGGGCGGTAAGACATGACAGACGGGTCTTTCGGATGGGGTGCACAGTCAGGCCGCCGCCGTTGCCGGTACCTCGAGTGTACCCGGGACCGCGCGAACCTCCCGAATCCGCGACGGGAGCGCCCGCCCGCCGCCGGGTCAGCTGCCGCGCAAGGTCGCGATGGCGAGCCGCATCTGGTGGTCGAACAGGGCGCCGGGCTCGAGGAAGGTGTCCTCGCCGTACTGGCCGAACACCTCGAGGCTCACCGCGCCGAAGAGCGCCGACCACACGAGGATCCCCCGGGCCAGCACCGCCTCGTCGACGCCGAGCCCCAGCTCGCCGCGCACGCGACGCAGGTCGCTCCGCAGCGCCCGCGGCACGGGAACCGTGGTCGCTCCGGTGGTGATCTCGCCACTGGCCACCCCCTGCTCGACGATCCCGAGGAGGGCGCGGATGACCCGAGTCCCAGGCTCGGTCGTCACCTCGGCGGGCGCGTCGTACCCGGGCACGGGGCTGCCGTAGAGGAGCGCGTAGCGGGCGGGCTCGGCGAGCGCCCAGGCCCGCACGGCGCGCGCGACCGCGAGGAGCCGGCCCTCGAGCCCGAGCCGGTATGCCGCACCCAGTGCTGCGTCGACGGCGTCGCCGAGCTCGTCGTAGGCGTCGACGACGAGGAGCGTGAGCAGCTCGTCACGGTTGGCGACGTACCGGTACACGGCCGAGGACACCATGCCGAGGTCCCGGGTCACCGCGCGCAGCGAGAGCGCCGCCGCCCCGTGCTCGACGAGGTGGGCGCGCCCGATGGCGAGGATCCGCGCGGTGACGTCCTCACGCCGAGCCTGGCGGGGTGACGGTGGCGTGCTCATGTCGCCCATCGTGCCACAAGTTCGAGAGCACCGCTCTTGCTTTTCGTCCCGCGGGCAGTTACTCTCATCTTCGAGAGCGCTGCTCTCGTTTCTCCAGCGCAAACCCGTCCGTATGCCGTACCCGCCGAGGAGGCCCCCATGTCCACTCCCGCCACCACCCCCCGCTACGTCCCTCCGGCCGGCCGAGGCGACACCATGACGGCGGCCGTCGTCGCCTGGCTCACCGACCACGGCATCAGCCTGCTCGGCTCCCGTGTCCTCACCGTCCGCGGGCGCCGCACCGGCACGCCGCAGCGGGTCCCGGTCAACCTCCTGCGGCTCGACGGCGGGCGCTACCTCGTCGCACCCCGCGGCAACACCCAGTGGGTCCGCAACGTCCGGGCCGCCGGCACCGCCGAGCTGCGGGTCGGACGTCGCGTCGAGACGGTCACGGCCGTCGAGCTGCCGCCGGCCGAGCGGGGTCCGGTCCTGCGGGTCTACCTCAAGCGCTGGGGCTGGGAGGTCGGCCGGTTCGTCCCGGGACTCTCCGGCAGCTCGAGCGACGAGGAGCTCGCCGCGGCCGCTCCCGGCATACCCGTCTTCCGTGTGGCCGCCACCGCCTGACTGCCACCGCCTGACTGCCACCGCCTGACTGC
>JBBRZC010000014.1:0-33438 GCA_038237075.1 Actinomycetales bacterium
GGACCGAGCAGGCCTCGAGACGCAGCTCGATGACTCGAGGTCCACGTCGGTCTCGGCCAGGCAACGCCCTCGTAGCTCAGGGGATAGAGCACCGCTCTCCTAAAGCGGGTGTCGGCAGTTCGATTCTGCCCGGGGGCACACCACGTTTCCGCAGGTCAGCCTTGACCGACCGTACGGACAAGTGCCGTACAGTTGGTGACGGAGGTGCCACCATGGCGAAGACGATGATTCGACGGTTCGAGGCGCGGATCGATGAAGCGACCGACGACCTCATCGGGCAGGCAGCGGAGCTGACCCGACAGAGCACGTCCGCGTTCGTCACGGCGGCGGCGAGGGCCGAAGCCGAGCGGGTCGTGGCCCGGGGCAGCGTGACCCTGATGGATCCTGACGTCTTCGACACACTGGCGGGTTCGCTGGACATCCCTGACGAGGCCCCTGATCTCGCGGACAAGCTGTCGACCCTTCCCCGCCTGGGCTGAGCCGCAGAGCCGCGCCCACGTCGTGAGCGCGGACGCGACGTACTCGTTCCTTCGGCTGGGCCCCGAGTCACCGGCGCTCGACCTGACGACGTTCGACTGCGGCGTCGACGCCTACGACCAGTGGCTCGCCCGTAGCGCTGCGGGCGCGGTCAAGGCAGGGACCGCAGCAGTTCACCTACTCGTGCAGCACGCCACCGACGACGGCGCCCTCCGGGTCGTGGGATACGTCGCCATTGCCCCGACCGCCGTCGTCCGGGACGACCTGCCTGGCTCGGTCGCGAGCGGGATGCCGACGCTGATACCCGGCTACCTACTGGCCAAGATGGCGCTCGACTCCTCTCGGCGCGGTGACCGCCAGGCCAGGTGGGGTACCCAGCTGCTGGTCGAGGCCCTACGCCGCATCGTCGATGCCGCCACCGTTGGCGGCGGCCGCGTCATCGTCGTCGATGCGGACGACGAGAGACTGCTGGGCTTCTACCGCGGCCACAGCTTCCTGCCCACCGGTGTCAGTCCCTTGCGGCTCTATATGAAGGTCGCCACCGCGCGGTCCCTCCTCGACCGGCAATCGGAGCGGCCTCGTGGTGGCGTCCATGGACCACCTGTCACCTGAGCTAGTCCTCGACCCGAAGCCGGCTCTCCCTACCGTGTGAGTTTGCCGTCTTGCGGCCTTGCAGCCGCCCTTCGCCTGCAGCGGGTGGTGCGCACCTTGGCCCGCAGGCCCACTGACGAAACTCCCTGCGCCTCGACAAGCCGTACGGGCCGTGGTCCGTCGCCCACCGCGGCGAGCTGCGACGGGACCACCATCGTCCCGCCCCGGAACCGCACCGATCCCACGATCATCCACATCAGGTCGATGACGAACCCGATCCCGTGAGCGTCGTAGCCCACGTTAGGAGGCTCTCCTGAAGGGTTGACTTCCAATCGGACCTGAACACCATCTGGGGAAACAACCCTCTCGGGAACAGGGTCATCAGTCGTCTGATCTCGAGCTCCTCGACGCGACGACGCCTGTCAGATGCGAGCGTTCGCTCCTCCCAACGGCGGACCCACTCTGGCATCCGTGGATCCTCCCAGAGCCTCGTGATCGCGGGAGCTTGAACAGCACGCGCGGCGCGGAGTCGGTCGGCGACCTCGGGGTCACCGGTCGAGGTACCGACTCGCCCATCACCCCTTGGAAGGCACCCCGAGCTTGGGGTTCCCCAGAGCGGGGAAACCTGACCGCGTCACAGCGAGGTCAACCCCCTCCCCCATCGTTCCCGCCGCCTCATTCGGCTCCGTCCCTCGGGCCCCGCGACATCCGCCGTACGATCGAACGGGAGGTGGTGCGAGTGGCCAAACGGGAGGTGGTGCGAGTGGCCACGACGGTGTCCCGAAGGTTGGAGGCACGGCTCGGCGAGAGGACGGACGACCTCAAGTCCGCTTTCGTGAGCGCAGCCGCAAGTGCCGAGGCGGAATGGGCTGTCACACGAGCCAACGTCACCCTGTTGGCACGCATCGAGGACGAAACCTGAGCACCGAGGCGGCTGACGCCCGGGCGGCCGAGGCCGAGCACACCGTCACGTCGCTGTTCGGCCATCGCCTCCTCGGGCTGCCGGGGACGCACCTCGCCCGGGTGGCCTTCCCGGCTCCGCCCCGGGGAGGCCCATGGCACTACTGGTGGCAGGCCCACTACCTCGACGCGACGATCGACGCGGCGCTGCGCCACCTGCGTCACGGCGACACCCGTGAAGCCAGACAGCGCGCGCACCGCAGCGACCGCATCCTCGCCACGATCGGCTGGCGCAACGGCATACGGTTCACCAACGACTACTACGACGACATGGCGTGGCTCGTCCTCGCGGTTGGGCGGCTACGCGACCTCCACCGGTCGCTCGACCGCAGCGGCCCCACGGCCGCCAGCGCCACCACCGCGAGCGCCCGCCGCATGAGAGCGGCCGAGCAGGCGCTCACCACCGAGCTGCGCTCCGCGGTCACCGATGACAGTGGCGGTGGCGTCTTCTGGAACACCACCCGCGACTTCAAGAACGTGCCCGCCACGGCTCCGAGCGCCCGTCACCTCGCCCGCACCGGCGACAGCCGCACCGCTCGCCGCCTCGTCGAGTGGATCTACGACCGGCTCGTCAACGACGACGGGCTCCTCATCGACGGCCTGCGTCTCGCCGGGGGCGCGGAGCACCCCGTACCCGACGTCTACACCTACAACCAAGGCTCGGTGCTCGGCTCACTGCTCGCCCTCGGCGACGAGATAGACTTGGCGCGCGCCCGCGACCTCGTCGCCGCCGTCGACCGCCGGCTCACGACCCGCCGGGGCGACCGCCACGTGCTGCACACCCACGGCGGCGGCGACGGCGGCCTGTTCACCGGCATCCTCGTCCGCTACCTCGCGGTCGCGGCCACGCACCCCACCGTGGACGGGCAGGCTCGGGCCACCTCGCGGCGGCTCGTGCTCGACACCGCCGACGCGCTGTGGGAAGGCCGCGAGCTGCGAGACTCCGGCCATCGCGGTGCAGTCACCGTCTTCTCCCCCGACCCGATGGTGCCCGCTCACGACGGCCTACCCGGAGGTGGGCGGCTTGAGCTGTCATCTCAGCTGCAGGCGTGGACGATCCTCGAGGCGGCTGCGCGCGCGTCCGCGTAGGCCTACGAACCCTCGGGAGGCCCGCTCTCACCTCGTGCCCGACGGATCGCCTCGACCTTGGCCACCCGCTCGCGCTTCATCCGCTGTTGCGGGTCCTCGGAGTTCCCGAGCTGCGCCGGCCCGAAGACGTGCAGCCCGTTGTACTTGACCCAGTACCCCACCCGATACCCGAGCGACAGCTCGGCCCGATCGCCTCGCTTACCCATGGCGTCATCTCAGCTCGTTCGTCGCGTTCCGCTCCGGTCCCTTTCAGGATAGGCCCCTTTCGCTGCGCCGCTCACAGGGTCGGGTATGCCGGTCGAAGGGCCGGTATGCCGCCGACTCCACCAGGAGCCCCAGCCCTTGCCCGCGCCGGTTCCTCGACCATACTGTCGGGATGGTGAGCGACCGGTGATCCCCGACCCCGTGACCGACCCCCAGCCCACGACCGGCCCCGATCCCGCGGACGACCCCCGGCACCAGCCCGCCCCCCTCGCTCTCGCCGCCCCGTGGGGCGGCACCGGCTGGGTCACCGACCTCGGCGGCCCGGTGCACTGGGTCGACTTCGGCGGCCCCACCCACGACACCGGAGCCGTCCCCCTCGTGATGGTCCACGGCCTCGGCGGCTCCCACCTCAACTGGGTCGCCGTCGCTCCCGAGCTGGCCCGGCGCCACCGGGTCTACGCGATCGACCAGGCCGGGTTCGGCCTGACCCCCGGCACCGGCCGGTCCACCACCGTGCAGGCCAACGCCGAGCTTGTGGCTCGCTTCGTGCGTGAAGTCGTCGGCGAGCCAGTCGTGCTCGTCGGCAACTCGATGGGCGGCATGGTCTCGCTGCTGGCAGCCACTGCCCAGCCCGACCTCGTCGACGGGCTGGTGCTCGTCGACCCGTCCATCCCGCTCCCCCGGCACCGGCCCGACCTTCGCGTCGCGGCCCAGTTCGCGCTCTACGCAACGCCGGTCGTGGGCGAGCGCTACCTCGAACGGGCCAACAGCCGGACCACCGACAGGCAGCGGGTGCAGAGCGTCGTCGACCTCTGCTTCGCCGACCCGGGCAGGGCCGACCCGCGGGTCGTCGACGCCGGCGTCGTCCTCGCCGGGAAGCGACGCGAGACCCCGCGTCAGGAGGCCGCCTTCCTCGGTGCTGCCCGCTCGCTGATGAGGCTCCTCTCGGCGCCGGCGCGCTACCAGGCCCTGATGCGGGCCATCGACGTGCCGGTGCTCCTCGTCCACGGCGAGCTCGACCGCCTCGTCTCGATCGCCGCCGCCCATGCCGTCGCCGCCGACAACCCCGGGTGGGAGACCCTGTTCCTGCCCGGAGTCGGGCACACTCCCCAGCTCGAGGCACCCGACGCCGTCCTGGCCCGGGTGAGCCGGTGGCTGACGGAGCACGGGTTCGAGGGCCGGGAGACCAGCCCGTGAGCCCAGTGAGCCCGGCGAGCACGGCATACGTGACCTGCCCGTTGTGCGAGGCCACCTGCGGCCTCGAGGTGACGCTCGACGGGCCGTCGGTCCTGTCGGTGCGCGGCGACGACGCGGACCCCTTCTCCCGCGGCTACATCTGCCCGAAGGGCGTCGCCCTGAAAGACCTCCACGACGACCCCGACCGCCTCCGCGAGCCGATGGTCAAGCGCGACGGGCAGTGGTATGCCGTGTCCTGGGACGAGGCCTTCGAGGTGGTCGAGGCGCGGCTCCTGCCGGTCATCGAGACCCACGGCCGGGACGCCGTCGCGTTCTACCTCGGCAACCCGGCGGCGCACAACCTCGGCGTCGGCCTCTACGGCCGGGCTCTCTACCGCGCCGTCGGCTCGCACAACGTCTACACCGCGGGGAGCGTCGACCAGCTGCCCAAGCACTACTCCTCCGGCTACCTCTTCGGCGACCCGCTGAGCATCCCGATACCCGACCTCGACCGCACCCGACACCTACTCGTGCTGGGCGCGAACCCGTTGGTGTCCAACGGTTCTCTCATGACGGCGCCAGACGTTCGCGCCCGCCTGCGGGGGATCCAGCAGCGCGGCGGCCGGATCGTCGTCGTCGACCCGGTGCGCTCGCGCACGGCCGAGCTCGCCGACGAGCACCACGCGATCAGACCGGGCACCGACGCCCTCTTCCTCATGGCCCTCGTCAATGTCATCGTCACCGAGGGCCTCACCGACCTCGGCCGGCTCGCCGGGCACGTCACCGGGCTCGAGGCCCTGCCGGCCCTGTGCGAGCCGTTCCCGCCGGAGGCCGTTGCAGCCCGGACGGGCATCGCCGCCACCGAGATCACCCGCATCGCCCGCGACCTCGCCAGCGCCGAGTCCGCGGCCGTCTACGGGCGCATCGGGACGACGACCCAGGCCTTCGGAACGTTGAGCAGCTGGCTCGTCGACGTCCTCAACATCATCACCGGCAACCTCGACCGGCCGGGGGGCGCGATGTTCCCGCTCGCCGCGGCCGGGCAGGCGAACAGCACTGCGGCTCAGGGCGACTCGGCTGGGAAGCCGCGGCGGGGCTGGCGCCACGGGCGCTGGAGCAGCCGGGTCCGCGGCCTGCCCGAGGTCATGGGCGAGCTGCCCGTGGCCACCCTCGCCGACGAGATCCTCACTCCGGGGGACGGCCAGGTGCGCGCTCTCGTCACCGTCTGCGGCAACCCGCTCCTCAGCACGCCGAATGCCGACCGGCTCACCGAGGCGGTCGAGCAGCTCGACCTAATGGTGTCCCTCGACGTCTACCTCAACGAGACGACGCGCCACGCCGACGTCATACTCCCCGGGCCGCCCCCGCTGGCCCGCGACCACTACGACCTCCTCTTCACCCAGCTCTCGGTGCGCAACATCGCCAGCTGGACGCCTGCCGTGCTCGAGACCGACCTGCTGCAGGAGTGGCAGACCCTGCTGAGGCTCGTAGGCATCGTCAGCGGCCAGGGCTCCCGCGCCGACATCGAGTCCCTCGACGACCTCGTGGCCGCCGACGTCGCCCGCCGCCACGGCCTGAACCCCGCCCTCGCCGGGGCGCGCCGCGGGCCGGCGCGCCTCCTCGATCTCATGCTTCGCGCCGGGCCCTACGACCTGACCCTCGCCGACCTCGAGGCGACGCCGCACGGGCTCGACCTCGGTCCGCTCGCGCCGCGCGTCCCCGAGATCCTGCGGACGGTGAGCGGGTCGGTCGAGCTCGCGCCCGAGGCGGTGACGAGGGACGTTCCGCGACTCGCCGCCCTGCTTGAGGAGCCCGCTGCCGACGATGGCGCCCTCGTCCTCGTCGGCAGGCGGCAGCTCGCGTCGAACAACTCGTGGATGCACAACCTCGGGACGCTGGTGCGGGGCAGCAACACCTGCACGGCCCAGATGCACCCCGCGGACGCGGCCCGGCTCGGCCTCACCGACGGTGCCGAGGCTGTCGTGCGCTCGCGCGCCGGAGCGGTCACCGTGCCCGTCGAGGTCACCGACGCGGTCCGGCAGGGCGTCGTGAGCATCCCGCACGGCTGGGGCCACGACGGGGCAGCCACCCGCATGTCCGTCGCCGGCGCCCACCCCGGCGTCAACAGCAACGTCCTCGCCGACGACCTGCTCGTCGACGCGCCGAGCGGCACCGCGGTGCTCAACGGCATACCTGTCACCGTCGTCCCTGCCTGAGGTCCCAGCGGTAAGCGGTCTGTCACCTCGAGCGGGTCTGGACGATCGTCGCGGTCTGGGCGACCGTCCGTGCGCACAGCACGGCGAGCACCCCCGTCGACGTCTGCAGGGTGACCTGCCGGGCCGGGCATGGACGACGAGCAGGTTTGCGGCCAACAGCATCCAGCCGACCGCCATGGGGCTCGCCAGACCGCTGCGGATGCCGTGGGCGGCCTTTCCGTGGGCGGATCCTGCCGAGAGGTCACGTCCCTGGGTCGCGCCGGACCCGATGCAGGTGCCCTTCGAACGGACAGGAGGAATGGACGCCGCAAGCCTGGCGGAGGAGCACGGCATACCTCCGGGGTGAGCTCGGTCGGACCCCTGCGTGGTCCCACGTGTGGGGGACCAATGTCCCTGTCGGCGGCCCCTACCCGCAGCGATAGTTGAACTGCCAACCAAGGCACCGGATCCGGGGCTACCACCCCGACACCACACCAGGAGCACGACCATGCGACGCAGAACACTCGACGCACTACTGACCACGGGCGGCGCCATCGTCGCCGTCATCCTCCTGGTAGCCGCCGGGCTACTGCTGTGGGCCGGCAGCTTCGCCAACAACACGGTCACCGCGCAGCTGGCCGACCAGAAGATCACCATGCCCTCAGGCGCGGCCATCTCCGACCCGCTCATCAAGCCTTACCTCGAGCAGTACGCCGGGCAGAAGATGACCACCGGAGCGCAGGCCCAGGCCTACGCCGACCACTACATCAAGGTCCACATGGACAAGTCCAGCAAGGGCCTGACCTACGGTGAGGTCTCCGGCCAGTACACCACGTTGGCCAAGAACCCCAGCGCCGACCCCGCCGAGGTGAAGACTCTCGGCGAGCTGCGCCAGACGCTCTTCATGGGCGACTCGCTGCGCGGGCTTCTCCTCAACGCCTACGCCTTCGGCACCCTCGGCGCGATCGCCATCTGGGCCGCCATCGCCTCCGGCATCGGCGCCCTCGCCATGCTCATCCTCGTGCTGCTCGGCTACCGCCACCTGCGCACCGTCCCCGCCGAACAGGATGTCCGCCTCGGCCGCGCCAACCCGGCGCCCGCCCTCGGCTGACGTCCACGCCCACGGAAGGGCCCCGACCGCACCGGCCGGGGCTCTTCCGCTGCCCGGAGACTGTCGGCGCCGCACCGGACCGACGCCTTTCGCACCGCGGGCTGTCGGACCGCAGCTGTCGGACCGCGGCTGTCGGACCACGGCTGTCGGACCACGGAGGTAACGTCCCGACCATGTCAACGCCCACCTTCCCGAGCAGCTGCTCCGACGCGTGCACCCGGCTCGGACTCGTGCCCCGGCCGGTGTCGGTCCACCAGACGCCGGGCGAGGAGCTCGTCCTGCCGAGCCGGCTCCCGGTCACCGGGCCCCTCGAGTGGGTCGACGTCCTGCGGAGCCTGCTGGCCCCCGGCACGGGTCTGCAGGTCGACGCGGCGCCCCATCAGCCTTCGGGAGCTCAGCCGGGGGCGCTGGTCCGGCTGGCCGCCGCCCCGTCCCTTCCGGGTGAGGGGTACGACCTGAGCATCGACCACCGCGGCGTCCGGCTCGCCGCCGGTGACACCGCCGGCCTGCGGCACGGCATACAGACGCTGCGGCAGCTCATGCCCGCGTGGGCGAGCGGGCCGGCGCCGCTTCCCGGAGCCCGCGTGACGCTGCCCCACGTGCGGGTGCGCGACTCCCCCGCTCTGGCCTGGCGTGGGATGCACCTCGACGTGGCACGCCATTTCCAACCGCTGCCCGACCTCTACCGGTTCGTGGACCTGCTCGCCGCGCACAAGCTCAACGTCCTTCACCTGCACCTCACGGACGACCAGGGCTGGCGGTTCGAGGTCCTGGCCTACCCGCGCCTGACCGACGTGGGCGCGACCCGCGCCGAGACCCGGCTTCCCGGCCGGGCCGGCGGTGACGGGACACCGCACGGAGGGTTCTACACCCAGGACCAGCTGCGGGCGCTCGTCGGATACGCGCAGCAGCGCGGTGTCACCATCGTCCCCGAGGTCGACCTTCCCGGCCATGTGCGCGCCCTGCTCGCCGCCTACCCCGAGTTCGGCGAGCCGGGCGCCGCGCCCGTCACGACGGCGACCAGCCCCGGCATCTTCACCGAGGTCCTCCACCTCGGCGACGCGACCGTGGCCATGGTCGAGGCGGTGCTCGAGGAGGTGCTCGATGTCTTCCCCTCCGAGCTCGTCCACGTCGGCGGTGACGAGTGCCCGCGCGAGCAGTGGCACGCCAGCCCCGCGTCCGCCACCCTCGCCGCCGAGCGGCGGCTCGACGGCGTCGACGGGCTCCAGGCGTGGTTCACCGCCCACCTGGGCGACTGGCTCGCGGCCCGGGGAAGACGCCTCGTCGGCTGGGACGAGATCGTTGGCGGCCCCGACCTGCCGGGTGTGAGCCCAGAGGGTCCCGTCGTCATGGCATGGAGAGGGCACGACCGGGCTCTCGCGGCCCTGGCCCGCGGGTACGACGTCGTCGAGTGCTCGCCGCCCCTGTACTTCGACATGTACCAGGCACCGGGACCGGACGAGCCCCGGGCCATCGGGGGCCTGGCCACCTGGGAGGACGTCCTCGCCGTCGACCCGTATGCCGCGGTGCCGGACGGCGAGCGGGCTCGCCTCGTCGGCGTCCAGGGACAGCTGTGGACCGAGTACCTGCCCACGCCCCGGCACGTTGAGTACATGGCCTTCCCCCGGACTGCTGCACTCGCCGAGCTCGCCTGGCACGGTCCCGGGACCCCGCCCGGGGAGTTCCTCGAGCGTCTCGGTCCTCACCTCGCGCGGTTCGACGCACTCGGGGTCGGCTACCGGCCGATCGGAGGCCCCAGGGCGTGGCAGCGCGGCGGCACCGGCACCTTCGCGAGGGGGCGGTCGTGAGGCTCAGGACTCCCCGAGCGCCGCCTGCAGCATCTGCGTGTAAGCCTCGACCGGCTGCGCCCCGCTGACGACGGCGCGCCCGTTCGCCAGGGCGTGGGGCACGAGCGTCACGCCGAGGCGGCCCGCCTCCTCCTCGTCGGCGCGCACCCTGTCGGCCTCGGTGGTGCTCGCGAGGACGGCCGCGACCCGGCGCTCGTCGAGGCCGGCCTCGGCGGCGCACCGCAGGAGGACGTCGTGCCCGTCGATGGCCAGGCCCTCGATGAAGTGGGCGGAGAAGAGCCGCTCGAGCATGGCATCCTCCAGTGCCGGGCCGCCGAGGTCACGTCCGAGCGCGACGAGCCGGTGGGCGTCGAAGCTGTTGGCCTGGGTCACCCGGCTCAGGTCGAGCCGCCAGCCGTCCCGCGCGGCCATCGCGCTGACCTCGTGGGTGAGCCGGGCTCCGGCCCGCTCGTCCCCGTCGTTCTGCCGGCCGAGGAAGGCTGCCAGCGTCGTTCGGGCCCCACGCGGCATACCGGGGTCGAGCTCGTAGGCGCGGTGGCGGAGGAGCACCTCGGAGGGGCGCTCCCATCCGTCGATCGCCGTGCGCAAGCGGGTCTTGGCGACATAGCACCAGGGGCAGACGACGTCGGTCCACAGGTCGACGACGATGGCAGGCTCGCGGGCCGAGCCGGTGGACGCGTGTTCATCGCTCATCCGAGCCATCCTGCCACCTGCCCTGCCACGACCCCGCCCTGACCAACGCGGCGCGGCCCCCCACCGTGAGGTGAGGGGCCGCGCCGCGCTGGCCCGAGAGGGCGGGTTCGTTCAGAACCGGCCGTAGCTGACGTTCGCCTGGGTCCAGATGACGTGCAGACCCGTGGTGGTGCCGGGGTGCTGGGCGTCGTAGAGCTTGCCGCCGCCGGCGTAGATGCCGACGTGGTAGGCCGGGAAGCCGAAGAAGATGAGGTCGCCGGGCACCGGGTTCGACACCTTGTTCGAAGCGGCACGCTGGGCCTCGGCGACGCGCGGGATGGACTTGCCGGCCCGGGCGTAGACGTAGCCGGTGAAGCCCGAGCAGTCGAAGCCGCGGGTCGTCGTGCCGCCGTAGACGTAGGGGATACCGGAGAGGCTCGCGGCGATGCCGGTGATGCCACTCGTGGGAGCCGGCGCGGCAGCCGGGGCGGGCGCGGGGCGCGGGGCGGCGGCCGGCTTCGCGACCGGCGCAGGGGGGGCGGTGCGGACGGCTGCGCGGGCCGTGCGGACGACCGGCCTGGGAGCCGCCGGCTTGGGAGCCGCCGGCTTGGCGGCGGGGGCAGGCGCCGCGGCCGGAGCCGGAGCAGCTGATGCCGGCGCGGAGACCTGGACCACGGGAGCCGGTGCGGCCGGTGCGGGCTGGCCGACGAAGCCCAGGATCCCGAACGTCGGGGCGGCCGACGTGGCGACTGCGGGGGCGGCGACGGCCGGCTTGTGGGGAGTGGCCGCCAGCGAGGCCGCAGCGGACGCCTTGTCGCGCGCGGCCGGGGACGTCGCCGAGGCGGGAATGGCAAACGCGGCCAGGAGACCGCCGGCCGCCACGGCGACCGCGGAGGCTTTCATGGCGGGTTGGGTGGACCGTGCTGCGATGTCTGCGAGTTCGGTGAAGGGGTGAAAATCGGCTGAGCGATGACGCCCCACGGAGAAACGAGCCACGAGTTGACCTCTCAGGCGCCTACGAGGTGAGCTGTCGGGTTCGGGTGGGAGGTTGAGTGGTTCACCCGGTTCTCTGCTCGGGACGAGTCCCGGCTCGAGAACTTCACCCCGAGGACGTCTTGCGACGCCCGGAAGTGGTTCCCCCGCTCCTGTCATGCGGTGTGTGAGTGAGTTCCCGGCGGAGGTGACAGGACTAGGCGGTCCCCACCAGGAGCCCGGCCATGAGAGGCCGAGTGGAGGAAACCCTATCTCAGTCGACACCGTAATGTCACATCATGGTCACGGAACGGCCAAGAACAGCCCTCGGTCGTATCAGAGCGAGGCGGCGAACACGTGGTCGGCGATGTCGCCGGGAAGCGAGATCCCGGTCGTGTCGGAGGCACCCTCTCGCACCGCGATGACATGGTTGTCCTCCCGGCGGACCTCGACATTGCGGCCAGGGAGCAGACCCGCCACGGTGAGCAGGGCGAGGGCCTCGTGGTCGACCTGCACGGGCTCGCCGATGCGACGGACCCGCACCAGCGTCGGGGTGTCGCCAGCCAGCGCGCTGAGGGTCTGCACGCCCGCCCGGAAGCTCTCCCCCGGCTCCTCGCCCAGCTCGTCGAGCCCCGGGATGGGGTTGCCGTAGGGCGAGTCGTGGTGGTTCTCGAGCAGCGCCAGGATCTTGCGCTCGACCCGCTCGCTCATGACGTGCTCCCATCGGCAGGCTTCGTCGTGGACGAACTCCCACTCCAGCCCGATGACGTCGAGGAGCAACCGCTCGGCCAGGCGGTGCTTGCGCATGACCCGGGTGGCCAGGACGCGACCCTGCTCCGTGAACTGGAGGTGCCGGTCGTCGGCGAGGTGGATCAGCCCGTCCCGCTCCATCCGCGCCACCGTCTGTGACACCGTCGGTCCGGAGTGCCCGAGGCGCTCGGCGATCCGGGCCCGCAGCGGCACGATGCCCTCCTCGTCGAGCTCGAAGATGGTCTTGAGGTACATCTCCGTGGTGTCGATGAGGTCCGTCACCGGCCCAGTCTCTCACCCGAGGAGGCGCCTCCCGACCGCCCCACCCGGGCCTCGGTATGCCGTCTCAGCCCCCTGCGCGCAGTTCCCGCGGTCAGCTCTTGGCTCGGTCGGCTGCGCCGGCGGAACGCGAGGCGGGGTCGAAGCGCGGGACCCAGACCCGCAGCCACGCCGCGCCGGCCACGGCGACGGCCCCCATGGCCACGGCCGCCGCGGCCAGCGGGACGACGGTGGTCAGGGCGCTGACCACGGCCGGGCCGGCGGCGTTGCCCGAGTCGGACATGAGCCGCCACCCGCCGAGGAACTGGGCCCGTGCATCGGCCGGCGACGCGTCCGCGCCGAGGGTCATCACCAGCCCCGAGCCGATCCCGTTGCCGATCCCGAGGACGACCGCCACCGCGGTGAGGCCCAGGAAGGACTGGGTGAGCGGCAGCAGGGCCATCCCACCGCCGAGGACGAGCATGCTCGGCACGGCGACCCAGACCCGCCCGAAGCGGTCCATGACCTCGCCCGCGGGATAGAAGAGGAGCATGTCGACCGCTCCGGCGATGCCGAAGACGAGGCTGGTGTGAGCCGCATCGAGCCCGATCGACTCCGCCCAGAGCGGGACGAGGGCGGTCCGGCAGGACCGGGCCGAGGCGATGAAGAGCGCGCCGACGCCGAGGGTGAGCAGGGTGGCACGGTGCTCACGCAGGACAGAGACGACGGACCGTCGCTCCCGGGGCCGGATGGCGCGGTGCCCGGCCGTGATGTCGGGGACGACCAGGACCAGGACGAGGGCGGCGACCGACGCGACCAACCCGACGACGTAGGCGGCGCTGATCCCCCAGCGGGCCACCACCACGGCGCCGACGAAGGGGCCGACGAACATCCCGATCCGGTTGACGCCCCCGAGCGTGGACAGGGCCCTGGCCCGCATCGCCACCGGGACGGCCTCGGTGAGGTACGCCTGCCGAGCCAGGCCGAAGACCGCCCCCGCCACCCCGATGACGAGCACCGACCCGGCGAGCACGCCGACGGACGGGGCGCGCGCGCACCCGGCCATACCGGCGGCCTCGAGCGCGCAGGCCAGGATCAGCGCGGCACGCTCCCCGATCCGGGCTGCGAGCGCTCCCGCGGGAAGGTCACCGGCGAGCTGGCCGATCCCGAGCAGGGCGACCATGAAGGCGGCGACGTTGACGCCGGCGCCCAGGTCGCGGGCGGAGAGGACGATGACCGGCATGACGGCTCCCGCACCGACCGAGCTGAGCGCCGTCGGGCCGTATGCCGGCAGGGCGATTGCCCGCAGGCTGCGCACGGTCTCGACCATGCCCCACTGTAGGAGTCCCAGCCGAGCGTCCCCGTCGCGTCCGGGATCCCGGCGCAGGAGGACCAGAACCGCGGACCCAGCGTGGAAATCGTCCACGAAACCCCTTGCGAGCGCCCCGGAGTCGTCTTACCGTCTGAGTACACGAGAAGGGAGGTGGTCAGATAGTGCATTTCTATCGGACACGTGAGGTGACTGCGCCGTAGCGCAGCCGTTCCGCTGGCCGCCTCATTGGTCAGCAAGAGGACGCGCGACGCAATCCACTGCAGTCGCTGCAGCCCGTGGGTAGGTACGCCCCGTCCAGCGTGCGGCTGGCTCTCCTCTCCGGAGGATCCGGTAGCCCACGGGTTGTCCGTGCCCGGTTGTCCGTGCCCGGAGGGTCAGTGCCCGGAGGGTCAGTGCCCGCAGGGTCAGTGCCCGAACACAGAGGGCGGCGCGACGGGCCCGGCTCTCATGGCTGGCGCCGCGTCAGCGCCCACGCCGTCGGATCGTCGAGGCTCGGCCATGTGGGCACGGCGCCGCCCGCGCTGACGGCGGTGAAGACGAGCCGGTCGTGGAGCCGGTTGCGCCGCCCGCCCCAGAACTCGACCTCGGTGCACCTGACCCGGTAGCCGCCCCACGACGGCGGGATCGGCACGTCCCCCGCGCCGCCGGTGTCGGGGAACTGCGCGGCATACCGGTCGTAGGCCTCCTCGAGCTGCTCGCGGCCGCTGGCGGGCTGTGACTGCTGCGAGGCCCAGGCACTGATCCGCGAGCCCCAGGGCCGTGAGCTCCAGTACTCCTCGACCTCGGGGCGCCCGAGCTCCTCGGCGACCCCCCGGAACCGGATCGCCCGGAACATCGCGGGCCAGGTCAGCGTGGCCGCCACGTGCGGGTTGGCTGCCAGCTCGGTTCCCTTGGTGGACTCGATGCTGGTGACGAACCCCGGGCCACGCTCGTCGAAGAACCGCATGAGGACAGTGCGCACGTTCGGCGCCCCGCCCGCGTCCACGGTAGCGATCGAGAGGGCCCGCGGCTCGGGCACGTCGTCGCCCTCGACGCCGCGCCGGTCCGCCTCGTCGACCCAGGCGCGTGCCTGCTGCCAGGGCGTGGCCGCGAGCTGCGCCTCGGTGAGCCCCTCACCCGTGTAGTCGCGGCGGTCGACGGTACTCACATGGCCCTCCTCGGATCTTCGCAGCGCTGGGACGAGTCGGTCCCGCCCCCAAGGTTAGGGTGGTCGTCGGACCAGGGAGGCATGGGATGGCAAAGGGCAGGTTCTTCGTGACGGGGGTCAAGTACGGGGTGAGGTACGGGCCGCACGCCAAGATCCTCTTCGACCAGGTGAAGGAGCCGGCTGCGGACTACGTCAAGGCGAGGTTCGAGTCGCGGCGCGCCAAGCGACTGGCGCTCGCCAAGGCCCGGACCCTCCAGGACGGCTCGGTGCTCGGGGTCGTCCACGGGCAGGTCCCGGTCTGGGTCGTCTTCAGCGGAGACGGGCCGGTCTCGGCCCATCCCGACCGCGGGGTGCCGCTCGCCGACCTGCTGGACCGGGCCGACCTGACGCGGCGCCTACGGCCGCAGGAGGTGCCCACGCCCCGGGACCGTGCCGTCGCCGCGCGCGAGCGGGCCGTCGGCACGGTGCGCCGCCGGAAGGGCTGAGCCCGAGGAGGCTCGCCCGAGCGGCTCCACGACAGCGGTCGTCCTCAGCTCACCTGGATGCCGAGCTGGTCGGCGAAGGCGTCGGCGAGGTCGAGCAGCTGGACGCGGCTGATCGTGGCTCCGCGGAGGCTGGTCAGGCCCATCGGGTCGACGAGCTTGGCCTGCGAGAGGTCGACCCTCGTCAGCGTGGCTCCGCTGAACTGGGCCCCGACGAGGGTGCAGCCCGCGAAGGTGACGTCCGTCAGGGAGGCCTCCGCGAGGTCGGGCTCGAGGAGGACGCAGTCCTCGAACGTCACGTCGCGCAGGGTGGCGCCGCGCAGGTTGAGGAAGTCGACCTTGCCCCCGCGCACGCCCACCTGGCGCCACGACGAGCCGTATGCCGCGACCGCCCCCAGCCGTGCGCCCGTCACCGAGACGTCGAGAAAGGTGGCGTCCGACAGGTCGGGGGCCACGCCGGTGACGCGGTCGAGCACACAGTCGATCCACCGCGTCCCGCTCAGGCCGGCCTCGGTGAGGTCCGCGCCCACCACCTCGCACTCGAGGAAGCGCGACCCGGCAGCGCGGGCACCGGCGAGGTCGCCGCCGACGAAGCGCACCTCGTCGTGCTCCTCGTCGGGACGCAGGGTGCCGGTGAACCCGGTGGTGACGCGCGGCATACGGGTGAGTGTGTCAGCCGGGACCGACACCGGCCCGTGGACGCTTCGGTTGCTCGCCGCGCCTCTCAGGGCACAATGGACCCTGCCCTGCACGTGGCCAAGGCCGAAGGAGTCCGATGACCGAGCAGACCGAGCAGACCTCGAAAACCGCTGCCTCAACACCCGCTGCGGGGCAACCCGCTCTGCCTGATCCGGGGTTCAAGCCCGGGTTGGAGGGCGTCATCGCCTTCGAGTCCGAGATCGCGGAGCCTGACAAGGCCGGCGGGTCCCTGCGATACCGCGGTGTGGACATCAAGGACCTCGTCGGCACGGTGTCCTTCGGCAACGTCTGGGGGCTGCTCGTCGACAACGAGTTCAACCCCGGCCTCCCGCCGGCCGAGCCGTACCCGCTGCCCGTGCACACCGGTGACGTGCGGGTCGACGTGCAGAGCGCCATCGCGCAGCTCGCCCCGGTGTGGGGCTTCAAGCCGCTCCTCGACATCGGCGAGGCCGAGGCACGAGACAACTTGGCCAGGGCGGCCGTCATGGCCCTGTCGTGGATCGGGCAGTCCGCCCGCGGGCTCGACAAGCCGATGGTGCCGCAGTCCCGGGTGGACGAGGGAGCGACCGTCGTCGAGCGGTTCATGATCCGCTGGCGCGGCGAGCCCGACCCGAAGCACGTCGAGGCCGTGGACGCCTACTGGGTCTCGGCTGCGGAGCACGGCATGAACGCGTCGACGTTCACGGCCCGGGTCATCGCGTCGACGGGAGCCGACGTGGCCGCCTGCCTCTCCGGTGCCGTGGGTGCGATGAGCGGGCCGCTGCACGGCGGAGCGCCGTCCCGGGTGCTCTACATGCTCGACGGCGTCGAGGAGCACGGCGACGCGGCCACCTACGTGCGCGGCGTGCTCGACAAGGGTGAGCGCCTCATGGGGTTCGGCCACCGGGTCTACCGGGCCGAGGACCCCCGCGCCAAGGTCCTGCGCGACGCGTGCCGACGGCTGGACGCGCCGCGCTTCCAGGCGGCCGAGGCCCTGGAGAAGGCAGCGCTGGAGGAGCTCAACGCCCGGCGCCCCGACCGGGTGCTCGCGACCAACGTCGAGTTCTGGGCGGCGGTGATCCTCGACTTCGCCCACGTGCCGTCGTCGATGTTCACGCCCATGTTCACCTGCGCGCGCACGGCGGGGTGGTCGGCCCACATCCTCGAGCAGAAGCGGACCGGACGGCTGATCCGGCCGAGCGCCCGCTACGTCGGCGAGGGCCCGCGGCTTCCGCAGGACGTGGCGGGCTGGAAGGCCAGCCACCCGGCGGCCGCCTCGGTCTGACGCCTGCGGCCGACGTCGACTGTTCGGCACAGCACCGACGACGACGACGTATGCCGGGCCGCCCCCTCTCGGGGACGACCCGGCATACCGGGGGAGAGACGTCAGACCTCGGGACCCTCGGTCCGGAGCTTGTCGACCTCGGCCATGGCGTCGCGCAGGCCTTGGAGCCACTCGTCGGCGTGCTGGCCGACGAGAGTGACCGCCCAGGCGAGCGCCTCCGAGCGGGAGCGCGCCACGCCGGCGTCGACGAGGGTGTCAAGCACCTGCCGGTGCGGCTGACGCAGGCGCGTCATCACCGGGACGGCGAGGTGGGTGAACAACGACGACTCCTCGCCGAGGCTGGCTCCCCAGCCGACCTTGCGGCCGTAGCGCTGCTCCGCCTCGAGGGCGATGGCGATGCGCTCGTCGCGCGTCTCCTCACGCCAGCGGCTGATCCGCCCCTGGGCCGCGGCTGCCGAGGTCTCGCCCTCGGCAGCGTCGACCGGCGGCAGCTCTCCGACCACGAGGATCTCCTCGCGGTCGACGCTCACCGACGGCTTGCCGACGAACCATCCCGACGGCAGGCGCCCGGCGAACCAGTCCGCCGCGTCGTCCGCCGAGGGCAGGTCGGCCTGCTGCCAGCCTCCGGGGCGACCGAAGGGGCCCCCTCGCCGGCCACGGCCTCCGCCGGGACCGAAACCCGGTCCGAAACCCGGGCCCCAGCCGGCGCCGAACGGGCCGAACCCACGCCCTCCGGGGCCTCGTCGCCCGCCGCCCCTGGGGCCGCGCCCCTCTCCGTGGCCACGGTCCGAGCCGTGGCCTTCCTCATGCTGGTCTTCGTGGCGCATGGTGTGACCTCCTTGCAGTGATTACATGATTACAGTCATTCAACGGAGGGGGTATCGCAAAGATTCCCAAGCCCTGATCCGCTCCGCCCCCTCACCCCTGCAACCGTCCACAAACCGCCACCCCGAGTCGCTGTCAAGGGGGCTTTGGTTTCATGTGAGTAACATCGGTGTCACCGGCCCCGTGCCGTGCCGCCACAACGCGCGGCGTCCCATCCGGGCGCACGCGGCCAGTCCCCGAGGTGAATCACACGTGACCGACCCCCTGACGATCCCTGCCGACCTGCTCCCCAGCGACGGTCGATTCGGGTCCGGGCCGAGCAAGGTCCGGCCCGAGCAGCTCGACTACCTCACCTCGCTGGGCCGCACCGTCCTCGGCACGTCCCACCGGCAGGCTCCCGTCCGCAAGCTCGTCGGCGAGGTCCGCGAAGGGCTGGCCCAGCTCTTCTCCCTGCCCGACGGCTACGAGATCGTCCTCGGCAACGGCGGCTCCACGGCGTTCTGGGACATCGCGGCGTTCGGCCTGGTCCGCGAACGGGCGCAGCACCTCAGCTTCGGGGAGTTCTCCGCCAAGTTCGCATCGGTGACCCAGAATGCCCCGTTCCTCGCCGACTCGACGGTCATCGCCTCCGACCCGGGCACGCTGGCCACCCCCCGGGCCGAGGCCGGTGTCGACGTCTACGCCTGGCCGCACAACGAGACCTCCACGGGCGTCATGGCCCCGGTCCGCCGGGTCGAGGGAGCCGACGACGACGCCCTCGTGCTCGTCGACGCCACCTCGGGGGCGGGTGGCCTGCCCGTCGACCTCGCCGAGGCCGACGTCTACTACTTCGGCCCGCAGAAGTGCTTCGCGTCCGACGGGGGTCTCTGGCTCGCCGCCTTCTCGCCCGCGGCGCTGGCCCGCGTCGACGAGATCGCCGAGTCCGGCCGCTGGGTGCCCGACTTCTTCAGCCTGCCGACGGCGATCAGCAACAGCCGCCTCAACCAGACCTACAACACCCCGGCCGTCGCCACGCTCGCGCTCCTGAACGCCCAGACCCGCTGGATGAACGAGCAGGGCGGGCTCCGCTGGGCGGTCGCTCGGACCGCCGACTCGAGCAGCCGGCTCTACCGCTGGGCTGACAGCACGGCATACACGATGCCGTTCGTCGCCGACCCGGCCGCACGCAGCCAGGTCGTCGGCACCATCGACTTCGACGAGGACGTCGACGCCGCCGCGGTCGCCGCCATCCTGCGCGCCAACGGCGTCGTCGACGTCGAGCCCTACCGCAAGCTCGGCCGCAACCAGCTGCGCGTCGCGATGTTCCCCGCAGTCGACCCCGAGGACGTCTCGGCGCTCATCGACTGCATCGAGTACGTCGTCGACGCGACCGCCTGAGCCGCTACGGCTGGCCGGCTACGGCGTGCTCGGCAGCGCGGTGACCGAACCGTCGGAGCTGACCAGCCCCACCCAGATGGCGATGTCGTACTCGTTGTCGTCCTGAGGGACCGCCTCGAGCAGCGCGGGCAGCCGCTCGCCGTGCATCTGGAGGGTGGGGTCCGCTGCCGGCGTGGCCATACCGAGGGTCGCCGGGTCCTGGGCGATGGCGTAGAGGGTGCGGCCTCCGGCCGCCATGGCGGTCCGGACCGCGGCGAGCTGGGCCCGGGTCGGCTTGACCAGGCCCGCGGCCGGCACGTTGCAGTACGAGCGGACGACCTGCAGCAGGCTCTCCGACGCGGCCTCGTCCGTCGCGATGACCCCGCCGTCGGCCGGCA
Source organism: Actinomycetales bacterium (assembly GCA_038237075.1). GTDB lineage: Bacteria > Actinomycetota > Actinomycetes > Actinomycetales > Dermatophilaceae > Lapillicoccus. The sequence goes on from JBBRZC010000014.1 coordinate 19,768, forward strand.
CCGTGCGGCACAGCGACTCGACGAGGGCCAGCTGCGGGACGTCGGCCCGCAGCGCCTGCATCGGGAAGGTGATGACGGCCGGCACCACGATGACGAGGACGGCCCCGAGGGCGGCGACCGGTCGCAGCCACCGGTGCCGCGCCCAGAGCCAGCCGAGCGCCACGACCGCGGCCATGAGCATGATCGGGATGACCACGGGCACGAACCGGCGCATCGCCCACACCTGGTCCGGCGTGATGCGGGCGTCGTAGAAGTAGAGCAACGACAGCGACAGCCCCATGATGAGTGGCGCCAACAGCCGGCCCTGGCCACGGGCGAGGAGCCGGAACGCGAGGAGCGCGTAGCCGAGGAGCGCGAGCACGAGGGTCGGCCAGCCGTAGTACCAGGCTTCCCAGGACACGGTGAGCTCGTTGTAGGTACGCGTCCCGTCGACCGCCAGGCCGGTGCCCTTCTGGATCGCTTCGACGTACTTGATGTAGCCGTCGTCGGGATGACCGTGCTGCGTCATCCACAGCGGACGCGAGCCGAGGGCGACGAGCACGACCACCACGAGACCGGCCCCCGCAAGCCCGAGGAGCCGTCGCCGCTCTCGCCAGAGCCGGGTCAGCGTCCCGGTCGACCAGTCCAGCACCACTGCGAGCACCATGACGCCGAGGGCCGCGGCCAGGGCGGCGTGCGACGCGAGGATCTCGCTGCGGTGGTCGTTGTAGTAGCCGGCCGAGACGCGCAGGATGTCGAGGAACCCGATGACGTCGAGCACGAGCACCGTCCCGAGCAGGGCGCCGGCGTGCCGCAGGGCAGTCCGGCGCTCGACCGGGGTGCCCGCCCGCAGGAGGACCAGGCCGAAGACGACGGGCACTGACACCAGGGCCACGGTGCTGTCGATCCGGGCCATCGCCGCAGCGCCAAGCGCCAGGCCGGCCGCGACGTAGCGCCCCGTGGTGGGGTGGTCGAAGGCCCACACGAGCAGGCTCAGGCCACCGGTGAGGAACAGCAGGGTTGCCGTCTCCGAGAACGTGTCGCGGCTGACGTAGAGGAACGGGAGCGACGTCGCCAGCGCCGTTGTCGCCACCAGGGCGAGCAAGCCGCCGGCGACGCGGCGTACCAGGCCGAAGAAGGCGAGGAGGGCCAGCCCGCCGAGCAAGGCGCTGAACCGGAACATCGCCGACTCGCCCAGGTAGTGCGCGACGGGGGCGAGGAACGCAGGGAGCAGGTGGTTGCCCTGGGCGTAGAGCGACCGGATGTCACGAAACCCGATCCCGGCGGAGACGAAGTTGATCCCGGGGTCGGTGCCGAAGAGCTCCAGGTTCGTCGGGATGTTGAGCGAGGCGTGGTCGGCGAGCCACCGACCGGCCGCTCCGTAGGCGTTGGGGTCACGCAGCTGGTAGATGTTCTGCGACGTCCGGGTCACGTTGAACACGGTGAACCCGAGGACGCCGGCGCCAGCGACCGCGGTCCACAGACCGTCGCGCTCGGCGAGGGGCACGGGTGAGCCGTCTGCCGGATCTGCGTCTGGCCGGTTCGCCGGTTCGGCTGCGACCTCACCACGAGGGACGGGTATGCCGTCGCGCCGGGTCCGCCGGACACGCCGGGTCAGCGGGCCGCTCGGGAAGCCGGCCAGGGCGACCGCCGCGGCCGCGCCGAGCACGCCGAGCAGCACCGCCCACAGCGGCGTGAACGCGTTGCCGAGGATGAGGAGCATGGACGGCACCGACCAGCCGGCCATCGCTGCGACGGCGAGCTCGGGGAGGTCGAGCAGGGTCACCGGGCGGTGGGCGGCGTGGTCGTCAGTGGCGGCGGTGTTGCCCTGCGTGGGCTGGGTCGTGTTCAGCAAAGGTGGGTCCCGATCGAGAGCACACGGAACCCTAGCGCAGGAGAGCAGCCACGACGACGGCGAGGATGAGCAGGGCCAAGGCGGCGAAGGTGACCCGCTGCCGGACCCGGACGTTCATCGTGCCGCCTCGGGCGTCGCGTGGTCGGGACGGTCCAGGCTGACCTGGAACCTCGGTCTCCGGCTGGGCTCGTAGGTCACCCGGGCATTGTCGCGCCTGCGGAACAGCACGGCCACCACCACGAGGGAGAGTGCCACGGCGACCGTCCCCACCCCGATGGTCCACCGGGGCCCGGCGACGTCGCCCAGCCATCCGATCATCGGTGCGCCGAGCGGCGTCCCGCCCAGGAAGATCGCCATGTAGAGCGCCATCACCCGGCCTCGCATCTGGGCGTCGACGGAGAGCTGGACCATCGCGTTGGCGGTGGTCAGCGCCGTCAGCGCCGAGAGCCCCACCGGTACGAGAGACAGCGCGAAGAGCTCGTAGGTCGGGGCGAGCGCGGCCAGCGCGGTCGCGAAGGTGAAGCCGACGAGCGCGACGAGGAGCACCCGCAGCCGGGGCTGCCTACGGCGGGCCGCCAGCAGCGCTGCGGCCAGCGACCCGATCGCCATGATGGAGCCGAGCAGCCCGAACTCGGTGGGCCCCCGGTGGAACTCCTTGGTGGCCATGAGAGCGGTGGTTACCTGGAAGTTCATCCCGAACGTCCCGAGCACGAAGACGAGGCCCAAGATGAGCATGACGTCGGGGCGGCTGCGCACATAGGCCAGGCCCTCGCGGATCTGCCCCTTGCCGCGCGAGCGTGGCGCCGGAGTCAGGTCGCGCATCCGCAGGAGGAGCAGCGAGGCGAGGACGAAGAAGAACGACAGGCCGTTGAGCAGCAGGGCGGTGCCGGTGCCGACCGCTGCGATGACGAGCCCGGCGACGCCGGGGCCGATGAGCCGGCCCGCGTTGAACGAGGCGCTGTTGAGGGCGACCGCGTTGCTCAGCGAGTCGCGCGGGACCATCTCCGACACGAAGGTCTGCCGGGCCGGGTTGTCGATCGCCGTGGCGATGCCCTGCGCGAGCGCCAGCACGTAGACCTGCCAGAGCTGGACGGCGCCGGTGATCGTCAGCACGGCGAGAAGGAGCGCGGAGACGGCGAGGAATGACTGGGTGCCGAGAAGGATCCGCCGCTTGCTGAACCGGTCGGCGACCATGCCGGCCCACGGCGCCAGGACGAGGAAGGGCAGGAACTGAAGCCCGGTCACGGCGCCCAGGGCGGTCGAGGAGTGGTCGGTGAGGATGGTCAGGACGAGCCAGTCCTGCGCGACGCGGCCCATCCACGTTCCGATGTTCGAGACGAGCGAGCCGGAGGCATAGATCCGGTAGTTGCGCACGGAGAGCGACGAGAAGGTCGGGCTCATTCGCCGGCCAGTCGGCTCAGGATCTGGGTGGCCCGCGCCAGCACGTCCTGCTCCTCGACGGCGAGGGCTGAGACGCGGCTCGACATCCAGGCGTCGCGGCGGCGGCGGATCGACAGCATGGTGCGCCGGCCCTCTTCGGTGAGGGACAGGATCACCTGGCGTCCGTCGGCCGGGTCGCCCTGCCGCAGGACGAGACCGCGATCCACGAGTGCCCCGACGGTGCGGGTCATGCTCGGCTTGGCCACGCGCTCGATATCGGCCAGCTCCCCCGGCGTGCCGGGAGCGTCCTCCAGGCGGCACAGCACCGAGAACTGGTGCGGCGCCACGTCGTGGCTGGACTCGAAGCGGACCCGGCGGCTGATGCGCATACAGGCGAGCCGCAGGTCGGCGGCCATCCGGGCGAGCTGCTGGGGCGTCTGCGGCGCCGTGGGTGCAGGTGAGGACCTCATCACTAGTTAGCGTAACTCATTACCTGTGCTAACTAGTTACCGGCCCCTCGGTGGCGGTCCGGCCGGCCGGGCATCCGAGCCCGGCCCGGCCTGATCTCAGGACACGCCGAGCAGGCTCTTGAGCGGGTCGATGGCGAAGTAGACGACGAAGAGCGCGGCCACCAGCCACATGAGCGGGTGGATCACCGAAGCCTTGCCCCGGATGACCTTGATGAAGACGTAGGTGACGAAGCCCGCCCCGATGCCGACGGTGATCGAGTAGGTGAACGGCATGAGGACGATGGTGAGGAACGCGGGAAGCGCGATCTCGAGGTCGTCCCAGTCGATGCCCTTGACCTGCTGCATCATGAGGAACCCGACGACGACGAGCGCCGGCGTCGCCGCCTCGTAGGGCACGACCGACACGAGCGGCGCGAGGAACGTCGCCACAAGGAACAGCGCGCCGGTGACGACGGACGCGAGACCCGTGCGGGCACCCTCGCCGACGCCCGAGGCAGACTCGATGTAGGACGTGTTGCTGCTGACGCTGCCCATCCCGCCGGCGACCGCGGCGAGCGAGTCGACGACGAGGATGCGCTCCGCGTTCGGCGGGTTGCCCTCCTTGTCGAGCAGGCCCGCCTCGGCGCCGATGGCGACCATGGTGCCCATGGTGTCGAAGAAGTCGGCGAGCATCAGCGTGAAGATGAGCAGGCAGGCGGCGACGACGCCGATCTTGCCGAACGAGCCGAGCAGGCTGAAATGGCCGAGGAGCCCGAAGTCGGGCACACCGACGATCGTCGACGGCAGGGTCGGCACGTTGAGGCCCCACCCGGCGGGGTTGACGAGCTTGCCCGTCGCGTCGGTCTGGCTGCCGACCTTGAAGACCGCCTCGACGACGATCGCGAGGACGGTGGCACCGACGATGCCGTAGAGGATGGCGCCCCGGACCTTGCGCACGAGCATGGTGATGATCGCGAGCAGGCCGACGATGAAGACGATCATCGGCCACCCGGTGAGGAACCCTCCGACGCCGAGCTCGACCGGGGTTGGCCCCGCGGGCTTGCGCACGAAGCCGGCGTCGACGAGACCGATGATGGTGATGAAGAGCCCGATCCCCACCGAGATCGCCGTCTTCAGCTGGGCCGGGACCGCCTTCAGCACGGCCATCCGGAAGCCTGTCAGCACCAGGATCGTGATGATGATGCCCTCCATGACGACCAGGCCCATGGCGTCGGCCCACGTCATCTGTGGCAGCTTGGCGATGCCGAAGGCGACGAAGGCGTTGAGGCCGAGACCGGTGGCGAGGGCCAGGGGGTAGTTGGCCACGAGACCCATGAGGATCGTCATCACCCCGGCGATGAGCGCGGTCGCGGCCGCGACGAGCAGCTTGGCCCGGCCGATATCACCGCCGCCGAGGAAGGCGCCGGTGCTGTCGGCCTGGGTGCCGATGATGAGGGGGTTGAGCACGACGATGTAGGCCATCGTGAAGAAGGTGACGAGGCCCCCCCGCAGCTCGCGTCCCACGGTCGACCCGCGCTCGGTGATGGTGAAGAAGCGATCCAATGTTCCGGCGGCGGTGTTGCGCGGCGCCGGCGCCGTTGACGTTTTCGACATGGCGCAGACAGTAGTGGTCCTCTGTTTCACCAGAGTGACGAACTGCGGCGACATCCGGGCCTTGGGCCACCACCTAGGCTGGGCGGGTGAGTGAGCAGAGCCCGCCGCAGCGGGCGACCCGGCCGGAGGTGGGGGCGCTGACGCTTCCCATGCTCCTCATCGTCGAGTGGGGGCTCGCCGCCTGGGCCGTCGCGCTGGCGCTCACACTGCTCGTCCCGGCACTGCACGAGCCCCCTCGCGCCTGGTGGCCGTGGTGCTGCTTCGCCGGCGTCGTCCTCGGGGCCATCGGATGGCTCTACCTGCGGCGGGGGCGGGGCAACGCCGCCGAGGCCCGCGGTCCGGACGCCTGAGCAGGCCGCCGGGCCGGCTCGTCAGTCCGCTCGGGCCTAGCGTCAGATGAGGACGTCCAGGGCGAGCTCGTCGACGATCGGCACGCCGACCCGCTCCGGCTCGGGCTGGGCGGCGACGTTCTCGCTGTGGGCGCCGCAGCCGTGGTCCAGGCTCACCACGGCGCCGTCTGAGGGCGACCACTCGCTCGCGCACACCCCGAAGACGGCCCGCAGGGCGCCGGCCATCGGCACGAAGTAGCCGCAGGTCGAGCACCGCGCGGGAGCCTTCAGGGCCACCTCCGCCTGTGGGCCGTGCTCACCGTCGTACCAGCGCTCCGCAGCGGCCTCGCGTCCCTCCGCGGAGAGCACCCGGGGTCGGCCCAGGCCGAGCTCGAAGAACGCGAACGCGTCGACGTCCTCCTCGCCCGTCGCCTCGAAGCCCGCGACGAGGTAGGGGTCGTCCGCCTTGTAGGGCAGCACGTCGCCGGCCCCGACGTCACCGGGAGCCAGCCGCTCGGCATACGGGAGCCAGAGTGGCGACAGCACGGATCCGGCACCCGGGACGAGGTTGGTCTCGCAGACCGTGGCCACCTTGCTCCGGGAGACCCGCGTCACGCTCACCGCCCAGCGCCAGCCGCGGTAGCCCAGCGAGGTGCAGGCGAAGTAGTGGGTGGCGAGCCGCTCGCCGTCCATCACCATCTCGAGGTGCTCGCCGACCGTGCCGCCCTCGGCGATGCCGTCGAGTGCGGCCCGGGCGACGTCGCCGGCAGCCCGCAGGGTGGGGTCGGTGCGCACCTCGGCCATGTCACGCGTCCAGGTCGGCGGCGACGCCCTGCAGGACCTTGGCGACCTTGGAGGCCGCCGCCTTGTCGGGGTACTTGCCGCGGCGAAGGGTGTTGGAGATGTTGTCGAGCAGGGTGATGAGGTCCTCGACGATGACCACCATGTCCTCGGCGGGCTTGCGGTGGGCGGCCCGCTGCGACGCGGCGACCGACGGGGTGGGGTCGAGGACCCGGACCGACAGGGCCTGGGCGCCGCGACGCCCCTCGACGATGCCGAACTCGACGCGGGTGCCGCCCTTGAGGGCGGTCACGCCCTCAGGCAGGGCGTTGGCGTGCAGGAACACGTCGCCGCCCTCGTCGTCGGAGAGGAAGCCGAAGCCCTTCTCCGTGTCATACCACTTGACCTTGCCTGTCGGCACAACCCACCTCGTGATCTCGTAGCCGGTGACCCGCAGGGGCCGGCGTGCGCTCGATGCGCTCACGACAGCCTAACGGTGAAGTCCACGGTGAGTTGCCCGCGACCAGCGATCGGGCCGGTGTCTCACCAGTGCCCCTCCGGCCGGATCCCCCAGGCCCCCGTGTGGGCCTGCCCGGGCTCGACGACGATGAGGTCCTCGCCGCTGGCGAAGGCGTTCGGCGGGCAGGTCATCGGTTCGACGGCGATGCCGGTCGTTCCTTCGGTGTGCGGGTGCGCCCGACCGGTGAAGACCTGCGCCCACGGGTACGCGGCGTCGCCCCAAAGGCGCACCCCCCCGTGTGCGAGCCCCCCCACGAGCACAGCCCAGCGCCCGTCGGGCCCTCGCTCCAGCTCGGTGAAGGCGGTGTCGAGGGCGGTGTCGCCGATCGGCCGGCCACCCCGGAAGTCGTATGCCGTGCCGGCCACCGGGTGCGTCGCCACCGGCAGGAGCCGCTCGGGGTCGACCTCGAGGTAGCGCGAACCCCGCACGGTGAGCTCGACGTCGGCCACGGGCACGTCGCCGATGGAGACGTAGGGGTGCGCGCCGTAGCCGTAGGGGGCGTGGTCCTGCCCGACGTTGAGTGCCGTGGTTGTCACCGTGAGCCCGTCCTCGCCGAGGGCGTAGAGCGTCGTCAGCTCGAGGACACACGCCCACCCGGGTTGCGGGTGCAGCCGCAGCCCCACCGTGACCGTCGACTCGGTGTGGTCGAGCAGGTCCCATGCGACCCAGCGGACGAGGCCGTGGCTGGCGTTGTGCTTGGCCGGCTCGGTGAGCGGCAGCTGGCGCTCCACGCCGTCGAAGACGTAGCGGCCGTCGCGGATCCGGTTGGGCCACGGGATGAGCTGCTGGCCGCGGCCCGCGATCGGCGTCGCGTCCGCCGGATAGCCGGCGACGACGTCGAGACCGCCCCGGGTATAGCTGCGGATCCCCCCGCCGACCTCGACGACGACGAGCTCGTCGGTGCCGCGGCGGACCACCCACTGCTCGCCCGTGGGACGGGACCGGTGCGCGGCGGTGCTCACGGCATTCAACCTATGGCCCGGGCGCTGCGTTGTCGCCGGAGGCGGTGGCGGCGGCGCGCGCCCGGCCCGGCGCCCGGACGCGGGCGGCGGGGGCGTCGGGGCGGTTACCGTGGGCGTATGCCCCCCCGCGCCCGCCTGCACACCGCGGCTCGGCCGCCGGTGCGGAGCCTGGCCGACGACATCCGGGGCCGCACCGACGAGGAGCTGAGCCGGCTGGTCCTCGGCCGCCCCGACCTCGCCCGCCCGGCGCCCGCCGACCTCACCTCGCTGGCGGCCCGGGCGAGCACGAGGGCGAGCGTGCAGCGGTGCATCGAGACGCTCGACCGGGCCCATCTCCAGGTGCTCGAGGCTGTCGTCGTGGCCCCAGACCGGGCCGGCCCCCCGGAGGTGGCCGGGCTCCTGGGGACCGACCGCGACGTGTCGCCGCTGCTCGACCGGCTCTGGGAGCTGGCCCTCGTCTGGCACGGACCCGACGGTCTCCAGGTGGTGCGGACGGTGCCCGAGGTGCTCGGCCCCTACCCGGGCGGTCTGGGCCCATCGACGCGGGAGATCACCGGCGTTCCCGGGCCGGGCCCGGAGGAGCTGCGCTCGCTCGTGGACTCCGCGCCGGAGGCGGCGACGTCCATTCTCGAGCGGCTCACGTGGGGCCCGCCGGTCGGCGTGCTCAGCCCGCAGGGACCGGGGGCCGCCGGAGCGCGCTGGCTGCTCGCCCACGGCCTCCTCGCCCCCGTCCCCCCAGCGCCGCACCCGATGCGGGTCCCCCGTTTCGACTCCTCGACGCCCGCACCCGGGGAGGGCCCCGGAGTGCGGGTCGTCCTGCCGCGCGAGGTCGGGCTCGTCCTGCGCGGCGGCGGGGTGCACCGCGAGACCCGGCTCGACCCACCCGACCAGCAGCGCCGGGAGGTGGGGTATGCCGCGGCGGACGCCGCCGCCGGGGGCCAGGTCAGCGACCTGCTGGCCCTCGTCGAGGAGGTCGCGAACCGGTGGGGTCCCGAGCCGCCGCGCGTCCTGCGCACCGGGGGTCTAGCGGTCCGCGACCTGCGACACCTCGCCGTGGCCCTCGACCTCGAGACCGACCGCGCCGCCTGGCTCGTCGAGGTGATGTTCTGTGCCGGGCTCGTCGCCGACGACGGAGAGATCGTGCCGGTCTGGGCGCCGACCCGGTCGTTCGACGAGTGGCTCGGCCAGGACGCCGGCACCCGGTGGGCCCGGGTGGCCACCGCGTGGTTCGCGTCGACCCGGGCCGCCCACCTCGTGGGAGCACGTCCCGCCGCGACCCCGACCCCGGCCAACGCCCTCGGTCCCGACGTGCACTGGCCGCCCATCCGGGCGATCCGCGCCGAGGTGCTCGGCGAGCTCGCGCGGCTCGACCCGGGCGAGGCCTCGACGACGGCCTCGGTCGTCGAGCGGCTCCAGTGGCGGCGCCCGCTGCGCAACGCCGCCCTCCTCGAGGTCGCCGCGACCGCGGCGCTGCACGAGGCCGAGTGGCTCGGAGCCACCGGCCGCGGAGCCCTCTCCAGCGCCGGTCGGGCCCTGGCCTCCGGAGCGGACGCCCCGGCGTTGTCACGGCTGATGTCGGGTCACCTCCCCTCCCCGGTCGACCATGTCCTCATCCAGGCCGACCTCACCGCGATCGCCCCCGGCCCGCTCGAGGGCAGCCTCGCCGCGCTGATGCGGCTCAGCGCGGAAGTCGAGTCGCGCGGCGGAGCGACCGTGCACCGGTTCACCCAGTCGTCGGTGCGTCGCGCGCTGGACATCGGCTGGACTGCCGACGAGCTCGTCGACTCGCTGCGCCGCTCGAGCCGCACGGGCCTGCCCCAGCCGGTCGAGTACCTCGTGCGCGACGTCGCCCGACGGCACGGCCAGACCCGGATCGGCGGCGCGACGGCATACATCCGCAGTGACGACGAGGCCGTGCTCGAGTCGATGGTGGCCGACCGGGCCCTCGCCGCGCTCCAGCTGCGGCGGATCGCCACCTCCGTGCTCATCTCGCCCGCCGACCCCCTCGTGCTCATCGAGCTGCTCCGGGACAGCGGGTACGCCCCCGTCCAGGAACGCCCGGACGGGACCGTGGTCGTCTCCGCCACGCGGCAGCGCCGGGCGGCCGCCCGTCGTCCGGCCGCGCCGCCGACGGTGACGCCCGTCGACGCGACGTTCACCGCGTCGCTCGTCCACGGGCTGCGCGCCGCCGAGGAGTCGGCGGATTTCCGCCGGTCGCAGGAGGACCCGGACCGCCCGCGGCTCGAGCCGACCGACCCCACCGTGACGCTCGCCGCGCTGCGCGATGCCGCCGCCGACCGGCACGGGGTCTGGATCGGCCACGCCGACATGGACGGGCGAACCGAGCGGATCCTCTTCTACCCCGACCGGGTCGAGAGCGGCCGCGCCTACGGGACGGTCAAGGGCGAGGCGCACGAACGCGGCTTCTCGATCCACCGGATCACCGGCGTCGCGCAGGCGTGAGCGCCGAGGCTCTGCCGGCCGTCAGCCGCCGGCGAGCGCCGTGACGACCCGGGACGGCGACGGCCGCCCGAGCTGCCCGGCCATCCAGACGCTGGTCTCGACGAGGGCGTCGAGACTGACACCCGTCTCGACGCCGGCCCCGTGGAGCGCCCAGACGAGGTCCTCGGTGGCGAGGTTGCCGGTCGCGCTCTTCGCGTAGGGGCACCCCCCGAGGCCGCCCGTGGACGCGTCGACGACGGTGACGCCGTCGGCGAGCGCGGCCATGGTGTTCGCGAGCGCCTGGCCGTAGGTGTCGTGGAAGTGCACGCCGACCCGCTCGGGCCGAATCCCCTTCTGCCCCAACGCCTCCAACAGAGCGTGGACGTGGCCGGTGGTCCCGGTTCCGATGGTGTCCCCGATGCTCAGCTGGTCGCAGCCGAAGTCCATCATCCGGGCAGCGACATCCACGACCTGGGACACGGGCACGTCGCCCTCCCACGGGTCGCCGAAGCACATCGAGACGTAGCCGCGGACCCAGAGGCCCGCGCCCCGCGCCCGGGCGACGACCGGGGCGAACATGTCCAGCGACTCGTTGACCGTGCGGTTGAGGTTGCGGCGGGCGAAGGTCTCGGTCGCGCTGCCGAAGACGGCGATCGCGCCCACTCCGGCCTCCAGGGCCCGGTCGAGCCCGCGTTCGTTGGGCACGAGGACCGGACGCCCAGGGCCCAGCCCGTCGGGTCCGAGGGCCTCAAGCAGCTCGGTCGCGTCGGCGAGCTGCGGCACCCAGGCGGCCGGGACGAACGACGTCGTCTCGACGACGGAGAGCCCGGCCGCGACGAGCCGCCGGACGAACTCGACCTTGACCGACGTGGGGATGACCGACTTCTCGTTCTGGAGGCCGTCACGCGGACCGACCTCGTAGATCGTCACGCGCGACGGCATGCCGTCGGCCGGCTCGACCTGTGGTGCTCTCATGGGCTCCTCCTGCCTCCATGATGGCAGGGGTAGGTTGGGTGGACGGGTCGGCTGACCCGAGACGGCACGCAGGGAGCGCGAGGGAGCACCGTGAGGCAGCATGAGTGAGTCCTCGCACGGGCAGGAGGGCGGCTTCGGCGCGCCGCCCGGCTCCCAGGAGGGTGCTGCCGGCAGCAGTCCAGGCTCCGGCGCCGGCAACGCGAGCCCCGGTGGCGAGCGGCCGGGCGAGGCCCCGCCCGGCGGGTCGTTCAACCCGCAGCCCTACGGCTCCTACCCGCCTTACGCACCCGGGCCGGGCACGGCATACCCAGGTCCGTCGGGCTCCCCCCCGCCCTACCCCCCGCAGCCCGGCTACCAGCCCGTGCCGCAGTACGCCCCCCAGTACGGCTACCAGCCCGTGCCGCAGCCCGGCCCTCAGTACGGCCCACCCCCGGGGTATGCCGGGTACGCCGGCTATGCGACGGCCGCCCCGAGCTTCCCGATCAGCACCGCGGTGCTGTTGGTGGTCAGCGTCCTGTCGGTCGTGGCCACGGGCCTCATCGGCATCCCCAGTGCTGTCCTGGCCGCCCTGGCGTGGCGCCAGAACGCCACCGACCCCGTCACCGCCCGGCGGCGCACGACGACGGGATGGGTCGTCTACGCCGTGAACTTCGCCGTCGGGATCCTCGTCCTCATCCCGTTCTACATCTGGGCGTTCAACAACCAGTGAACGCCGGAACAAACGCCGCCGCTGGGGCCGTTGACCCGAGACCATGACAGACGGCCCCCTCATCGTCCAGAGCGACAAGACGCTCCTCCTCGAGGTCGACCACCCCGGTGCCGAGGCGGCGCGGCGCGACATCGCGCCGTTCGCCGAGCTCGAGCGGGCACCCGAGCACGTGCACACCTATCGGGTCACCCCGCTCGGCCTGTGGAACGCGCGGGCCGCGGGCCACGACGCCGAGCAGGTCGTCAACGCGCTGCTGACCCACTCCCGGTATGCCGTGCCCCAGGCCCTGCTCATCGACATCGCCGACACCATGGCCCGGTACGGCCGGCTGACCCTCGAGAAGGACCCGACGAACGGGCTCACGCTGCATACGACGGACCGTCCGGTGCTCGAGGAAGTCCTGCGGCACAAGAAGATTCGGCCCCTACTCGGCGCGCGCCTCGACGACCTCACCGTGGCGGTGCACCCATCGGAGCGCGGTCACCTCAAGCAGGAGCTGCTCAAGGTCGGCTGGCCCGCGGAGGACCTCGCCGGCTACGTCGACGGCGAGGCGCACCCCATCGAGCTCGACACGCGGACCTGGTCGCTGCGGCCCTACCAGCAGCACGCCATCGACGGGTTCTGGCACGGCGGCTCCGGGGTCGTCGTCCTGCCCTGCGGCGCCGGCAAGACGCTCGTCGGTGCCGGCGCGATGGCGGCGGCGAAGGCGACAACACTCATCCTCGTCACCAACACCGTCTCGGCCCGGCAGTGGAAGGACGAGCTCCTGCGCCGCACCTCGCTCACCGAGGAAGAGATCGGCGAGTACTCCGGGGCCCGCAAGGAGATCCGGCCGGTGACCATCGCGACCTACCAGGTGCTCACGACGAGGCGCAAGGGCGTCTACACCCACCTCGACCTCCTCGACGCGCGCGACTGGGGCCTCATCCTCTACGACGAGGTCCACCTCCTGCCGGCGCCGATCTTCCGCATGACCGCCGACCTTCAGGCGCGGCGCCGGCTGGGCCTGACCGCGACCCTGGTGCGCGAGGACGGCCGCGAGGGCGACGTCTTCTCGCTCATCGGTCCGAAGCGTTTCGACGCCCCGTGGAAGGACATCGAGGCGCAGGGCTACATCGCGCCGGCCGACTGCGTCGAGGTGCGGGTGTCACTGCCGGACGGCCAGCGGATGGCCTACGCCATGGCCGAGCCCGAGGAGCGCTACCGGCTCGCGTCGTGCAGCGACGCCAAGGACCCCGTCGTCGAGCGCCTCGTCGCGAAGCACCGCGGCGAGCCGACCCTCGTCATCGGCCAGTACCTCGACCAGCTTGAGAGCCTGGCTCAGAGGCTCGACGCGCCGCTCATCACCGGGGAGACCACGGTCACCGTGCGCCAGAAGCTCTACCAGGGGTTCCGCGACGGCGAGATCCAGCTGCTCGTCGTCAGCAAGGTCGCCAACTTCTCCATCGACCTGCCCGAGGCGAGCGTGGCGATCCAGGTCTCCGGCACCTTCGGGTCGCGGCAGGAGGAGGCCCAGCGGCTCGGGCGGGTGCTGCGACCCAAGGGCGACGGACGTACCGCCCACTTCTACACCGTCGTCGCGCGCGACACGGTCGACGCCGACTTCGCGGCCCACCGGCAGCGGTTCCTCGCCGAGCAGGGCTACGCCTACCGCATCGTCGACGCCGACGACCTCCC
>JBBRZC010000015.1:0-32777 GCA_038237075.1 Actinomycetales bacterium
CGAACGGCTGCTCCAACGCGGTCCGCAGCTTCGCCGCCACCCCCATCGCCGAGGCCGTGTCGGTCACCCCGGGCAGCACCACCGCGAACTCGTCCCCACCGAGGCGGCCGACGGTGTCCACCTGCCGCAGCACCGCGCTCAGCCGCGGGCCGATCTGCGCCAGCAACGCGTCCCCGTGCTCGTGACCGAACGTGTCGTTGACCTCCTTGAACCGGTCCAGGTCGATCAACAGCAACCCCACCGGCGACCTCTCCCGGTCGGCCACCCGAAGCGCCTGCTCCAGCCGGTCAGCCAACAGGACCCGGTTCGGCAGGCCGGTCAGCTCGTCGTGCATCGAGTCGTAGAGCGCGCGCCGACGTTCCCTGTCCAGCAGTCGCCGGTAGATCCGGATGAACCACACCAGCACCCCCGCGAAGAGCAGACCGAGGAGGAACACCGTCGGCGTCAGTCTTGCCTCCAGCGTCTGTAGGTCCTGCTGCTGCGCCAGCGCAGCGAGCTCCTCCTGTTGGTGCGCCTCGGCGGCCACGTCCACGGTGTGCGCAATGCTGCCGAACAGCGGGTCGACCTCACCGGCGTCGATCCTCAAGACGGTCGCCGTGTCGCCCGTGTCGACGGCGCTGTACATGCGCCTGATCGCCCCGAGGTAGGTGGCGTGGGTGGCTCTGACCTTCTCGACGAGCGCCCGATCGCTCGAGCCGCCGTCCCGGGCCACCAACGCCAGCGCATCGAGGAGCTGTGCGGCAGCCGCGTCGTACGTGGCCAGCACCCCCGGCCCGGGCTCCAGGCGGTACTTCCGCTCCAGGGACTCCTCCGCGGCGACCGCCTGGGCGGCCTCCGTGTAGTGGATGGCCAGCGTGTGCGCGAGATTGGCTGCCTCGGCGGCGTCGGACGAGGCGTGGGCGGACCAGAGGGCAAACCCGCTGACTCCGAAGAGGATCACCACCAGGCCAATGCTCGCGAGCCGGCTCAGCAGCGCGATCCGGCCACCGAAGCGTCTCCCGACTCGGACTGGGACGGGGTCCGGCGCAACCTCGGCGCCGTCGGCGTCGACTCGGTCATCCATGGTCCGACGCGAGCCTCCGACGACGCCGGCCGGGTGAGATTCGGTTGCGAGGGGCGGGTCGTCGTGCCGCCCGTGTGCATGGTCCGCCCGGAGCCGAAGGTACGTGATGAGCATGCGAGCCCTTCGGGTCGGTCGAGGTGATGCAGGCTTGGGGCGGTGGAGTCGTCCTCCGCGCCGGGCCGGGGCCGGGCTCCTCCCGATGAACGCAAGCGGAGCACGCGCACCCTCCCGATGCAGGGGTCCCATCAAGGGTCGTTCACGGTGCTTGGCGTCCACAGAGCCCTAGGTCCCTCCATGGACGCGCGATGGCGCCCACTTGACACCACACGCAGAGGTGCGCGTCCGGCATACGGAGGCCGGCGTGAGGCCTATTTGACGCAGGGGATCCCGCCGCCGGCAAGCTCGCTCAGGGCGGTCGGCGGCGGAGCCTTGGGGCCGGTCACCGGCACCGGTGTGGCCGGACCCGTGGGGCCGTTCTTGGTGCCGCCCGTGCTCGTCGTGGCGCCACCCCCACCGCCGGCACTCCTGCCACCCGCGCCACCCGGACTGAGCAGCTGCTTCACGGTGGCCCGGATCTGCGCGAGGTTGACGACGTTGATGTCCTCGCCGCGGGCGTTCTTGCCGAAGCGGTCGACCGGCAGGGTGTAGAAGGCGACGTTGCCGCCGGCCATCTGCGACGCCTGCTCCCCGAAGCTCGGCAGGTTGAGGCCGCTGTCGATGGCGGTGTTCTGTTTGGTGACATCGAGGATGCCGGACAGCTTGACCGGGTTGGCCAGGGTCCCCGCCTGCTTGAGCTGGGTGGCGAGCGAGACGATGAAGGCCTGCTGACGACGCTCGCGGTCGAGGTCGGTGAAGTTGAGCTGGGGATGGCGGTCGTCGCGGCGCTGCCGCACGAACGCCACCGCCTGGGCCGCGTCGATCTGCTGCATGCCGGCCTTGAAGCTCGCGCCGGAGTAGCGATCCTCGGTGTCCTGGTTGACGCAGACGGTGATCGGCTGGACGACCTGGGCCAGCTGGTAGAACGCGACCATCGTCACCTCGACGAAGTGGTCGACCTGGAGGTCGTTGCCGAGGAACGCCTTGACGGTGTCGATCTCCGCGGTCCGCCCCGCGTCGCGGGCCCGCTGCTCCCGCTGGGTCTTGTCGAGCGAGGTGTCGCCGGCGATCTTGGTCGCCATCGCCGCGAAGCCGAGGCCGTAGGCCTGCTTGATCTTGCCGCGGCACTGGCCGTCGGGGCAGCCGATGAGGTCGACGTCGTCGTCCCGGGGGATCGAGATCTCCGTGGCCTTGCTCCCGTCGCCGGGGATGTGCAGGAGCATGAGGACGTTGGCGTTGAGGCCGCCGTTGCTCTGGTCACCCGCGTGCAGCGCGTCGTAGATCTCCTTCGGCAGCGGGTTGCCCTGTTCGTCGACCCGGCTGTCGAGGCCCATGATGAGGATGTTCGTGTCCGCGTGGGGCGTGCTCGTGGCCTGCGAGCCGCCGAGGACGTCAGAGGTCGTGATGCCCCGCGAGAAGCTGACGTACTGGAACACGGCATACCCGACGACCGCGACGACCAGGGTGACCACGACAAGGAGAATGGTCCGGCCGGGGCGTGAGCGCATGCACGGGCTCCTTCGGGGCGGGGGCGGGATCGACCATGGTCCCGGCATCTCCTGAGAGTCTCCTGAACACCGACTGTATGCCGCCGCGCCAGGCGGGTCGGCCGGAGGTCTTCCGCGCGAGCTCTTGCGCGAGGTTACCCGTCAGTAGCATGATGGGATACCGGTCGGTAACCTGCCGGGCCACCGCAGCGGGGAACCGGGTCTACCGGCCGAAGCGACGAGCGAGGGGACCCGATGGGCCACTACAAGAGCAACCTGCGTGACCTGGAGTTCAACCTCTTCGAGGTGTTCGGGCGCGGCGACGTCCTCGGCACCGGGCCGTACTCGGACGTCGACGAGGACACCGCCCGCGAGATGCTCCGCCAGGTCGCCCGCCTCGCCGAGAACGAGCTCGCCGAGAGCCTGCTCGACTCCGACCGCAACCCTCCGGTCTTCGACCCCGACACCCACTCGGTGACGCTCCCCGAGTCGTTCAAGAAGTCCTACCGGGCGTATACCGACAGTGAGTTCTGGAGCCTCGACGTCCCCACCGAGCTCGGCGGCACCGTCGTCCCGCCCTCGCTGACATGGGCCATGAACGAGCTCATCCTCGGGGCGAACCCCTCCGTGGGCCTGTATGCAGCGTCGTTCGCCTTCGCGAAGATCCTCCACGTCCTCGGCACCGACGAGCAGAAGAAGCTCGCCCGGCACCTCGTCGACGGGCGGTGGGGCGCGACGATGGTCCTCACCGAGCCCGACGCCGGCTCCGACGTCGGGGCCGGGCGGACCAGGGCCGTCCAGCAGGCGGACGGCACGTGGCACCTCACCGGGGTCAAGCGCTTCATCACGTCGGCCGAGCACGACCTCGCTGACAACATCGTCCACTTCGTCCTGGCCCGGCCCGAGGGCGCGGGCACCGGCACCAAGGGCCTGTCCCTGTTCGTCGTCCCGAAGTTCATTGTCGACGTCGAGACCGGAGCGCTCGGCGAGCGCAACGGGGCCTACGTCACCAACGTCGAGCACAAGATGGGTCTCAAGGTCTCGACGACCTGCGAGATCACCTTCGGCGAGCGGGAACCCGCCGTCGGCACGCTCCTCGGTGGCGTCCACGACGGCATCGCCCAGATGTTCCGGGTCATCGAGCACGCGCGGATGATGGTCGGGACCAAGGCGATCGCCACGCTGTCGAGCGGCTACCTCAACGCGCTCGACTACGCGAAGCAGCGCGTCCAGGGCGCCGACCTCACCCGGCAGTCCGACAAGGCCGCGCCGCGGGTCACGATCACCCACCACCCCGACGTGCGTCGCTCGCTGATGCTCCAGAAGGCCTACTCCGAGGGGCTGCGCGCCCTCGTCCTCTACACCGCGACGCAGCAGGACGTCGTCGACCAGGCCCAGCTGCTCTCCGGCACCGAGGAGCTCGAGAAGGACTCCCCGGCCGACTTGGCCCGCCGGGTCAACGACCTCCTCCTGCCTGTGGTCAAGGGGCTGGGCTCGGAGCGGGCCTGGGTGCTCCTCGGCACCGAGTCGCTGCAGACCTTCGGAGGCTCGGGGTTCCTCGAGGACTACCCCCTTGAGCAGTACGTGCGCGACGCCAAGATCGACACGCTCTACGAGGGGACGACGGCGATCCAGGGGCTCGACTTCTTCTTCCGCAAGATCGTCAAGGACCGGGGGGTCGCTCTCGGGCAGGTCGCCATGCAGGTCCAGGAGCTCGCCAAGGGCCTCGGCGCCCAGGGCGGTGCGCTCGACACCGAGCGCGAGCTGCTCGGCGCGGCACTCGAGGACGTCCAGGGGATCCTCGAGTACATGGGCGGCGAGGCGTTCCTCAGCGACCCGCGCACCGAGGGGGGCGACGTCCGCAACCTCTACAAGGTCGGCCAGAACACCTCGCGCCTGCTCCTCGCCGCCGGCGACCTGATCGTCGGCTGGCTGCTCCTGCGCCAGGCGGAGATCGCGGTGGAGGCGCTCGCCGGCAGCGGCGACACCCTCTCGCAGAAGGACCGCGACTTCTACACGGGCAAGGTGGCAGCGGCCCGCTTCTTCGCCCGCACCGTCCTGCCGCGGCTCGCCGCCGAACGCGCCATCGCCGAGGCCACGGACAACTCCCTCATGGACGTCCCCGAGTCCGCCTTCTGAGCCACGTCTGGCCGAGCTCACGCCACCAGCCCGGGTTGCCGGCAGTCCGGCCACGTGAAAGGCTCGAGCGCTCACACCGCGCGCAGGTCGAGGGTCAGCTGCGCCGGTGCTCCGTCGCACAGCACCACCGGGATGCCCCAGTCCTGCTGGAAGAGGTGGCAGGCGGCGTGCTCACCCGTCTCGTCGCAGGCCGCGGCCCGCACCGACACGTGCAGGGTCCCCGACGGTATGCCGTTCCCGAGGCGAAGGACGCGGTGCAGGCCCTCTCCGGCTCCAGCCCCGGCGGCGAGCAGCTCCCCGGGACTGGCCGACACGACGAGCCGGGTCGGGTCGCCCCACCGGTCGTCGAGCTTCTGCCCGGCCGGCGGGGTGAACGTCACCCGCAGCTCCACGTCCCCGGAGGGAAGCTCGGTCGGGAGACGCTGGGTGCGCCGGGCCGGGCCCGCCACCTGCTGTGCCTGAGCCGGGAGGGCCACCCGGACCAGCCGGTGGGCGGCGGACTCGACGACGACGAGACGCGTCCCGCCCTCGTCGTGCTCGACCACGGCGTCACTCGGCTCGGCCAGCCCGGTCGCCAGCGTCGTCACCTCGCCGGTGACCGGGTCGAACCGGCGGACCGCACCGTTGTAGGTGTCGAGGACGGCGACCGAGCCGTCCGGCAGCGACGTGACCCCCAGCGGGTGCTGGAGCAGGGCCTGGCTTGCCGCACCGTCACGGTGGCCGAAGTCGAAGAGCCCTGTGCCGACGTGCGTCGTCAGGATGGGGCCGCCAGTGCCTCGCCCGGCGCCGCTCCCCGGGGCGCTCCGGACGAGGTCGACCCAGCCCCACGAGCGCAGCGCCGACGTCTCGGCGTCGGCGACCCAGACCCGGCCACCGTCCGCAGCGGTGGACAGGCCCGACGGCTGGGCGAGCCAGGCCTCGTTGCCGGCGCCGTCACGCAGGCCCTCCTGCGTCGTCCCGGCGAGGACGGCGACGGTGGACTCCGCCGGGTCGCGGTCGAGGCGCAGCTCCCAGAGCTGGTGCGTCCCGGCCATCGCGATGACGACGCGGTCGTCCCACCAGGCCAGGTCCCAGGGAGTCGACAGGTCCTGCTCGAGAGCCGGCCCGCCGCCGGCGCGCCGGCGCAGCGGTGTTCCGGTGCCGGCGATGGTGCGGATCTCGTTGTCGGAGAGGCAGATCGCCTTAACCCGGTGGTTCACCGAGTCGGCGACGAGGAGGTCGAACCCGACCACCGCGGCGACCTCAGGCGGCAGCAGGAGGAGGCCCTGGGGCTCATTGAAGGCGTCGGCCGAACCCCACCGGCGACGCTCTGTCTCAAGGTCGGCGTCGAGGTGCACGACCTGGTGGTGGGCGGTGTCGGAGACGACGAACGAGCCGTCGGGCAGGGCCGCGACCTTGCCGGGGAAGGACATCGCCGAGTCGCGAGGTGGTGGCGGCACGTAGGGGTCGTCGCCGGTGCGCAGGGTGCCCCTGGCGCCGTGCTTGGCGACGAGCTCCCGTATGAGAGAGGCGAGCCCGGGTCCGTGGCCCTCCCCGGACATCGACGCGACGACGTAGCCCTCGGGGTCGACGACGACGAGCGTCGGCCAGGCCCGCGCGGCGTAGGCCCCCCAGGTGGCGAGCTCGGGGTCGTCGAGGACGGGGTGGTGCACGGCATACCGCTCCACGGCGGCCTCGACCGCGACCGGGTCGGCCTCGTGCTCGAACTTCGGCGAGTGCACCCCGACGAGGACGAGCTCGTCGGGGAAGCGCGCCTCGACCGACCGCAGCTCGTCGAGGACGTGCAGACAGTTGACGCAGCAGAACGTCCAGAAGTCGAGGACGACGGCGCGCCCCCGCAGCTGGGCGAGGTCGAGGGAGCGGCCACCGGTGTTGAGCCAGCGCCGACCGACGAGCTCAGGAGCCCGGACCCGGGCGCGCAACCGCAGCGACGAGGTCCGGGAGCTCACAGGGAAGCCAACCGGGCGTGGCCGATGCTGATTCCCGCCACCTCCCTCCGTCCACCCTGTTCAGTGCGCGTGGTCGGGCAGCCGCCGGTCGCCGAGCACGGGGAAGGACTCGCGCCACGAGCCGACGGCGCCGAGGTCGACGTCGACGCTGAGGACCTCCTCGCCGAACCCGGCCATGGCGGCCGCCTCGCCGGTGGGCAGGACGACCTGCGAGTGGCCGCCCATCTCGGTCCCGGCGTGCGTGCCGGCGGTGTTGCAGGCGATGACGACGCACTGGTCCTCGATGGCGCGGGCGTGCGCGAGGATCGTCCAGTGCTGGACCCGGGCGCGCGGCCACGCGGCGGGGATGACGAACACCGTGGCGCCCCGGTCGAGCTGCGCGCGGTAGAGCTCGGGGAAGCGCAGGTCGTAGCACGTGGACAGGCCCACCCGGACCGGCGCGCGGCCTGCCCCGATGGCGAGGTCGGCGCAGACGATCTGCTCGCCGGCCTCCATGAGCCGTGGCTCACCCGCCCCGAAGCCGAACCGGTGGATCTTGCGGTATGTCGCCTGGAGCGTGCCGTCGCGGTCGAAGACGAGCGAGGTGTTCCACAGGTCCTTGCCCTCGGGGCCGGTCGACCCGTCGGAGCTCGTCTCGACGATCGACCCCGCGTGCAGCACCACATCCGCGTCGCGAGCGGCGGCCCCCATCGCCGCCGCGACCGCTCCGTGGGGGGTCTCGGCGCGGCTCTCCCACGAGGCGTAGGCGAAGCCTCCGGCGGCCCACAGCTCCGGCAGGACCACGAGGTCGTGGCCCCGCTGCTCGCGCACCAGCGCGGCCACCCGGTCGACCCGGTCGGCCACGCTCTCCTCGTCCCCATAGGCGAGCTGGATCACTGCGACCAACATGGCGTGTCCCCTAGGCGTCGGTGTCGTTGGCGGTGCTCGAGGCGGGCTGCGCGCGGTCCCGGTCCGCCAGTGACCTCAAGTGTGCGTTGTAGGCGGTGAGCTCGGCATCTCCGTCTCGCGCGGCCTGCCGGTCGGTGCGGCGCGCCTCGACGGTGTCCCGGCGCACCCAGTCGAGGACGACGAGGAGGGCGAGGACCAGCGTCGGGACCTCCCCGACCGCCCAGGCGATGGCCCCGCCCTGCTGCTGGTCGGCCACCGGGTCGGGCGCCCAGGCGAGACCGACCTGGGTGAAGAAGTCAGGGGCGAGCAGCGTCGTGCCGGTCATCAGCGCGACGCCGAAGAACGCGTGGAACGAGATGGTGACCAGGAGGATGAGCAGCCGCAGGGAGGGCGCCCACTTGGGCGGCCCGGGGTCGACGCCGACGAGCACCCAGGCGAAGAGGTAGCCCGTGACGAGGAAGTGGGTCACCATGAGGACGTGGCCGGTGTGGGTCTCCAGGGCGAGCTCGAAGAGCGGCGAGTAGTAGAACACCGCCAGGCTCACGAAGAAGAGCGCCGAGGCGACGACGGGGTTGCCGAGGGTGCGCAGCAGCCGCGAGTGGACCAGCCCGAGAAGCAGCTCGCGGGGGCCGAGGCTGCCGTCACCGTGCGCCGGAAGGGCCCGCAGGGCGAGCGTGACCGGCGCGGCGAGGACGAGGAACGGCGGCACGACCATGGCGATGAGCATGTGGTCGGCCATGTGCCACGAGAAGGAGACCCGGCCGAGGACCGCCGGAGCGCCCGTCGTGGCCCACGCGAGGAGCGCCCAGCCGACCACCCACGACCCGGCCCGAAGCGATGACCACCGGTCCCCCCGCCGCCGCAGCCGCAGCGCCCAGGCGAGGTAGACCCCAACCGCGAGGAGGGCGACCACGCCCCACAGCCAGTCGAAGCGCCAGACCGAGTACCACGTCGAAGCGTCGGGAGACGCCGGCTCGGGGAAGCCGGTCAGCCTGGCCGACTGGCTGGTGGCGAGCGGCCCTTCGGCGGCGGGCGGCGCGGAGCGCGCAAGCGCCGAGGCGAACCCCATGGCGACGCCCATGACGAGCAGCTCGGCGACCGCGAACCGCGCGAAGAGCCAGCGCGCGGCGTCGCCGCGCCCGAGCCGCGCCACGACCCGGCGTCGCTGGAGCAGCCCCAACCAGCCGAGGGTGGCCAGGCAGGCGGCCTTGACAAGCACCAGGCTCCCGTATGCCGTGGCGAGGTTGCCGAGGCCGCCGAGCCGGATCACCGCGCTGACGACGCCGGAGACCGCCACCGCGACGAAGCACCAAAGGGCGAGGACGGAGTAGCGGGCGACGACAGGGGCCAGCCGGCTCCCGAGCACCGGTCGCAGGACGACGACGGCCAACAAGCCGCCGACCCAGAGGGCGGCACCGACGAGGTGGACCGCGATGGTGTTGACCGCGGTCTCGTGGTCGGAGGCGCCCGCCGCGTGGCCGGCCAGGGCCAGGGGCAGGAACGCTCCGACGGCGAGGAAGGCCGCCGTGGCCAGGCCCTTGCGGGTCAGCGCCGTGGCGGCGACCCCGGTCGCCACGGCGGCGACCACGGCGCTGATGATCCCCACCTGAAGGCTCTGCAGGGACCAGACGAACGCCTCGAGCTGGGGCCAGAACCCGGGGCTGCCAACGGGCGTGCCGGCGGCGTCGGCGAAACCGAGGACCACCCCGACGAGACCGCTGCCGACCCACAGGACCCCGCTCGCCACGGCATACCGGGCCGCACGCAGCATCGCCGCGGGTGCGTCCCGCCCCGGCAGGAGGAGGGCTGCGACCACCAGCAGACCGACGGTGAGCGCCGCAGCGAGGTCGTGGAGGACCCTGGCCAGCGGCAGTCCCCACCGCACGAGGGCGCCGACGTCGTCGAGACCCGCGACGACCGGCAGGGCGCTCCCGCCGACGACGACCGCGACGACACAGGCCGCCAGCGCCACCGCGAGGGTGGCGAGCGCCGGCCCCCGGGTCGGGCCAGGGGCAGCCACGGTCGGGGTCGCCATGTCCCCCAGCGTAAGTACAGTGGCCGCATGCCCATGCACCCGGCACCGCCCACCGACCTCTCCGGCCTCGTGGACGCCTTCGAGAACACCATGCAGGCGATCGTCGATCTCGGCCAGACCTGCACCGCGCGCGACTTCGACCTCCAGACGGAGTGCCCCGGCTGGAGCGTCAAGGACCAGTTCAGCCACGTCGTGGGGATCGAGTCGTGGCTCGACGGCTCCGAGCCGCCTTCCCTCGAGCTGCCCGAGCTGTCCCACGTCAACAACGAGCAGGGGGCGTTCGTCGAGCTCTTCGTCCACGAGCGCCGCTCGCGTGAGGGCGCCGACGTCGTCGGGGAGCTCGAGGACGTGCTCGTCAGCCGAATGGCCGCACTGCGCGACCCCACGCTCACCGTGGAGACCGAGGTGCGGGGCGTGTTCGGGAGAACCGACGCCGGCACGGCACTGCTGCTGCGGATCAACGACATCTGGGTCCACGAGCAGGACATCCGGACCGCGATCAGGCGCCCCGGCAACCTCGACTCCCCCGGCGCCGCCGTGTTCGTGAGCTCGATCAGCCTGCTCTTCCCGAAGATCGTCGCCCGTGACGCCTCGGTCCCCATCGGTCACGCGGTGATCCTTGACGTCACCGGCCCGGTCGTGGCCCGCATCGGCGCCCGGGTGCTCCAGGGTCCGGACCACCGACCACTCGGCGAGGCGCTCTTCACCGGCGGCGGGCACGACGCCGACACCGCGAGCGCACCCGTCGAGACGACCTCGATCACCCTCTCCACCGACGCGCTGACCCGCCGGGCCGCCGGCCGCCGCTCGGTCGAGGACACCCTCCACACCGTCCACGGGGACGAGGACGTGGCCCGGTCGGTGCTCGAGCACCTCGTGATCATGCACTGAGCCGAAGGGGAGGATGGGCGGGCAGAGTCCCGCCACCTGCCGCGCCGAACTTGTGCATCGTCCGTGGTTTGCCGCACTCACCGACCCGTGTCATAGTTGCATGCTTCAAGCAACTACTCCCCCACCAGGCAGTGCCAAGTGTCACGGCGGGCGACTCCAGGAGGTGTCACGAGCTCGTGCCGGTGAACCCCGACACTGCGGAGGCGATGGCGACCACCCTCGTGCGCGTCATGAAGGTCATGGCGTCGATGAGGCAGCACGCCCCGCGTCATCACCCCGCGATTGACTCGTCGCACTACCCGCTGCTGTTCACCGTGGCGGGCGAGCCTCGACGGGTGTCGGTGGTCGCCGAGAGCATCCACTCAGACGTCTCGACGGTGAGCCGTCAGGTGTCCCACCTCGCCCAGCACGGCCTCATCGAGAAGATCGGGGACCCGGACGACGGCCGGGTCCAGCTGCTGTCCCTCACGCCGACCGGCGTCGAGGTCATCGAGAAGCTCGTCCGCGACCGCGGTCAGTGGTTCGAGCTCCTCCTCGCGTCATGGTCGGACGACGACGCCCAGACCTTCGAGCACTTCCTCACCCGGTTCGGCGACGACGTCGAGGCCTTCAAGGCCGCTCTCACCGCCACCCCCGCCGCACTCTCGACCCAGGAGCACTGACCATGGCCTCCGCCAACCCCGCCCTGCCATCCACCGAACCGGACGGGCCACTCACCCACCGCCAGATCATCACCATCCTCATCGGCCTGATGATGGGGATGTTCCTCGCCGCCCTCGACCAGACCATCGTCGCCTCGGCGATGCGGGTCATCGCCGACGACCTCAAAGGTCTGTCCGCGCAGGCGTGGGTGACGACGGCATACCTCATCACCTCGACCATCGTCACGCCGCTCTACGGCAAGCTCTCCGACATCTACGGTCGCAAGCAGTTCTTCATCGCCGCGATCACGATCTTCACCATCGGCTCGATGCTCTGCACGCTTGCCACCTCGATCGGCACGCTCGCCATGTACCGCGCGATCCAGGGCCTCGGCGCCGGCGGTCTCTTCTCCCTCGCCCTGGCGATCATCGGTGACATCGTGCCGCCGCGGGAGCGGGCCAAGTACCAGGGCTACTTCCTCGCCGTGTTCGGCACCTCGAGCGTCCTCGGGCCGGTCATCGGCGGCTTCTTCGCCGGTCAGTCGACGATCCTCGGCATCACCGGATGGCGCTGGGTCTTCCTCGTCAACGTGCCGATCGCCGTCGCCGCGCTCTTCGTCGTCACCCGGACGCTGCACCTGCGCCACCGGCGCCTCGACCACCGGATCGACTGGTGGGGCGCAGTCGCGCTCTCCGTCGCGCTGGTGCCGCTCCTCATCGTCGCCGAGCAGGGCCGGGACTGGGGCTGGACCTCAGCGTTGTCGCTGCTGTGCATCGGCGTGGGCATCGTCGGGACCGTGGCCTTCTTCGCCATCGAGCGCTCTATGGGCGAGGAGGCCCTCATCCCGCTGCGGCTGTTCCAGAACCGCACCGTCGCGGTGGCCTCGATCGCCTCGGTCTTCATCGGCATGGGGATGTTCGGCGGTCTCGCCGCGCTGCCCCTCTACCTCCAGATCGTCAAGGGCGCGTCGCCCACGAGTGCCGGGCTGCTGCTCCTGCCCATGACCCTCGGCATCATGTTCGGCTCGATCCTCTCGGGCCAGATGATCTCGCGCACCGGGCGCTACCGGCAGTTCCCCATCATCGGGGCCGGCCTGCTCGTGGGCTCGCTCTTCGCCTTCCACTACGTCAACGCCGACACCCCCGTCTGGCAGACGATGATCATCATGGTGTTCTTCGGGGTCGGGCTCGGCTTCAACTTCCAGCCACTGACCCTGGCCGTCCAGAACGCGGTCAGCCCGCGTGACATCGGGGTCGCCACGTCGTCGGCGACCTTCACCCGCCAGATCGGTGGCACGCTCGGCACCGCGGTCTTCCTGTCGATCCTCTTCTCGGGCGCTCAGGACAAGATCGCGGCCGCCTTCCAGACACTGGCTCCGGGGCCCGCCTTCCAGGCCGCCCTGCAGAACCCTCAGGGCAACGCGGCCGCGGACGCCGCCTTCATCAGCACCCTCCGGGCCGGGCAGGCCAGTGGCGGGGGCGCCGGCTCCGGGTTCGGGAACGCGCTGAGCGACTCGTCGTTCATCCAGCAGATCGACCAGCGGCTGGCCCGGCCGTTCCTCGTCGGCTTCTCCGACGCCATGTCGACCGTCTTCCTCGTCGCGTCCGCGATCCTCGTCCTCGCGTTCCTCGTGGTCTGGTTCCTGCCCCACGTCGAGCTGCGCAGCGGGTCCGCCTACACGGAGCGCGGCGAGTCCGACCACGCCGCCGACGTGGCCGACCAGGGCGAGACGGCCCTCGTCGGTGCCGGCCCCGCCGACTCGAGCCACGCGCGGGCCGACGGCACGGCTCTCCACGACTCCGCCGATGGGGCCCGGCCGCGGGACGGCTCCGACCCGGGCCGCGGGGCCCACACACCGGCCCCTGTCACCCCCACGGCACCGGCCCGTCCGTCCGGCCGGCACCGCGGCCGCCACCGCGCGATGCCCGGCGAGAGGGTGCGTTGAGCGGCCCATGAGGCGCAGCAGCGCCGCGGTCGGCCCCCTCGCCGTTGACCGGGCCTGGGAGCGGTATGCCGTCATCTCCCGGTGGAAGTCGTGGGCGCCCCCGATCCGTGACGTCGAGGCGACGTCGGCGCGGCTCGTGGCCGGCATGACCGGGGTCGTCCACGGACCCCCCGGGGTGCGGCTCGGGTTCGAGGTCGAGTCCGTGGACGAGGAGGCGCACACGTGGTCGTGGCGGGTGCGCTACGCCGGGCTCGAGGTGTTCCTCGAGCACGAGGTGCTCGCCACGAGCTCTGGGGGCTCCGCGGCGACCCTCGTCGTCGACGGCCCGGCCATGGTGGCGCTGCTCTACCCCGAGGTGGCGCGGATCGCCCTCCAGCGCCTCGTCAACCCCTGAGCCGCGTCAGGCGCATCACCTCCCGTGCAGGGCCGGCGCACCGTCGGCGCGGGCGAGCCGGGAGCGGCCCGCGAGGGCGATGAGCAGGGCGCAGAGGCCGGCCAGGGCCGGCACGGCATACGCCTCGTGGGCGCCGAAGCGCTCGACGGCCGCCCCGGCGACGGCGGAGCCTGCCGACACGCCGACGATGAGGCCGGTGAGGACGACGGTCATGCCCTCGTTCAGCATCGCGGTCGGGACGAGGCGCTGGGCCAGGCCCATGCTCGTGATCAGCGTGGGGGCGGTCGCGATGCCGGCCACGACCATGACCACCGCCAGCCCCCACAGCGGTCGGACGACGAGCAACGGCAGCTCGAGGACGAACATGCAGGCTGCGCCGACGACGAGCCGGGTCACGAACGAGGAGCTGAACCGGCGGCTGCCGAAGACCAGCCCCGACGCGGCGGAGCCGAAGGCGAAAAGGCCGAGGATCACCGAGGAGAAGCCCTGCCGGCCCGCTGCGTCGGCGACGGCGATGGTGACGACCTCGTTGCCCCCGAAGATCACGCCGGTCATCGTCATGACCAGGGCCACGAGGAGCAGTCCGGGACGGCTGACCGCGATGCCGGGCGGCCGGTGCTCGTGTGCCACGACCGGCGGCTCGCTGCGGCGTGCGGAGCAGAAGAGGAGGACCCCGGCCAGGTAGCCGCCCCCCGCGAGGACGAGGCCCGCCTCCGGAAAGAGGGTGGTGCTCACGAGCACGGCCACGACCGGCCCGATGACGAACGACAGCTCGTCGAGGACCTGCTCGAACGACATCGCCACGTGGAGGAGGTCGTCGTCACCGGCGCAGAGGGCGTTCCAGCGGGCCCGCGACATGGTGCCGATGCTCGGGACCCCGGCCGACGCGGCATACAGGACGAAGAGCGTCCAGACCGGAGCCCCGGCCAGCGAGCAGACCACCGTGGCGGCGACCATCACCGTGGCGAAGACGACGAGGGGCAGCGCGACGCGACGCTGACCGTGCCGGTCGACGAGACCGCCGATGACCGGGGCGCTCGCCGCGAGGACGAGCAGGCCGAGGGCCGAGACCGACCCGGCCAGGGCGTAGGAGTCTCGCCGGGTGGCGACCATGACGACGACCGAGATGCCGAACATCGCCGTGGCGACGCGCCCGATCGCGGCGCCGACGACGAAGCGGCGCACGCCGGGCACGGCGAAGAGCGGGCGGTAGGCGGCGAGCACGAGACACTCCTCGTCGAGGGGAGAGAGCTACTACGGTCAGCTCCAGACGAGGCCGCGGGCCGGGTCCTCGAGGATGGCGGCGACGTCGGAGAGGAACCGGCTGCCGAGCTCGCCGTCGATGAGCCGGTGGTCGAACGAGACCGTGAGCTGGGTGACGTGACGGATCGCCAGCGCGTCGTTGCCGTGCTCGTCGGTGACCACCCACGGCATCTTGCGGATCGCGCCGAAGCAGACGATGGCGCTCTCGCCGGGGTTGATGATCGGCGTGCCGCCGTCGACACCGAAGACGCCGACGTTGGTGATCGTCATGGTGCCGCCCGCCATGTCGGCCGGCTGGGTGCGACCCTCGCGGGCTGTCGCGGTCAGCTCCCCGATGGCGCGGGCGAGCCCGTGCAGGTCGAGCCGGTGCGCGTTCCTGATGTTCGGCACCAGCAAGCCGCGAGGGGTCGCCGCGGCGATGCCGAGGTTGACGTAGCCCTTGACGACGATCTCCTGGGCCGCCTCGTCCCACACCGCGTTCATCTGCGGGTTGCGGGCGATGGCGATGCACAGCGCCCTGGCGAGGACGAGCAGCGGGCTGACCTTGACGTCCTGGAACTCCCGCTCGTCCTTGAGGCGCCGGACGAGCTCCATGGTCCGGGTGACGTCGACGGTGACCCACTCGGTGACGTGCGGCGCCGTGAACGCCGACTGGACCATGGCCAGTGCGGTCATCTTGCGCACGCCCTTGACGGGGATGCGCGACTCGAGGCCCTCCCCGACCTCCCGGGCCAGCCAGCCAGGCCCCGCGGCCGGCGGGTCGCCGCCGAGGCGGTCCGGGCCGGTCGACCCGCCCTCGTCGGGAGCCGAGCCACCCGTCGCGTGCGCGTCGACGTCGGCCCGGGTGATGACGCCGCCGGCACCCGAGCCGACGACCGCGTCGAGGTCGACCCCGACGTCCTTGGCGTACTTGCGGACCGGGGGCTTGGCGAGGGCGCGGCCCCTGCCGGCGAGCCGCGGCGGTGCGGCCGCGGCGGACCGGGCGGTCCGCTCGGTGCGGTCGTCCACGGTCACCGCCGGGGACGGGACGAACTCGTCGGGGTTGCGCACCGGGAAGCGCGAGGCCGGTGCGGCGGGCGCGGAGGCGCGTCCCGGCATACCGGCCCCGTTGTCACTGCCTGCGGGAGGGGCGCCGCCGGCGGCGCGGGGACGGCGCTTGGCCTCGGTCTGCTTGACCCCGTAGCCGACCAGGACGGCGGTACGACCGGTCGACGTCGTGCCGCCGATCTTGCCCTCCTCGATCTCCGGCTCGTCGTCGGGCGCGGACGCGCCGGCCGGTGCAGCCGGTGCCGCCGCGCCGCCCAGGCCGTCGTCGACGGAGATGATCGGCGTCCCGACCTCGACCGTGTCGCCTTCGCCGACGAGAATCTCGGTGACCTTCCCCGCGAACGGGACCGGCAGCTCGACGAGCGACTTGGCGGTCTCGACCTCGACGACGATGTCGTTGATCTTGACGGTGTCACCGACCTTGACGTGCCACGTGACGATCTCGGCCTCGGTGAGGCCCTCGCCGGGGTCGGGGAGCTTGAACTGCTTGACGCTCATGTCAGGAAATCCCTTGCTGTGGAGGGCGACTCGTCGGGTCCTGTGGTCAGTAGGCGAGCGACCGGTCGACGGCGTCGAGGACGCGGTCGAGGTCGGGGAGGAACTCCTCCTCGAGGCGGCTCGGCGGGTAGGGCAGGTTGTAGCCGCCGACCCGCAGGACGGGCGCCTCGAGGTGGTAGAAGCAGCGCTGGCTCACCGCGGCGGCGATCTCGGCGCCGAGCCCGAGGTTGGTGGACGCCTCGTGCACGACGACCAGACGGCCCGTCTTCTCCACCGACGCCGTCACGGTCTCGAGGTCGAGCGGGCTCAGCGAGCGCAGGTCGATGACCTCGAGGCTCTTGCCCTCCTCCGCCGCGGCCTGGGCGGCCTGCAGGCAGGTCTTGACCATCGGGCCATAGGCGACGACGGTGACGTCGGTGCCCGGATGGGCGACGGCGGCCTCGTAGAGACCGCGCGGCGCGGCGCCGGTGTCCACCTCGCCCTTGTCCCAGTAACGCCGCTTGGGCTCGTAGAAGATCACCGGGTCGTCCGTCTCGATGGCCTGCTGGATGCCCCAGTAGGCGTCCTCGGCGTTCGAGACGCAGACGACCCGCAGACCCGCGGTGTGGGCGAAGTAGGCCTCGTTGGACTCGCTGTGGTGCTCGACGGCGCCGATGCCGCCGCCTACCGGGATGCGGATGACCATCGGAAGGGCGACCTTGCCGAGGCTGCGCGCCCGCATCTTGGCGACCTGGCTGACGATGTGGTCGAAGGCGGGGTAGACGAAGCCGTCGAACTGGATCTCGATGACCGGGCGGTAGCCGCGCAGGGCCATCCCGATGGCGGTGCCGACGATCCCGGCCTCGGCGAGCGGGGTGTCCATGACCCGGGCCTCGCCGAAGTCCTTCTGGAGACCCTCGGTGACGCGGAAGACGCCGCCGAGCTTGCCGATGTCCTCGCCCATGAGGATGACCTTGGGGTCCTTCTCCATGGCCGCGCGCAGGCCGTTGGTGATGCCCTTGGCGATGGTCAGCTGGGTCATCTCAGCTCCTTCCTGCAGGCGTGGCCTCGAAGCTCGCCTGATAGGCCACGAACTGCTCGCGCTCCGCCTCGACGAGCGGATGTTCCTCGACGTAGATGTGGTCGAACATCGACTCGGGAGCCGGGTCGGGCATCGACAGACACCCTTCGCGCACGTGCGCGGCGAGCTCGTCCGCCTCGGCGTCCACCGTGTCGAAGAACGCCTGGTCGGCCGCGCCCTCGTGGGCCAGGTACGCCTTGAGCCGCTCGATGGGATCGCGCAGCTTCCACACCTCGACCTCGGCGGAGACGCGGTACTTCGTCGGGTCGTCCGAGGTCGTGTGGGCGCCCATGCGGTAGGTCCACGCCTCGATGAGGAACGGGCCCTGACCGGACCTCGCCTCCTCGAGCGCGTGCTTCGTCACGGCATACACGGCCAGCACGTCGTTGCCGTCGACCCGCACGCCGGGGAAGCCGAAGCCGCGAGCGCGCTGGTAGAGGGGGATGCGGGTCTGCCGGTCGTTCGGCTCGGAGATGGCCCACTGGTTGTTCTGGCAGAAGAACACGACCGGCGCGTTCTGGACGGCCGCGAAGGTGAACGCCTCGCTGACGTCACCCTGGGCCGTGGCGCCGTCGCCGAAGTAGGCGATGACCGCGGCGTCACGCCCGGGGTCGCCGGTGCCGACGTCGCCGTCGTGCTGGATGCCCATGGCGTAGCCGGTCGCGTGCAGCGTCTGGGCGCCGATGACGATGGTGTAGAGGTGGAAGTTCTTCTCGTTGGGGTCCCAGCCGCCGTGGTTGACCCCCCTGAAGAGGCCGAGGAGGTTGAGCGGGTCGACTCCGCGGCACCAGGCGACGCCGTGCTCGCGGTAGGTCGGGAAGGCGTAGTCCTGCGGCTTGAGCGCGCGCCCCGAGCCGACCTGAGCCGCCTCCTGCCCGAGCAGGGACGCCCAGATGCCGAGCTCGCCCTGCCGCTGCAGCGCGGTGGCCTCGGTGTCGACGCGGCGGATGAGGACGAGGTCACGGTAGAAGCCGCGCAGGTCCTCCTCGGTGAGATCCTCGACGTACTGCGCGTAGTCGGCGGCAGCGTGGTTGGCCAGGCGCTGTCCCTCGGGGGTCAGCAGCTGGACCATGTCGGGCCCACCGTCGCCCACGTGGGGGACCGGTGCGCTGAGGTCGGCGACCGCGATGTCGCTCACTGGCACTCCTTGTGTCGCATGGTGATGTCCTGAACCAGGGGCCAATGTATCCGCCACACCCCCTCATCTCACAATGCGGACGCTCCTCCGGCTGGCCTGCGGTGCGTCGACAGCACAGGTCCGTCAGCGCGCGCCGAACGCCCGGGCCACCTCGACGAGCCGGTCGTTGGCCTCCACCTCGGCGACGGTGACCCGCACCCCGTCGTCGCCGTACTGGCGCACCACCAGCCCCGCGTCGAGGCACGCCGCCGTGAACTGCGACGAGCGCTGGCCCAAGGGGAACCAGACGAAGTTCGCCTCGCTCGCGGGCAGCTTCCAGCCCTGCTCCTCGAGCGCGGCAGCGACCCGGGTGCGCTCGGCGACGAGGGTCGCGACGCGCGCGAGCAGCTCGTCGGCGGCGTCGAGGGACGCGATGGCGGCCGCCTGGGCGATCGAGCTGACCCCGAACGGCACCGCCGTCTTGCGCAGCGCGGTCGCGACGGCCTCGTGCGCCACGGCATACCCGACCCGCAGGCCGGCCAGCCCGTAGGCCTTGGAGAAGGTGCGCAGCACCATGACGTTGGGCCGCTCGCGCCACACCGCCAGCGCGTCGGGCGCCTCCGGGTCGGCGACGAACTCGAGGTAGGCCTCGTCGAGCACGACGAGGACGTGCTCGGGCACCCGGTCGAGGAAGCGGCCGAGCTCGCCCCGGTGGACGACGGTGCCCGTCGGGTTGTTGGGCGAGCAGACGATGACGACCTTGGTCCGGTCGCTGACTGCCGCGAGCATCGCGTCGAGCCGGTGCCGGGCCTGGCCGTCGAGCCCGACCTGCACCGACACGGCCCCCGCGAGGCCGACGACGATGGGGTAGGCCTCGAACGAGCGCCACGCGTAGACGACCTCGTCGCCGGGGTCGCAGGTGGCGGCGATGACCTGGCCGAGCACCGCGACGCTGCCGGTGCCGGTGGCGACCTGGGCCGGCTCGACCCCCACGGCCTGCGCGATGCGGGCGGTGAGGGCGGTGACCGCCATGTCGGGGTAGCGGTTGACGACGCCCGCCGCCAGTTCGATGGCCGCGCGCACGCTCGCCAGCGGCGGGTAGGGGTTCTCGTTGCTCGACACCTTGTATGCCGTGACCCCCTCGCGCATGGGGGCCGGCTTGCCCGGGACGTATGCCGGGACCGCGTCGAGGGCGGCGCGCAGGCGGACCTGCTCGGGCTGGGACTGCGTCGTCATCGCCCCACTGTAGGACGCGGCAACCGCCGAGAGCCGGGCGTCCGGAGAGCAGGCCTGCGGGGGCGGCGGCATGGCAGGATCACGTCATGGGCCTGCTGCGGGACTTCCTCGTCAAGACCGTCGTCAACGGGCTCGCGCTCTGGCTCACGGCGCTCGTCGTCACGGGCATCCACTTCGGCCAGAGCTCCGACCTGTGGCGCACCACGCAGACGATCCTGCTCGTGGGCCTGCTCTTCGGGCTCGTCAACGCGCTGATCAAGCCGGTGGTCAAGCTCCTGTCGTTCCCGCTGATCGTCGTCACGCTGGGGCTGTTCACCCTCGTCGTCAACGCGCTCATGCTCGGGCTGACGTCGTGGCTCTCCGGCCAGCTCGGCCTCGCCTTCCACGTCGACGCGTTCTTCTGGGACGCGGTCCTCGGCGCCCTCGTCGTCACGTTCGTCTCGATGCTGCTCAACGTGCTCGTCCCCGACGGCGACCGTCGGCGCTGACGTGGCCCGGTTCTTCGACGTCCACCCCAAGGACCCGAACCCCCGCGCCATCGGCCAGGTCGGCGCGATGCTGCGCGACGGCGCCCTCGTCGCCTACCCCACCGACTCCGGGTACGCCCTCGGCTGCACCCTCGGCAACGCAGAGGGCAAGGAGCGCATCCTCGCGATCCGCCACCTCGACGAGAAGCACCACTTCACCCTGGTATGCCGTGACTTCGCCCAGCTCGGCCAGCTCGCCCAGCTCGACAACCGGGTCTTCCGGGCCATCAAGGCGGCAACGCCCGGGCCCTACACCTTCATCGTCCCCGCGACCCGCGAGGTGCCCAAGCGGCTGCTGCACCCGCGCAAGCGGACCGTGGGCGTGCGGATCCCCGACCACCCCGTGGTTCGGGCCCTCCTCGAGGAGCTCGGCGAACCCCTGCTCAGCAGCTCGCTGATCCTGCCCGGCGAGGGGCTGCCGATGACCGACGGCTGGCAGGTCAAGGAGGAGCTCGACCACCAGGTCGACGCGGTCATCGACGGCGAGACCGCGTCCGACCCGACGACCGTCGTCGACTGGTCGGATGGCTACCCGGAGGTGACCCGGGTCGGCGCCGGGGACCCCAGCCCGTTCGAGTAGGCCGGCCCGCCCGGAAGTGGGACCGTGTCGCTGACGGTCTGCGAGGATGCGCCCGTGAGCATGGAGCGGACCGAGCGCGTCACCATCAGTGACATCGCGCGCCGTCTCGACATCTCCAAGGCGTCGGTCTCCTACGCGCTGAACGGCCGGCCCGGTGTCAGTGCCGAGACCCGGCGCCGGGTCCTCGAGCTCGCCGAGACGCTCGGGTTCCAGGCCAGTTCCGCGGCCGTGGCCCTGTCCGCCTCCCGCTCGGGCACCATCGGCATCGTCATCGCGCGCGACCCCTCGGTCATCACCGCCGAGGGCTACTACATGCGGACGCTGTTCGGGGTCGAGCAGTATCTCAACGAGGCCGACGGCTCGCTGCTGCTGCGCCTCACCGGCGAGGACGGCGAGGACCTCGAGGTCTATCGGCGGTGGGCCCAGCAGCGCCGCGTCGACGGGTTCATCCTCTACGACGAGTTCGAGGACGACCCCCGCATCCCGCTCCTGGACTCGATCGGGATCCCCTGCGTGATGGTCGGCTCCCGCGACCGGGACGACCACATCGGACGCCTCATCACGCCCGAGATCGAGACCGTCACGGTGATCCTCGACCACCTGCGCTCCATGGGGCACCGGCGCATCGCCCACGTCAGCGGCCCGATGACCTACGTCCACGAACGTGTCCGCGCCGACCTGCTGACCCAGGAGGGCCGGCGGCGGGGGATGAGCGTGCGGCACCGGGAGGGGGCCTACGACTACGAGTCGGGGGCCGAGCGCACTCGCGAGCTGCTCACCGGCCAGACGCCGCCCACGGCCCTCATCCTCGGGAACGACATCATGGCCACCGCGGCCCTGCAGTCGGCGTTCGACCTCGGGATCCGCGTCCCCGAGGACCTCTCGCTCATGGCCTGGGACGACTCGGTCCTGTGCATCGTCGCCCGCCCCCGCCTCACCGCCATGGACCACGGCCTCATGGAGAAGGCGCGGCTGGCGACCGACCTGCTGTTCCGGCTCATCGCTGGCAGCGGGGAGTCGCACCGGTTCTCCCCCGTCGGCACGCTGCTCGTCCGGGAGTCGACCGGCCCGGCCCCGGCCTGACGCCCGGGGCCCCGGGAAGCCCGGGGCCGCGGGAAGTCACGATCCGATCACGAACTTAACCGGTTAGGTTGAGACTTAACCGGTTCGTCCCATACTGGATAGCACCTGCCTCGTGATCGCCGCA
The DNA here is from genome assembly GCA_038237075.1 of Actinomycetales bacterium. Lineage (GTDB taxonomy): Bacteria > Actinomycetota > Actinomycetes > Actinomycetales > Dermatophilaceae > Lapillicoccus. Next base: position 22,065 of record JBBRZC010000015.1, read on the forward strand.
CCACTCCGTGCAGCCAGAGCAGAGGCCTGATCAGACAAGGGAGTCTGACGTGAGACTGCGTTCACTCATCGTTGCTGCGACCCTCCCCGCTCTCGCTCTCGGCGCCGCCGCGTGCAGCGGCGGCAGCGGGTCGAGCACGGGATCGACGAACGGTGGCGGTGCCGCCGGCACCACGCTCACCTACTGGGCCAGCAACCAGGGCACCAGCCTCGACAACGACAAGCAGGTGCTCACGCCTCAGCTCGACGCGTTCACCAAGGCGACCGGTGTCAAGGTCAACCTCGAGGTCATCGGCTGGAACGACCTCCAGACGCGCATCCAGACCGCCATCACGTCCGGCTCCGGCCCCGACGTGCTCAACATCGGCAACACCTGGGCGGCCTCGCTCCAGGCGACGGGGGCCTTCCTGCCGTTCGACGGCACGGCCATGACGGCGATCGGCGGCCAGGACAAGTTCATCAAGACCGCCCTCGACACCGGCGGCGCGCAGGGCAAGGACGTCACCTCCGTCCCGGTCTACGGCCTGGCCTACGGGCTCTACTACAACAAGGCGATGTACAAGGCCGCCGGACTCAACCCCCCGACGACGTGGGAGGAGATGGTCACCGCCGCAAAGAAGCTGACCGACCCGGCCAAGGGCACCTACGGGTTCGCGCTTGCGGCGGGCAGCTACACCGAGAACGTCCACTTCGCGTTCATCAACGGGGCCCAGAACGGGGCCGAGTGGTTCGACAAGGCCGGCAAGCCGACGTTCACCACCGACGGCAACGTCCAGGGCGTGCTGCGCTACCTCGACCTCATGCAGAAGGACAAGGTCGTCAACACCTCGAACGCGCAGTACGACAACGGAGTCAAGGCGGTCAACGACTTCGCGACGAAGAAGGTCGCGATGGTGCTGAACCAGAACAACGCCGACAACTCCTTCGCGTCCAACGGCATGAAGAGCGACGAGTACGGCGTCGTGCCCTTCCCGGCACCGGCCAGCGGCCAGAAGGTCGCCTCGCACGTCGCGGGGATCAACCTCTCCATCTTCAAGAACACCAAGAACAAGGACGCCGCGCTCCAGTTCGTCAAGTTCATGACCTCCCCGGACGCCCAGAAGACCCTGGGCAAGCAGTTCTCCACCCTGCCCGTGCTCACCGGTGAGACCCCGGTCTTCACGGACAACCCCGAGGAGGCCAAGACCTTCCAGAACATCTACTCGACGATGTCCAAGCCGCTCCCGCTCGTGCCGGCCGAGGACCAGTTCGAGAGCACGGTCGGCAAGGCGATGAACTCGCTGTTCGCGAAGATCGCCACCGGCGGGACGGTCTCGGCCGACGACGTCAAGGCTGCCCTGAAGGACGCGCAGGACCAGGTCGCCGCTGCCGTTGGCTGATCGCCTGACGGCAGTGACCATGCGGGTCAGCCGGGGAGACCCGGCTGACCCGCACCGGTCAGCCAGAAGCATCTGGCTGACGCCCGGACGACGCTGGTGGTCCCGCCCCGAGCAGACCACCAGCCCCACCGTGCAGGAGGTATGCCGTGGCGGCATCCACCGTTTCTCCCCTCTCCACCACGCCGGCCGAGGCCGGCACCAAGACCCGCGGGTGGAAGCGCCCGTCCCCACGGCGGCACCGGCTTCTGCCGTACCTGCTCCTGGCTCCGGCCGTGCTCATGGAGCTGCTCATCCACATCGTGCCGATGCTCGTCGGCATCTGGATCAGCTTCGTCAAGCTGACCAAGTTCTACATCGCCAACTGGTCCGAGGCACCGTATGCCGGGCTCGGCAACTACCGCCTCGCGCTGGACTTCAACTCCAGCATCGGGGCGGGCCTGCTCAAGTCCTTCCTCGTCACCCTCGGCTTCTCGCTCCTCGCGGTCCTGTCCGCCTGGGGTCTCGGCATGATGGCCGCCGTCGCGCTCCAACAGCCGTTCCGGGGCCGGGGGCTCGTCCGCACGATCTTCCTCGTGCCCTACGCCCTCCCGGCATACGCCGGCATCCTCATCTGGAACTTCATGCTCCAGCGCGACACCGGGCTCGTGAACCACGTGCTCGTGGACAACCTCAACCTCCTCGGCGGAGACCGCCCGTTCTGGCTGCTCGGCGGCAACGCCTTCGCCTCGGTCGTCACCGTCGCCGTCTGGCGCCTGTGGCCGTTCGCCTTCCTCACCCTCATGGCCGGGCTCCAGAGCATCCCGACCGAGCTCTACGAGGCCGCATCCGTCGACGGCGCCAACAACCTGCTCCAGTGGCGGCACATCACCCTGCCGTCGCTGCGACCGGTCAACATGGTGCTCGTCCTCGTCCTCTTCCTCTGGACGTTCAGCGACTTCAACACCCCCTATGTGCTGTTCGGCACGGCACAGCCGCCGGCCGGCGACCTCATCTCCTTCCACATCTACAACGCGTCCTTCCTCACGTGGAACTTCGGCAGCGGCGCGGCGATGTCGGTCCTGCTCCTGCTCTTCCTCCTGGCCGTGACCGCGGTCTACCTCATCACCTCGAACTGGAGGTCACGTCGTGCGTGATACCCGAGGGTTCAAGATCTTCCGCGCCGTCGTCCTCGCCGTGATGGGGGTGTTCACGGTCGTCCCGCTCTACGCCATGGTGACGTCGTCCCTCAAGCCCCTGCGAGACGTCTCGGGCCTGTTCACCTGGTGGCCGACGACGCTCACGGTCGCGCCGTTCGTCGACATGTGGTCGACGGTGCCGCTGGCCCGCTACTTCGTCAACAGCGCGATCGTCGCGACCGTGGCGACGGCGGCGAGCGTCTTCCTGGCCATCCTCGCGGCATACGCCGTGTCGCGGTTCAGCTTCCGCGGCCGGACGCTCTTCACGACGACCGTCCTGTCGACCCAGATGTTCCCCGGCGTGCTCTTCCTGCTGCCGTTGTTCCTGATCTTCGTCAACATCAACTCGGCCACCGGGCTGCAGCTCGTGGGCTCGCGGACCGGGCTCATCATCACCTACCTCACCTTCTCGCTGCCCTTCGCGATCTGGATGCTCGTCGGCTACTTCGACACCATCCCCCGCGAGCTCGACGAGGCCGCCATGGTCGACGGTTGCGGACCGATGGGCGCCCTGTGGCGGGTCGTCCTCCCCGCCGCCCGGCCCGGGGTCATCGCCGTGGCGATCTACGCCTTCATGACGTCGTGGGGCGAGGTGCTCTTCGCGTCGGTGATGACGACCGACGCCAACCGGACGCTGGCCGTCGGCCTGCGCCAGTACTCCACCCAGACCAACGTGTATTGGAACCAGATCATGGCTGCCTCCCTCGTCGTCAGCGTGCCGGTCGTCATCGGCTTCCTCCTGGCGCAGAAGAACTTCGTCGCCGGCGTCACGGCAGGAGCCGTCAAATGAGGACCGAGGTCTCCACGGGCTGGACCGTCACCGCGACCGGTGGGGCGGTGCCCGCCGAGCTCGCGGGCCGCTCGGTCGCGGCGACAGTCCCCGGATGCGTCCACACCGACCTCCTCGCCGCGGGGCTCATCCCGGACCCCTACCTCGACGAGAACGAGGCCGCGGTGCCCTGGATCGGGCGGACGTCGTGGCGCTATGCGACGACCGTCACCGCACCGGCGGAGACGCTCGGCGGTCCCAGTGGGCAGGCGGAGCTCGTCTTTGACGGCCTCGACACGGTCTGCGACGTCTCGCTCAACGGCGAGGTGATCGGCTCGGCGCGCAACATGCACCGCAGCCACCGCCTCGACGTCACGGCGCTCCTCCATGAGGGCGCGAACGACCTCGTCGTCGACTTCGCCGCCCAGCTCGACGCCGCCGAGCAGGCCAGCCGTGACCAGGGCCCGCGGGTGCACACCAACGCGCACCCCTTCAACGCGGTGCGCAAGATGGCCTGCAACTTCGGCTGGGACTGGGGCCCCGACCTCGTCACCGCCGGGATCTGGCGGTCCGTCCACGTGGAGCGATGGCAGGACGCCCGGCTCGGCGACCTGCGCACCCTCGTGACCGTCGAGTCCCCCGCCGACGGCACCAGGGACGGCGCCACCGGTCGGGTCGAGGTGCACGCCGATGTCGTCCGGGCTCCGGCTGCCACGGCTGCCGGCCCTGCCGACTCCACCGCCCCGCTGACGCTGCGCGCCGAGGCGGCCGGCGTCGCCGGTACGGTGACCGTCGACGGCGACCACGTCACCCTGGCCCTGACGGTGCCCGACGTCGCGCTGTGGTGGCCTCGGGGCTACGGCGCCCAGCCGCTGCACGACCTCGTCGTCACTCTCTGCCGGGGTGACGAGGAGCTCGACCGGCGAGACCGGCGGATCGGCTTCCGGACCGTCGCGCTCGACATCACGCCCGACGCCCACGGCACCCCGTTCGCTCTCGCGGTCAACGGCCGGCCGATCCTCGTCAAGGGCGCCAACTGGATCCCCGACGACTGCTTCCCGAGCCAGGTCGACCGGGCCCGTTACGAGCGGAGCATCGGCCAGGGCATCGACGCCGGGATGAACCTCCTGCGCGTCTGGGGTGGCGGCATCTACGAGACCGACGACTTCTACGACGTCTGCGACGAGCAGGGCATCCTCGTCTGGCAGGACTTCCTCTTCGCCTGCGCCGCCTATGCCGAGGAGCCCCCGCTCGCCGACGAGGTCACCGCGGAGGTGCGCGAGGTCGTCGCCCGGCTCAGCGGCCGCGCGAGCCTGGCGCTGTGGAACGGCAACAACGAGAACCTCTGGGGCTACGTCGACTGGAACTGGGGCCCGCAGCTCGACGGTCTCACCTGGGGGCGGGGCTACTACCTCGACGTCCTTCCCCGGATGCTCGCCGAGCTCGACCCCACCCGCCCGTACTCCCCGGGCAGCCCCTGGTCGTTCGACGAGGCCCGGCACCCCAACGACCCCTCCCACGGGACCATGCACATCTGGGACGTGTGGAACACCACGGACTACACGGCATACCGGTCGTATGTCCCGCGGTTCGTCAGTGAGTTCGGGTACCAGGGGCCGCCGACGTGGGCGACGCTGACCCGGGCCGTGCACGACGAGCCGATGGCCCACGACTCGCCAGGCATGCTCAGCCACCAGAAGGCCGCGGACGGTGACGGCAAGCTCAGCCGAGGCATCGCCCCGCACCTCGAGGTGCCGGCCGACGTCGAGGGGTGGCACTGGGCCATGTCGGTCCAGCAGGCGCGAGCCGTGAGCTTCGGCATCGAGCACTTCCGCTCGTGGCAGCCGGTCTGCATGGGCACCATCGTCTGGCAGCTCAACGACTGCTGGCCGGTGACCTCCTGGGCCGCGGTCGACGGCGACAGCCGACGCAAACCGCTCTGGTATGCCGTGCGCCGCGCCTACGCCGACCGCCTGCTCACCATCCAGCCGCGGGCCGACGGCCTTGCCGTGGCCGCCTGCAACGACACCGACACGGCGTGGGAAGCACGAATCCAGCTGCGCCGCGTGACGTTCGGCGGCGCGGAGCGGGCAGTGAGCTCGGTCGCGGTCACCGTGGCGCCGCGGAGCACCACGGTCGTGCCGCTGGCCGCGGCCCTGCTGGCTGCGGGGTCCACGACGGACGAGGTCCTCGTCGCCGAGACGGAGGCCGAGCGGGCGCTCTGGTTCTTCGCCGAGGACCGCGACCTCGAGCTCACCGCCGCCTGGAAGACGACCTCGGCCGAAGCGACCACCGACGGGTATGCCGTGCACGTCACCGCTGACACGGTGCAGCGCGACGTGTGCCTGCTCGTCGACAAGGTCGACCAGGACGCTGTCGTCGACGACATGGGGATGACCCTCCTGCCCGGTGAGAGCCACACCTTCCACGTCGCCAGCCGCAGGACGCTGGACCCGAGCCGGTTCCTCGACCCGGCGGTCCTGCGCTCGACCAACCAGCTCGTCCACCACTGACCGCCTCCCGAGACCAGGAGATCCTGAAGATGACCGACGCCCCGCTGTCCTTCCCCAAGGATTTCCTCTTCGGCGCCGCCACCGCGAGCTACCAGATCGAGGGAGCCGTCACCGAGGACGGCCGGACCGCCTCGATCTGGGACACCTTCTCGCACACGCCGGGCAAAGTCCGGGCCGGCGACACCGGCGACGTGGCGGCCGACCACTACCACCGGATGCGCGAGGATGTGGCGCTGATGAAGGAGCTCGGGCTGGGGGCCTACCGCTTCTCCGTCGCCTGGCCGCGGATCCAGCCCGGCGGGTCAGGGCCCTTCAACCAGAAGGGGATCGACTTCTACTCGGCCCTCGTCGACGAGCTCCTCGACGCGGGCATCAAGCCCGTCCTCACCCTGTACCACTGGGACCTCCCGCAGGAGCTCGAGGACGCCGGCGGGTGGGCGAACCGGGCCACGGCGCAGGCCTTCGCCCCGTATGCCGAACAGCTCGCCCAGAGCCTCGGCGACCGGGTCGCGCTGTGGACGACGCTCAACGAGCCGTGGTGCTCCGCCTACCTCGGCTACGCCTCCGGGGTCCACGCACCGGGCCGCACGGACGGCGCCGACGCGCTCGCGGCGGTGCACCATCTCAACCTCGCGCACGGGCTGGCCGCGCAGGCGATCCGGGCCGCCCGGCCGGGCGCGCCGATCTCGGTGACCCACAACCTGCACGTCATCCACCCCGCCGACCCCACGTCGGCCGCCGACCTCGACGTCGTGCGCCGGCTCGACGCTCTCGGCAACCGGGCGTTCCTCGGGCCGGAGCTCGAGGGCGCCTACCCCGAGGACCTCATCGCGGACACGGCCGCCGTCACCGACTGGGGGTTCGTCCGGGACGGCGACCTCGCCCACATCCACCAGCCGCTCGACCTGCTCGGCGTCAACTACTACACGACGAGCGTCGCCCGGCACTGGGACGGCGTCTCCCCCCGCAACCTCGAGGACGGCCACCAGGCTGCCCCCGCCAGCCCGTGGGTCGGCGTCGACGACGTCGACTTCGTCCAGCAGGAAGGGCCCCGGACCAAGATGGGCTGGCTCGTCGACCCCGCCGGGCTCACCGAGCTGCTGACCCGGACGGCGCGCGCCTACCCCGGCCAGCCGCTCATCGTCACCGAGAACGGCGCCGCCTATGACGACGTCGTCAGCGCCGACGGCCGGGTCCACGACGACCAGCGCGTCGACTACGTGCGCCGGCACCTGGGGGCGATCAGCGACGCCATCGCCGGCGGGGCAGACGTCCGGGGCTACCTCCTGTGGTCGCTGCTCGACAACTTCGAGTGGGCGTGGGGCTACGACCGCCGGTTCGGGATCATCCGGGTCGACTACGAGACCCAGCAGCGCGTCGTCAAGGACTCGGGGCGGTTCTACGCCGAGGTCATCCGCGCGAGCACCTGACCTCAGACGTGGCGGCGGCTCGTGACCACCCGGAAGCGGTTGGCCACGAACGCCGCGTCCACGTAGGCGGCGTTGGCCGCGGGGTTGGCGCCGGTGCCGTGGTAGTCGGAGAAGGCCGCGGTCTGGTTGACGAACACCGGCCCGGTGAGGTTCTCGGAGAGAGCGACCCCGGCCCGCGCCGCCGCGTCACGGGCCGCGCCGAGGACCTCGGGAGACGTCGAGTAGACCGCCGCCGTCATCGCCCCGTGCTCGCGCACCGTGTCAGTGAGCTGGGCCAGCGACTGCGTCGTCGACGCCGTCCGGATGAGGAAGGTCACCGGCCCGAAGCACTCCTGCGTGTAGACGTCCTCGCGCTCGACGTCGACGCCGATCAGGCCGGGCGCCTGCACGACGGCGTCCGGCCAGGACGGGTGGGTGACCCGACGTGAGTCGAGGACGACGGAGCCGCCCGCCTCTTCGGCCCGCTCAACGAGCCCGGCCGCGTTGGCCCGCACCTGCGGGTTGACCGTGGCGCCCAGCAGCTCGACCGCCTTCGCGTCGTCCGCGGTGAGCCGGGTCACCGCGCCCGCCAGCCGGGCGCCGAGCTCGTCGAAGGACAGGTGTCCCTCGTCGGTCTCGATGCCCGTTGCAGGCACGTAGACGTTCTGGGGGGTCGTGCACATCTGCCCCGAGTAGAGGCACAGCGAGAAGCCGAGGTTGCCGAGCATCCCGCGCAGGTCGTCGGTCGAGTCGACGACGACGGTGTTGACCCCGGACTTCTCGGTGTAGACGAGGGCGCCGCGTGTCGCTCCTTCGCGCTCGAGCCACTCGCCGAAGGCCGACCCGCCGGTGTAGTCGACGATGGCGATCTCCGGCCGCTCGGCGAGCGTCCGCGCCAGTCCCTCCCCGTCGGCCTCGGCCGCGAGCTGCACCAGCGCGGAGTCGAACCCGTGCTCCGAGAGCACTCGCTGCGCGAGCGAGACGGTGATCGCGAGGGGCAGGACGGCTCGCGGGTGCGGCTTGACGACGACCGGGTTGCCGGTGACGAGCGACGCGAAGATCCCGGGGTAGGCGTTCCACGTCGGGAAGGTGTTGCACCCGATGACGAGGGCGATCCCTCGCGGCACGATCCGGTAGTCCTTCTGCATCCGGAGCGGGGCGTCGTTGCCGGCCCGGTCACGTCCGGGCTTCTCCCACAGCACCGACGTCGGCACCCGCTCCTGCTCGACGAGCCCGGCGACGACCGCCTCCAGCGCCCGGTCCTGCGCGTGCGGGCCCCTCGCCTGGAACGCCATGACGAACGGCTGGCCCGACGTGTGCATCACCGCGTTGGCGATCTCGAACGAGTGCCGGTTGATCTCGTCGACGATCTCGACGCAGACCGCGGCCCGCACCCGGGGCCCGACGTCGCGCCAGGCCACCCCGGCGACCGTCGCCGCCGCGAGGGCGGGGTCGAGGTCAAGACGCGGGTAGGTCACCCCCAGCGTCGGCCCGTAGGGGGAGACCTCCGACCCGCGGACGGTGCCGACCGAAGGCTGACCCGCGAGCCCGGCATACGCCCGGCCGAGGCGAGCCTCGTATGCCGCGAGGCCGTCGGCCGCCGCCGACTCGCCGTAGACGCGGGGCGAGGGCGACTCCGGGTAGCGGGAGAACCAGGTGCGTCCGGCGAGCGCGGCGCGGGCCTGGTCGAGGACCTCCGCGTGCTTCGTCACGAGCGGGTGGGTGGGCGTCGTTGCCGTGGTCGTCACCGGGAAATGGTAGCCGGGCCGCGTCGTCGGCTCTGCGCCCCAGCGGGGCAGGGCAGACTGCCCCTGTGACGACAGAAGTGTCTGCGGTGCAGACCAACGGAGTGCGCACCCGGCTCTGGCGAGACGGGAAGCTCGAGCAAGAGGACTTCCCGCTCGCGGATGTGTCGGACCATCTCGACGAGGAGGGTGCGCTCGTCTGGGTCGACCTCTGCGAGCCCGACCACGAACGGCTCCAGGCGCTGGCGGACGAGCTGTCCTTCGACCGGCACGCCGTCGAGGACGCGGTGGCCAGCTCGGAGCGCCCCAAGGCGACCCGGCACCCCACGCACACCTTCGTCACGGCATACGCGACGATGCTCGAGGCCGAGCCCGACCCCAACGCGAGAGGCCTGGAGTCGCGGCTGCAGCTGACCCGGGTGTCGGCGTTCGTGCTGCCGCGAGGCATCGTCACGGTGCGCCGCAACGCGGTCTTCGACATGGATACCGTCGTCGAGCGCTGGGAGGAGAACGCCGAGCTCCTGGCCCTCGGGTCCGGCGCCCTGCTCCACGGGCTGCTCGACGTCATCGTCGACGGGCACTTCGCCACGATCCAGCAGCTCGACGATGCGATCGAGTCGCTCGAGGACGGGCTGTTCGACGAACGCGACCGCACGCACGAGACACAGCAACGGACCTACCGGGTGCGCAAGGAGCTCGTGGAGCTGCGCCGGGTGGTGCTGCCGATGCGCGAGGTCGTCAACGCGGTGCTGCGCCACCGGACCGAGGCCGACCGGCAGGGGAACGCCCTCGACGGGTGGTACGCGGACCTCTACGACCACGTGCTGCGCGCCTCGGAGTGGACCGAGTCGCTGCGGGACATGGTGACGACGGTCTTCGAGACGACGCTGTCACTCCAGGACGCCCGGCTCAACATGGTGATGAAGAAGCTCACCGGCTGGGCCGCGATCATCGCCGTCCCGACCGCCGTGACGGGCTGGTTCGGCCAGAACGTGCCCTACCCGGGCTTCGGCCAGCCAGCCGGTGTCGTCGCGACGTCGGTCATCATCGTCGGGCTGGCAGCGACCCTGTATGCCGTGATGAAGCGGCGCGGCTGGATCTGACCAGACTGGAGTCGGCCTCGACACTGCGCACGCGCCAACAGTGTCAGCGTGCGCTGACGCGATGGCCTCTTCGGATGGAGCACCGCCGCTCGCGTGGGTTGGCGCGTGGGTTGGCAGGAGGTCGCGGCGCCCGCACTGCTCCATGTGTTGCGGTCAGAGCTGTGTTGCGGTCAGAGCTGCGTTCTTGCTCCTGACCGGCCCAGGAGAGGCTCAGCGGTGGCGGACGGGACCGCATCCGGACTGGGACATGACCATGAGGTCGCAGGCGATCCGGTCGAGGTCGCGGTCGCGAGCCGGCGACCAGGCGCGCCCCGCGAGGTGTCCGCGACGACGGCGTTCGACCGCCATGCGCAGGGAGTTGAGGGAGATGAGCTGGTTCGGGTGCATGTCTCCCATGATCCGCCTGGCAACGCTTCAGCACAAGCGATGGTTGCTTACCTTCCATTAAGTTTCGCTGTATCATCGGACCATGCTCGACACGCATCGTCTCCGGGTCTTCCGGTCGGTCATGGCCAGCGGCTCGATCCAGGCCGCCGCCACCAACCTCGGCTACACGCCATCGGCGATCAGCCAGCAGATCACCGCGCTCCAGCGGGAGACCGGGCTGACGCTCTTCAGGCG